>RFGL01000476.1 GCA_003697015.1 Acidobacteriota bacterium | reverse complement strand
GGCCTACGCCCTGATCGCTTGGATCCTGGTCCACCGCCTGGGATGCCTGCGCGGCGACGACGACGACGTCGCCGCCGCCGGCCGCGCCCTGATCGATCAGCTGATGCTCGGCCGGCGCCTCGAGACCCTGCTGCGCGAGCTCGGGATCGAGCCGCAGGAGGCGGTCCGCCAGGTGGCGGCGCTCAAGCTCCTGGTGGCGCATCAGGGCTGGTACCGCCGGCTCGACCCCGAGCGTCCCGCCGCCCACCTGGTCGAGATCCTGCTGGCGGACGAGGAGGCGTGCCGCGTGCTCGGCGTCAACGAATTCGCCGGCGCGACGTTTTTCGACCGCGACGGCTACCGCGAGCTCCTCTGGTGGCTCCTCGCCACCGCCCGCCTCGAGCTCGCCGCCGCGCCCGACGCCGGTCTGCTGCGCCGCGTCCTGGCCGTCGGCCGCGCCCTCGCCGCCGCCGAAGCCCCCTCCGCCTACCGCGTCGACGCCCTCCTCGCCGCCCTCGAGCCGGCCGCCGGCGACGGCCCGCCGGCGACCGCCGGCTAGGCGTCGCGCTTGGCTGCCAGCCAGGCGTGGAGCTTCTCGGCCGGCCAGGCGTTGATGCACGACGCCGCCTCGAGGCCGCCGCGGCGGGCGGTGAGGACGCCGTAGATCAGCAGGTCGAAGTGCTCCGGGCGGTGGGCGTCGGTGTCGATGGCGATCTTGCAGCCGTGGTCGAGGGCGCCGCGGACGTGGACGTCGCGCAGGTCGAGGCGCAGCCAGTTGGCGTTGACCTCGAGCGCCACGTCGTGCTCGGCGGCGGCGGCGAAGAGGGCCGCCATGTCCGGGGCCAGGCCCTCGCGGCGGCCGACGATGCGGCCGGTGGGATGGCCGATGACGTGCACCCGGGGGTGGGCGATGGCCTTCAGCAGGCGGGCGGTGGCCTCGGCCGGCGACTGGCGCAGGGCGGCGTGGGGGGAGGCGACCACCAGGTCGAGCCGGCGCAGCAGCTCGTCGTCGTAGTCCAGGCGGCCGTCGGGCAGCACGTCGACCTCGCTGCCGGCGAGGATGGTGACGTCGCGGACCTCGTCGTTCGCCGCCCGGACCGCCGCCAGGTGGTCGAGGAGGCGCTCGGGGGAGAGGCCGTTGGCGATCACCTGGCTGGGGGAGTGGTCGGTCACCGCCACGGTGTGGAAGCCGCGCTCGCGGGCGCAGGCCGCCAGCTCGGCGATCGACATGCGGCCGTCGCTCGCCGTGGTGTGGGCGTGGAGCTCGGCCTTGACGTCGCCCACCTCGATCAACCGCGGCGGCGGCCGGTCGAGCTCGCCGCGGTCCTCGCGCAGCTCGGGCGGGATCCAGGGCAGGTCGAGGGCGGCGTAGATCTCTTCCTCGGTGGCCGCCGCCAGGGGTTTCTTGCCCTGCTCCTGCGGCCGTTCCTCGCTGCCGCGGAAGAGCCCGTACTCGTTGAGCCGCAGGCCGCGTTTGATCGCCCGCTCGCGCAGCCGCACGTTGTGCTCCTTGGAGCCGGTGAAGTAGAGCAGGGCGGCGCCGTAGACCGCTTCCGGCACCAGTCGGAGGTCGGCCTGGATCGCCACCCCCTCGCTCTCCAGACGCACCGAGCACTTGGTGTCGCCGTGGGCCAGGACCTGGGTCACCGACGGATGCTCGGTGAAGCGCCGGCGCACCCCCTCCGGATCGTCGCAGGCGGCGACGAAGTCGAGATCGCCGATGGTCTCGCAGCCGCGGCGCAGGCTGCCGGCGTACTCCAGCCGGCGGACGCCGGGGAGGGCCGCCAGCTCGTCGCGCAGGGCGATCGCCAGGGGCAGGGCCTTGCCGAGCGGCACCCGGGCGGCGGTCTTCTCGCTGAAGAGGATGGCGCGGCGGATGTTCTCCACCGTCTTCTTGCCCATCCGCGGCAGGGCGGCGAGGGCCGGATCGTCGAGCCGCGCCTTGAGGTCGGCGACGCTCTCGATGCCGAGCTGCTCCCACATCGCCTTCGCCGCCTTGGGGCCGATGCCGGGGATCTCCAGCACCTCGAAGAGGCCGCGGGGGACCTTGGCCATCAGCTTGCGGTGCTCGTCGATCCCGCCGGTCTGGACGTATTCGACGATCTTCTGCGCCGACCCCTTGCCGATCCCCGGCAGGGCGGTGAGCCGCGCCACCGCCGTCTCCGGATCCTCCGCCACCAGCGCGCCGACGTCCTCCGTCAGGTCGCGCAGCTCCCGCGCCACGCGGTTGTTCGACACCGCGCGGAAGGGGTTGGCGCCGGTCAGCTCGAGGGCGGCTGCCATCTCGCTGAAGATCCGGGCCAGCTCCTGATTGGTCGATGCCATGGGCCGTATGATCGCCGACCAGCGAGCGCCGGGCAAGGGCGGCTTCGTCAGCCCGGAGCGAGCCGCCGGTAGCCCCTCTTCCAATAGACCAGGGGCGCGTCCTGCGGCCGCACCAGGCGGCTGGCGCGCACCGCACCGACGTAGATCGTGTGGCTGCCCGCCGGCTGGGCGCTGTGCACCTCGCAGTCGAGCCAGGCGAGGGCGTCGGAGAGGATCGGAGCGCCGGTGACGGCGCGGCTCCAGCGGCCCTCGAGGAAGCGGTCCTCGTCTTTGACGAAGGCGAAGCGGTCGGCCAGCCGCCGCTGGTCGTGAGCCAGGACGTTGACCGCGAAACAGGCCCGCTCGCCGCGCAGCAGGGGGTTGATGGCGTGAGCCTGGTCGATCACCACCGCCACCAGCGGCGGCGATGCCGACACCGAGACGAAGGCCGACACGGTCATGCCGTGGCGCTTGTCGCCGGCGCGGGCGGTGACGATGCAGACGCCGGCGGGGAAGCGGCTCAAGGCGTCGCGGTAGGCTTGGCTGGAAATCGACATCGGGGCTCCGGCCGGGCGGATCGCGCCGCCGCGGGAGCGGATTATGACCCACCGCCGCCCGCCGTGCTAGCGTGCGGCCGTCGATGAACGAGCCCCCTCCTCCCTCGCCGGGCGCCCTCCACGTCGTCGGCGCCGCCATCGTCGACCGGGGTCGCTGCCTCGTCGCCCAGCGCGGCGACGGGACGCGGTCGGCGGGCAAGTGGGAGCTGCCCGGGGGCAAGGTCGAGCCCGGGGAGACGCCGCGCTCCGCCCTCGAGCGCGAGATCCGCGAGGAGCTCGGCCTCCGCGTCGCCGCCGGCGACTTCCTCGGCCGCAGCGAGATCCGCGACGACGGCCGCCACCTGGTGCTCGACGTCTACCTCGCCACGGTCCGCGGCGGCCGTCTCAAACTCACCGAGCACCGGGCGGTGCGTTGGCTCGCCGCCGGTGAGCTCGGCGACGTCCCCTGGACCGCCGCCGACGTCGCCGTCCTGCCGCGTCTCGCCCGGCGGCTGGCGGCGGGCTGAGCATGGCGTCCGCGCCGGCGGGGCGCCGTATTGTTCGGCCGCGCCGCCCTGTGGCATAGTCGGTCGCCCCCGGGGAGCGGCGGGGCGGGCGGCGGACGGGCCGTCGCCGGCACCGCGTCGGGCCCCGATCGAGCTGGGAGATCCTCCATGTCGGACACCGTCAAGCCCCGGATTTTCAAGGGGTTGCAAGATCTCATGCCACAGCAGGTGCTGGCCCGGCAGTGGATGATCGACCGCGTGCGTGCGGTCTACGAGCGCTACGGCTTCGTGCCCCTGGAGACGCCGGCGATCGAGTACCTGGAGGTGCTGACCGGCTCCGCCGCCGGCGAGGAGGCGGCGCGCTCCCTCTTCACCGTGCGCAACCCGGACCGCATCCACAGCCCGGGCCGGGACGCCCTCGGCCTGCGCTTCGACCTCACCGTGCCGCTGGCGCGGGTGGTGGCCCAGTACCGGGACCTGCCGCGGCCCTTCCGCCGCTACCAGGTGGCGACGGTGTGGCGCGCCGACAAGCCCGACCCCGGACGCTTCCGCGAGTTCACCCAATTCGACCTCGACTCGGTGGGGGTGGCGTCGGAGGTCGCCGACGCCGAGATCATCGCCGGCATGTGCGACGCGCTCGCCGCCCTGGGGGTGGACTACCGGGTGCGCTTCTCCAGCCGCGCCCTGCTCAACCTGCTGCTCGACTACGCCGAGATCCCGCGCCGCCAGGGCAGCGACGTCTTCCGGGTGCTCGACAAGCTGGACAAGAAAGGGATCGACAAGGTCCGCCTGGAGCTGCAGGGCGGCTACCGCGACGAATCGGGGGACGAGGTGGCGGGCCTCGGCCTGGCCGCCGCCCAGGTGGAGCTTATCGAGCGCTTCCTCGCCATCCGCGCGCCGCAGCGGGAGGAGGTGATCGGCCAGCTGCGCGAGCTCTTCTCCGGCCTCGAGCACGCCGCCGCCGAGATCGACGTCGTCGCCCGCATCGCCGGCCACTTGAGCGCCCTGGGCTACGACGACCGGCAGGCCGCTCTCGACCTGTCGATCGCCCGCGGCCTGGCCTACTACACCGGCCCGGTCTTCGAGGCGGTGCTGGCCGACGCGCCGCAGTTCGGCTCGGTCTTCGGCGGCGGGCGCTACGACTTCCTGGTCGAGCGCTTCTCCGGCCAGAAGGTGCCGGCGACCGGCGCCTCGATGGGGGTCGACCGCCTGCTCGCCGCCCTCGAGCACCTCGGCCGGCTGCCGGCGAAGAAGGCCACCGCCGCGGTGCTGGTGACGGTCTTCGACCGCGCCTTGGAGAGCGAGTACCTGGCCATGACCTATGAGCTGCGACGCGCCGGCATCCCCGCCGAGCTCTACCTCGGCAGCGCCGGGAGGGTGGGCAAGCAGCTCAAGTACGCCGACGCCTGCGGCATCCCCCTGTGCGTCATCGTCGGCCCGGACGAGCACCAGCGCCAGGAGGTCCAGATCAAGGACATGGGGGTCGGCAAACGGCGCTCCGAGCAGGTGCAGGAGCGTGAGGCGTGGCTGGAGGAACGCCCGGGCCAGCGCCGGGTGCCGCGCAGCGAGTTGGTGGCGACGGTGCGCCGCATGCTCGCCGTCATCGCCGGGGAGGAGCGTTGAACGGTGGGCCGGCGGTGGTCCTCGACGGCGATTCCCTGACCGTCGAGGAGCTGGCGCGCGCCGCCCGCGACCCCTCCGTCCCCATCGCCCTCGACCCCGCCGCCGTCGAGCGGCTGGAGGCCGGCCGGCGGCAGGTCGAGGCCATCGCCGACCGCTACCGCCGGGCCTTCGCCCGCTACCGCGCCGGCGACGGCGGGCCCCCGGTCACCGACTACGGGGTGACCACCGGCTTCGGCAAATTCAAGGATCAGCCGGTGGCGGCGGACGAGCTGGAGCGCCTGCAGCGCAATCTGCTGCTCAGCCACGCCGTCGGGGTGGGGGAGAGCAGCGATGCGGACGAGGCGGCCAATTACTTTCCCGCCGAGGTGGTGCGAGCGACCCTGTTGATCCGTTTGAACGCCTTCCTCAAGGGCCACTCCGGCGTCAGGCCGGCCGTCGCCCTGGCGGTGAAGGCGATGCTCGAGCGCGGCATCGTGCCGCTGGTGCCGCAGCGCGGTTCCCTCGGCTCGAGCGGCGACCTCTGCCCCCTGGCCCACCTCTTCGCCGTCTTCCTCGGCACCGGCCGCTACTACCGGGTGCAGAGCGCCGCCGAGGTGCGGGGGCGGCCGGGGGCGCTGCGGCCGGCCGCCGTGCTGGCCGAGGACCTGGGCATGGAGCCGCCCCAGCCGAGCTTCAAGGAGGGGCTGGCGTTGATCAACGGCGCCACCTTCTCCGCCGCCCTCCTCGCCCTGGCGGTCCACGACGCGGCGCGCCTCGCCGGTCTCGCCGACGTCGCCGCCGGCCTTACCCTGGAGGCGATCTGCGGTTGCGCCCGCGCCTTCGACCCGCTGGTCCACCGCGCCCGGGGGATGCGCGGCCAGCGCGACAGCGCCGCCAACGTCCGCCTGCTGGTCGCGGGCAGCGAGCTGGTCGACGCGGCGCCGGCGGTGCAGGACGTCTACTCGGTGCGCTGCGCGCCGGCGGTCCACGGCGCCAGCCGCGACGCCATCGCCTACGCGCGGATGGTGGTCGAGCGCGAGCTCAACGCCGCCACCGACAACCCGCTTTTCTTTCCCTCCGACGCCCCGCCGTGGGACCACGGATTCCGCGCCAACTGGCCGCCGGGGTATCACGGCGAGGAGCGCCGCTCCTACTCGGCGGGCAACTTCCACGGTCAGCCGATCGCCCTGGCGGCGGATTTCCTCGCCATCGCCGTCGCCGAGCTGGCCGACGTCGCCGAACGCCGCGTTCAGATGCTCCTCGATCCGCACCACAACCGCGGCCTGCCCGCCGACCTCACGCCGCAGCGCGGCGTCAACTCGGGCTACATGATCTGCCAGTACACCGCCGCCTCCCTGGTGTCCGAGAATAAGGTCCTCTGCCACCCGGCGT
Source organism: Acidobacteriota bacterium (assembly GCA_003697015.1). Taxonomy (GTDB): domain Bacteria; phylum Acidobacteriota; class Thermoanaerobaculia; order Multivoradales; family J023; genus J023. The sequence continues at coordinate 2,342 of RFGL01000476.1, read as the reverse complement.
CGGTCGACTCGATCCCCACCTCCGCCAACTCGGAAGACCACGTGGCGATGGCGACCACCGCGGCGCGCAAGCTACGCAGCGTGCTGGCCAACGCCCAGGCGGTGGTGGCGATCGAGCTGATGGTGGCGGCGCAGGCGGTGGAGTGGCGCCTGGCGATGGCCCTGCCGCCGCAGCCCCCCGCCCCCCCGGCGGGGTGGGCGGAGGCGGAGGAGGAGGCCCGGCGATTCCGCGCCGCGGTGGCGGCGGGCCGGCGGCCGGCGATCGCCGCACGCCTCGGCCGCGGCAGCGCCGAGGCCTACCGCCGGGTACGGGCGATCGTCGCCCCCCTGACCGAGGATCGTTCCCTGGCCGAAGAGATCCGCCGTCTGCGGCGGACGATCGAGGACGGTTCGCTGCTGGCGGCGGTGGAAGCGGCCCTGGGGCAGCCCCTGCGTCCCCTGCGGCCGCTGCGGGATCCGGTCTGAGGAGCCGCCCTCGCCGTGCCGACGCCAGACCCACCACCGCGCCGCCGGCGCTTCGCCGCCGCCCTCCTCCCCGCCCTGCTGGCGGCGTCCCAGCTGCTGGTCTTCGGCCCCTACGCCATCCACGCCACCAACCGCGCCGAGCAGCTCTACGGCTTCGCCTCGCTGGCGGCGCAGTGGTGGCCCCTGCTGCCGGCGGCGGTGCTCGCCCTCGCCCTCGTCGCCGCCCTGCTGCCGCCGCGGGCCGCGGCGGCGTGGACGGCACTGACCTTCGCCGCCGGCCTCCTGCTGTGGCTGCAGGGCAACGTACTGGTGGTGAGCTACGGCCCCCTCGACGGCAGCGAGCTCGACTTCGCCCGTCACGCCGGGCGCGGCCGGTGGGAGCTGGCGCTGTGGCTCGCCCTGCCGCTGCTCGCCGTCGCCGCCCGCCGCCGGCTGGCGGCGGTGGCGCCCTTCGCCAGCGGTGCGCTCCTGCTCCTCCAGCTCCTCGCTCTGCCCTGGGTCGGCGGCGCTCCGCCATCGTCGCCGCCGCCGTCCACCGCCGCGCCGCCGCCGGCGATCTTCAGCTACGCACCGCGCGGCAACGCCATCGTCCTCATTCTCGACGCCTTCCAGAGCGACGTCTTCGCCGAGCTGGTCGAGGGCGACGACGAGCTGGCGCGGAGCTTCGACGGCTTCACCTTCTACGCCGACCACGCCGGCGCCTTTCCGACCACCAAGTTCAGCCTTCCGGCGATGCTGTCGGGCATCCCCTACGGCAACGACGAGCCGGCGGCGGACTACGTCGCCCGGGCCCTCGATCAGCGCTCGGTCCTCGGCCGGTTGCTGGCGGCCGGCCATGAGGTCGACCTGGCGTCGATCACCCAGCCCTTCGTCCGCGGCCCGGCGAGCCACCGCTGGGCGATCCCGCGGCCCTTCGTCGGAGCGCGCCAAGAGCGGCGCTTCGCCGCCGCCCAGCTCCTCGACCTGAGCCTCTTCCGCCACCTGCCCCACGGGCTCAAGCCCTGGGTCTACAATCACCAGAGGTGGCGCCTTCAGGGGCGTTTCGATTTCCGCCATCGCGCCTATCAGGCGGTCAACGGCAAGGCGGTGCTCGACGAGCTGACCCGGCGCATGACGGTGGTCGATCGGCCGCCGGTGGTCAAGTTCCTCCACCTCGGCGGCGCCCACCTGCCGATCGTCGTCGACCGCGACTGCCGCTTCATCGGCGTCAAGCGCAAGACCCGCGCCACCTACCTCGCCCAGGCGCGCTGCGCCCTGCGGCCGGTGAGCGCCTACCTCGACCGGCTGCGCCGCCTCGGACTCTACGATTCGAGCCCGATCGTCGTCGCCTCCGACCACGGGGTCTTCCTGCCGCCGCGCGACTTCCGCGGCCGCGACGCGATCGGCGGTCTGGCGCCGATCGCCGGCCAGGCCCTGCCCCTGCTGCTGATCAAACCCGCCGGCGCTCGCGGCCCCCTCGTCACCAGTCAGGCGCCGAGCGCCATCACCGACCTGCCGGCGACGCTCTGCGACCTGCTCGGCGTCGCCGGCGACGCATTCCCCGGCCGGTCGATCCTCGCCCTCGAGGCGACCGCGGCGGGGCGGCGGCGCGTCTTCGGCTACTACCGTTGGCTGCGCGGCGATTGGAGCGATCCCTACCTCGACGCCCTGCACCGCTTCCGCCTCGCCGGTCCGGTGGCCGATGCGGAGTCGTGGTCCTACCTCGACTCGCGCCTGTCGCCGGCGATCGACTTCCGCGTCGAGCGCCTCGATTTCGGCCACCGGTCGGTGCGCCCGCACCTCGGTCCCGGCTGGCACCGCGCCGCCAGCCGCTTGAAGGACGGCCGCCGCGGCTGGTGGGCGGTGGGGGAGGAGGCGGTGCTCTTCGCCGCTCTCGGC
>RFGL01000050.1 GCA_003697015.1 Acidobacteriota bacterium | reverse complement strand
TTGTGCTTGCCGAGCATCGGCAGGGAGACGGTGGCGAGCTTGCCGTGACGGGCATTGACGACGCCGAAGCGCCAGCCGGCCGGGGTCGGCTCGAGCTCGACCGCCGCCAGGTCGGCCTGGGGCGAGAAGCCGTAGGTCACCACCCGGTGCTCGGCGGCGAGCTGGGGCAGGATGCGCTGCACGTTGGGGTCGTCGAGGCAGAGGACGATCTGGCCGAAGAAGGGGACGCGGCTGGCGAAGTCGACGAAGGCGTCGCAGATCGCGTCGAGGTCGCCGTAGGTGTCGAGGTGGTCCTCGTCGATCGAGGTGATCACCGCGATGATCGGCATCAAGCGCAGAAAACTGCGGTCGAATTCGTCCGCCTCGGCGACCAGGTAGTGGCTGGCGCCGATGCGCGCGCCGGTGCCGGAGACCCGCATGCGGCCGCCGACGATCACCGTCGGATCGAGACCGCTGTCGGTCAGCAGGCTGCCGATCAACGAGGTGGTGGTGGTCTTGCCGTGGGTGCCGGCGACGGCGATGCCGTATTTCAGGCGCATCAGCTCGGCCAGCATCTCGGCCCGGCGGACGACCGTGATGCCGCGCTGGCGGGCCGCTACGATCTCCTCGTTGTCGGCCGCCACCGCCGACGACTTGACCACCAGGTCGACGCCCTCGAGATGCGCCGGATCGTGCCCGCGGCAGACCCGGATGCCCAGATCCTCGAGCCGCGTCACGCTCTCGCCCCGTGCCAGGTCGCAGCCGCTGACCGTCAGCTCGTAGCCCTGCAGCACCTCGGCGATGCCGCTCATGCCGGCGCCGCCGATGCCGACGAAGTGGACGTGCTCGAGGCCGGCGAAGGTATCGAACATCAGCCCTCCTCCCCGAGCAAGGTGGCGAGCCGGCCGGCGATCCTGGCGGCGGCGTCGCGGCGCGCCAGGCGGCGGGCGGCGCGGGCCATGGCGGGCAGGGGCGAAGGCGAAGGCGCCAGCAGCTCATCGAGGAGCGCCGCCAGCGCCGCGGGGGTGGCGGCGTCGCCGGCGAGCAGCCGCGCCGCCCCGGCGGCCTCCAAGGCGGCGGCGTTGTCTCTCTGGTGACCGCCGGCCAGGGCGAGAGGAACCAGGATCGCCGGCCGGCCGGCGGCGCAGAGCTCGGCCAGGGTGATGGCGCCGGCGCGCGACAGCACCAGATGGCTGCGCGCCATGGCACCGGCGACGTCGTCGACGAAGGGCTCGACCCGCACCGCCAGTCCGCGCTCGGCGAGCTCGGCGTAGGCCGCGCGGGTCGCTTCCACATGCTGCGGCCCGCTCTGGTGGTGGACGCTGAGCGGCGGCGCCGCGGCCGAACGGCGGGCGAGGGCGGCGGGCAGCAGCTCGTTGAGCTGCCGCGCCCCCTGACTGCCGCCGAGCACCAGCAGGCGCCACGGCGGCGCCGGCGGGAGATCGTCGGGAACGGCGAAGAAGTCCCGCCGTACCGGCACGCCGGTGACCGTCGACGGGCAGCGCAACTCGGCGGCGGTCTGCGGGTAGGCGAGGGCTGCCGCCGACGCCAGCCGCGACAGGGCGCGATTGGCCAGCCCGGCGCGCGCGTTGGGCTCGAACAGCAACGTCGGCCGCCGCGCCAGCCAGCCACCCAAGACCGCCGGCGCGGCGACGTAGCCGCCGGTGCCGACCACCGCCGCCACCTCCAGGCGGCGCACCAGCCGGCGGGCGGCGAGAGCCGAGCGGGCGAGGGTGAGCAGGGCGCGCCCGCGGGCGAGGAAGCCGCGCCCGACCACCGGCCGGGCCGGCAGGGCGTAGAACGGCAGGTCGCGGCCGGCGAGAAGCCGCGCCTCGAGGCCCTGGGCCGAGCCGGCGTAGCTCACCCGCCACCCCCGGGCGATGAGGGCGTCGGCGATCGCCAGCGCCGGAAAGACGTGACCGCCGCTGCCGCCGCCGGCGAGCAGCACGTGGCGCGCCGTTGGCGCGGGCGGGCGGCGGGATCGGTCCATGGTCGTGCGGCGTCCATCATCCATGCTGCGACACGTTGAGAACCCAGCCGGCGGCGATCAGGGAGGTCACCAGGGACGAGCCGCCGTGGGAGATGAAGGGCAAGGGCACGCCGACCACCGGCATGAGCGACAGGGCGACGCTGACGTGCACCAGCGCCTGGACCACCAGCACGCTGGTGAATCCCCACGCCAGGTAGGCACCGAAGTCGTCCGGCGCGTTCACCCCGGCGCGGATGCCGCGCCACAGCACGACGGCGAAGAGCGCCACCACCAGCAGAGCGCCGATCAAGCCGAGCTCCTCGGCGACGATGGCGAAGACGAAGTCGGCATGGGGGGAGGGCAGGAAGTGCAGCTTCTGCACGCTGTTGCCCGGACCCAGGCCGGTCACGCCGCCCGAGCCGACGGCGATCAGGGACTGCAGGGACTGGTAGCCGGCGCCCTGCGGGTCGCTCTCCGGATTGAGAAAGGCGAAGAAGCGCTCCAGGCGGTAGGGGGTGACCATCACCATCGTCACCACCGTCGGCAAGAGGGTGAGAGCGCCGAGCGCCAGCAGCTGCCACGAGAGGCCGGCGAGGAAGACGATGACGAAGGTCGGCACGGTCAGCAGCACGGCGGTGTCGAGATCTTGCCCCATGCAGATCAACGCCGCCATCAAGGCGGTGAGGAAACTGCACGGCAGCAGCACCGCGTAGCTGTTCATGCGGTCGCGCTTGCGGTAGACGTGGTAGGCGACGTAGGGCACCAGCGCCAGCTTGGCCAGCTCCGAGGGCTGGATCGACACGCCGCCGACGAAGAACCAGCGCCGGGTGTTGTTGAGGTCGCGGGCGAAGAGCACCACGACGAGCAACGCCAGGACGGCGAGCACCAGGGGGTAGAGCACCGCCGGCTTGCGCAGCAGGCGGTAGTCGAGGTGCATCACGATCAGCATGCCGGCGATCCCCAGCACCGCTGCGACGGCCTGCTTGAGGAAGTAGGGGTTGATCAGCTCGGCCGGCGCCCCGGCTCGCGCGCGCGGCGCCTGGTGCTCGCTGGACGAGCCCCCCGTCTCGAGCCGATGGTTCGGCGCCGCGGATCGATCCCGTCGTCCGTCCCGCTCGAGGAGGACGCTGGTGGTGGAGTAGACCATCACCAGGCCGAGGCCGACCAGCAGCATGACGGCGGCGCAGAGCAGGCGGTCGAAGGCCAGCTTACGAGCCATCTCGCCCTCCCTTCGCCGCCGCCTCGTCGAGGGCGGCGACCAGGCGCTGGAAGGTGCGCCCGCGGTCGACGAAATCGGCGAACTGATCGAAGCTGGCGCAGGCCGGCGACAGCAGCACCACCTCGCCGCGGCGGGCGCGGGCGGCGGCTTCGACGACGGCGCGCTCGAGGGTGCCGGCGGCGATCCGCTGCAGCTGCGGCGCCCCGGCCTCGAGGGCGCGGTCGATCGCCGCCGCCGCCTCCCCGATCAGGTAGACCGCCTTCGCCTTGCGCGCCACCAGCGGCACCAGGGGGGCGAAGTCGGTGCCCTTGGCGCGGCCGCCGAGAATCAGGTGGACGGTGCCGTCGGCAAAGCCCTCGAGGGACGCCTCGGTGGCGCCGAGATTGGTGCCCTTCGAGTCGTCGTACCAGATCACGCCGTCGCGCTCCGCCACCCGCTGCAGCCGATGGGGCAGGCCGTCGAAACGGCGCAGGCCGCGGGCGATCGCCGCCGCCGGCACCGCCTGGCTGCGCGCCAGGAGGGCGGCGGCCATGGCGTTCTCCAGATTGTGCAGCCCCTCCACCGCGACGTCGGCGGGGCGGAAGAGCTCCTGCCGGCCGCCGTCCGGCGTCACCTCGACGACCCGATCCCCTTCCAGATAGCAGCCGTCGCCGATCGGCCGCCGGCGGGAGAAGAAACGCCGCCGGCCGGCCACCGCCAGCCCGGCGACCTGCGGGTCGTCGGCATTGAGCACCGCCAGGTCGCCGGCCCGCTGGTTGCGGAAGATCGCCGCCTTGGCGGCGCGGTAGCGCTCCAGGTCGCCGTGGCGGTCGATGTGGTCCGGCGACAGGTTGAGCAGCGCCGCCGCCCGCGGCCGGAAGTGGACGACGTCCTCGAGCTGGAAGCTCGACAGCTCCACCACCAGTACCCGCGGCTCCGTATCCCCCGCCCCCGGCGGCGGCACCTGGTCGGCCAGCGGAGCGCCGATGTTGCCGCACGCCACCGCCCGGCGGCCGGCGGCGACGAGGAGCGCCGCGGTCATCGCCGTGGTGGTGCTCTTGCCGTTCGAACCGGTGACCGCGAGCACCACGTCGCGCTTCGGGTCGAGGCAGGCGAAGGCCAGCTCGACCTCGCCGATCACCGGCAGGCGGTGGCGGCGGGCGGCGGCGAGCAGCGGTCGATCGGCCGGGATCCCGGGGCTCTTGACGACGCCGTCGGCGGCGGCGAGGAGGGCCTCGAGGGCCGGCCCGGCGGCCGCTTCCGGGCCGAGCAGCAGGGTGATCTCCGGGTCGGCGATCAGCGGCTCGAGGACGCCGGCGGGGAGCTCGTCCGCCGGCCGATCGTCGGCCGCGATCACCGCCACTCCGCGGGCTCGCAGCAGGCGTACGGCGGCCCGGCCGGAGAGGCCGAGGCCGTAGACCACCACCCGCTGCCAGCCGCCGTCCGACCAGGGCACCTCGATCGCCATCGCCGTCGCGTTCTCCGTTCTCATCGCAGTTTGAGGGTCGCCAGGGCGAGCAGGGCAAAGAGCAGGGAGAGGATCCAGAAGCGCACGATGACCTTGGGCTCGGGCCACCCCTTGAGCTCGAAGTGATGGTGGAGCGGCGCCATGCGAAACACCCGCTGGCCGCGCAGCTTGAACGATCCGACCTGGACGATCACCGACAGCCCCTCGATGACGAACAGCCCGCCGACCACCACCAGCACCAGCTCCTGCTTCGACAGCACCGCCACCATGCCGATCGCCCCGCCGAGGGCGAGGGAGCCGACGTCGCCCATGAAGACCTCCGCCGGATGGCAGTTGAACCACAGAAAGCCGATGCTGGCGCCGACCAGGGCGCCGCAGAAGATGGTGACCTCCGACGCCCCCGGCACCGCGGTGACCTGCAGGTAGGCTGCCACCACCTTGTGGCCGGCGACGTAGACGAAGACGGTGTAGGCGGCGGCGGCGATCAGGGTGGCGCCGATCGCCAGCCCGTCGAGGCCGTCCGTCAGGTTGACCGTATTCGAGGCGCTGACCAGGATCAGCGCCACGAAGGGCACGTAGAGCCAGCCGGCGTCGTAGATCTGATTCTTGAACAGCGGCAGGGCGATGGTCGAGGCGAAGCTCCAGCGCAGCAGCACGACGCCGGCGGCGAGCGCCGCCGCCACCTGGGCGACCAGCTTGGCGCGGGCGGTCAATCCCAGATTGCGGCCGCGGCGCACCTTCAGATAATCGTCGGCAAAGCCGATCGCTCCGAAGGCCAGGGTGACGCCGAGGGCGAGCCAGACGTAGCGGTTCGTGAGATCGGCCCACAGGAGGGTGGCGACGGCGAGGGAAACCAGGATCAGCAGGCCGCCCATGGTCGGCGTGCCGGCCTTGACCAGATGGCTCTGGGGGCCGACCTCGCGGATGTTCTGCCCCACCGACAAGCGGCGCAGGGTGCGGATGAACCACGGGCCCAAGAGCCAGGACAGACACAGGGCGGTGACCACCGCGGCGCCGGTGCGGAAGGTGACGTAGCGCACCACGTTGAACCCGCCCCAGGCGTCGTGCAGGGGATAGAGGAGGTGAAAGAGCATCAGCCCTCCCTCCCCTGCCGTTCGGCCGCCGCCCGCCGCAAGGCCGCGCTCACCGCCTCCAGACCGACGCCGCGCGATCCCTTGACCAGCACCAGGTCGCCGGCGCCGAGCTCGCCGGTGGCGAGCGCCCGGCTCGCCCAGGCCGCGGCCGCCGCGGCGTCGGGCAGCCAGCTCGCGACCGCCCCGGCACTGCCGGCGGCGTCGCTCAGGTGACGGGCGAGGGGCCCGACGCCGACCACCCGCGCAAAGCCCAGGTCCGCCGCCCTCTCGCCCACCGCGCGGTGGAAAGCGGGCGCCTCGGGCCCCAGCTCGAGCATCTCGCCGAGCACCGCCAGGCGGCGTGAGGCGGGCAACAGCGCCGCGCTCTCCAGCGCCTTGACGACGGCGTCGGGATTGGCGTTGTAGGCGTCGTCGATCAGGGTGACGTCCCCCGCCAGCTTCTCGACCTCGCCGCGCATGGTGCCCCGCGGCGGGACGAATTCGGCCAGGGTGCGGACGATCTCCTCGAGCCCGATCCCGAGGCGGTGGGCACACCCCGCCGCCGCCAAGGCGTTGTCGACGTTGTAGAGACCGTGGAGCGGCAGCTCGGCCGCCGCCGCCCTCTCCCCGGCCCGCAGGGTGAAGCGGCTGCCGATCGCTCCCTCGCGGGGTCGCGGCGAGCTGGCGGCGACCGCCAGCTCCGGTCGTGCCCCGGGCTCGTCCTCGTAGCCGAAGCGCACCACCGGCCCGTCGTGACGCGCGGCGATGCCCATCACCCGCGGGTCGTCGGCGTTGGCCACCACCAGGCCGCCGGGCGGCAGGCCGGCGAGGAGCTCCGCCTTGGCCTCGGCGATCGCCTCGAGGCTGGCGAAGTTCTCCAGGTGGACCGGCCGCACGTTGGTGAAGAGCGCCACGTCCGGTCGCCCGAGCTCGCTGACGCGGCGCAGCTCGCCCGGCACCGACATGCCCATTTCGGCGACCATCCACTCGCAATCGTCGGGGATGCCCAGGAGCGCGACGGGAAAGCCGTAGAGATTGTTCAGATTGCCCGGGCTCCTGGCGGTGCGGTAGCGGCGTTCCAGCATCGACGCCAGCAGCTCCTTGGTGGTGGTCTTGCCCATCGAGCCGGTGATCGCCACCAGCCGGCGGGGCACCTCGCGACGCACCGCGCGGGTGAGGTCGTGCAGGGCGCGGAAGGTGTCCTCGACCCGCACCC
>RFGL01000475.1 GCA_003697015.1 Acidobacteriota bacterium | reverse complement strand
GGTTTCTATCACGGATCGGCGGCCGCGTCCAACCGCCCCGCCGGGATCAGAACAAGAGGCGGATCGACAACGCGAAGTCGCGGCCGGGCAAGGGCACCTGATCCTTGACGAAGGAGACGTGGTTGCGGGCCAGCTCGTCGCCCAGGTTGGTGCCGCGCAGCAGCAGGTCGACGACCTGATCCTTGAGGAAGAAACGATAGGACACGCTGGCGTTGACCAGGACGTAGCCCGCGGTCGGGGTCTCGTGGGGGGCGACGCGATCCTGGCGGGCGACGCGGCGCACCTCGGTCATGGCGTGCAGGCGCTCGGTGTGGAAATGGAGCCCGGCACCGTAGCGGAGGGGCGGGATGCGCGGCAGGGGCTGGTCCGAGGCGCGCAGCTCGGCGCGCACCACGTCGCCGAAGAGCTGCAGGTCGAGATGGCTGCCCTCGCCGGCGAAGATCTCTCCTCGCAGCTCGAGCTCGGCACCGGTGAAGTCGGCGTCCGCCTGGGTGAAGCGCGCCACCGGGAAGCCCTCGACGACGTCGCCGGTGATCTCCTCGAAGATGAAGTCGTCGAAGCGGTTGGCGAAGAGGGTCAGCTCGCCGGTCAAGCGCCCTTGCTCCTTGCGCAAGGCGAGGTCGAGCCCGAGGCTGGTTTCCTCGCCGAGCCGCGGGTCGCCGAGCTCGAAGGCGCGGGTGGCGACGTGCAGGCCGTCGGAGTAGAGCTCCTCGCCGTTGGGCAGCTTGGTCGAGCGCGCCAGGCTGACGGCGACGCTGTAGGCGTCGCTGGCCTGCCAGACGAGGCCGGCGGAGGCGGAGAGGCCGTTGAAGGAGCGGTCCGGCAGCAGCGGGTCGCGGACGTCCAGGTCCTGCTGCTCGAAGCGGGCCCCGAGCTGGTAGCGCAGGTCGCCGCGCACCAGCTCCTGGAAGGCGAAGAGGGCCCGGCTGCTGGTGGCGGTCGGCTTGATGAAGGCCTCCTCGCCGACGGCCTCGAGGTCGCGCTCCATGAGCTGCAGGCCGAGGGAGCCGGTCCAGCCGCCGCGCGCCGCCTGCACCGCCTCGAAGCGCCCTTCCCAGGCGTCGTTGCGGAAGACCGTGCCGATCTCCCGTCCCTCGAGCTCGAGGTGCTCGTAGTCGCTCGCCCCCAGGCGGATCCGCAGCCCCTGGAAGGGGCCGAAAGCACCGGTGAGCTCGCTCTTGAGGTCGAAACGCCGCTGCTCGGCGTCGATGGTGATCGCCTCCTCTTCGCCGCCCGGCAGGCCGTAGCGGCTGTCGGTACCGCTGACCGAGAGGCCGACGTACCCCTTGTCGCCGAGGAAGTAGCTGCCGCCGAGGGTGGCGTTCCGCGCCTCGGCAGCGCTGTTCTCCAGCACCCCCCGGCGGGCGCCCGGCCTGGGGTTGACGGCGGCGAAGCCGGGGATGGCGTAGTCGTCGCCGTCGCGCCTGCCGGCGTCGAGGTGCCAGGCCCAGGCGCCGCCGCCGCCCTCCAGGCTGAGGCTGCCGGCCCGCTCGTCGGCGACCGTGCCGCCGCGCACCTCGAGGCTCCCGGAGAAGGCTTCCTCGGCCCGGTAGGTGGGAATGCGCTGGTCGATGACGTTGACCACCCCGCCGACCGCGCTCGAGCCGTAGAGCAGGGTCGCCGGGCCGCGGATCACCTCGATTCTCTCGGCGCTGGCGGGCTCGACCGCCACCGCGTGGTCGGGGCTGGTCGACGACACGTCGCCGGTGCCGACGCCGCCCTCGAGCATCCGCACCCGGTCGCCGCCGAGGCCGCGGATCACCGGCCGGCTGGCACCGGGGGCGAAGTACGTGGAATGGACCCCGGGCTCCTGGGCCAGGGTTTCCCCCAGGCTGGGCTGGAGGCGCAGCCGCAGGTCCTCGCCGGCGAGGGAGGAGGCCGCTTGGGCGAGGTCGAGCTTGGCCCGGGCTTCGCCGGCGGTGACGATGATCTCGTCCACCTGGCTGGCGAGGTCGAGGAGGATGTCCACCGCCGTCGTCTCGCCGCCGGCGACGACGGCGGTGGCGGCGCCGGTGCCGTAGCGCTCGGACAGGGCTTCCAGCAGGTACTCGCCGGGCGGTACGCCGTCGAAGCGGAAGAGGCCGTCGTCGGTGGTGGTGACTTGACGGTGGAGGTCGACGAGGCGCACGACGGCGCCGCTGGCGGGCTCCCCGGCAGGGGTGAGGACGCGCCCGCTGAGGACGCCGCCACCGTCCGCCGCCAGGGGGGCGGCGAGGGCGGCGAGCATGCCCAAGGAGAGGAGAAGGATCTTGTGATGCATCGGAAGCTCCCGGGCGGCCGGCTTCCGCTGCCGGCCGCGACGTTGTCGGTCGAACACGCGCGGTCTACCGCCCACAGTCGGGCGGCGAAGGCTGAAGGCTCGGTGCCTGCTGGGAGCTCAGATGCGGGGCGGGGCGCGCGAGCGCCGCGGGTCGTGGACCAGGGCGAAAGCACCGGCGCCGCTGGCCGGAAGCGCCGTCCCGGCGGCCGGCGGGTGCGTGGCCGCGACGGCGGCGGCGAGGATGACGCCGCCGTTTCGCGCTTGCCAGACGCAGGCCAGGCAGGGGCGATGCCACACCCGCTCGGTCGGATCGAGATGGGGGGTCGCGTCGTCGTGGGGCGGGACCGCCAGCACCCAGTCGTAGTGCCCCTCGGCTTCGGCGTGATGCTCCTCGTGCCCGGCTCCCGCCGCCGCCAGGAGGGGCGACAAGCAGATGCCGGCCAGCGCCAGGCAGGCTACGGCGCGACGGAGGACGAGGGGGTGAAGGTAGCTTCGCATCGGGGTGGGACTGGCGGTCAAGGCACGATCACGACGGGGAATTCTATAGCATTTCATGTACGGATCACAGCCGCCGCCGGTTGCACGATCGCAGGCCGTCGCCGCCGGCGCCCGGGCAGCGGGCTGATAAGGTCGGAACGTGCTCCGAACGACGCCGTGCGGCGGCGTGCCCCGGTGGCAGACGACGGCGAACCGTTGACATGAAGAGCCCGGCGAGACGCAAGACCCAGCAGCGGGCGGCGATCCACAAGGCGATCGAGCGCGCCGATCGGCCGGTGGGGCCGCAGGAGATCCTCAGCGCCGCCCAGGCCGACGTGCCGGCCTTGGGCATCGCCACGGTCTACCGCAACCTGCGCCGCCTGGTGGCGGACGGCATCCTCCGCGTCGTCGAGCTGCCCGGTGCCCCCAGTCGCTACGAGCTGGCGGGCAAGGAGCACCACCATCATTTCCACTGCCGCGCCTGCGACCGGGTCTTCGAGGTCGACGACTGCCCCGGCAGCATCGCCGATCTCACCCCCACCGGTTTCCGTCTCGAAGCGCACGACATCACCCTCTACGGCCGCTGCCGCGACTGCGCCGGCGAAGGATCCTGATCCGCCCGCGCCTGCACGATCCACCGCCTTCGTCGCGAGCGGCGGCAGCTGCCTCGATCAGGCGCGGCAAGAAGCCCTGGCGCGATTCCCCTTCACTTGAGATGGCGTCATAGGAGCCTTTGCATGATTCTCGGCCTTCGTAGCAGGACGCCGGTTCCTGGAGACGAAACCTCCTGCCGGCGAAGGACGCCGCGGATCCGCCAGGGTCGATCGCGCGGCGGGAGGCCGACGGTTGCAGGTTGACCTTGCAATGGTCCGGAACGCGATCACCTGGCGCCAGCGGCTGGCGCGGCTCAAGGGCTCGCCGGTGGAGCTCGATCTGCGCGCCTACGATCGGCCGCTGGCGGCGGTCGGGGCGCTGGAGGCGGAGCTCGCCCCCCTCGCCGACCGCGAGCTCCTGGCGGCGTCGCAGGAGCTCCGCGCCCGGGCGCGGGCCGGCGAGCCGCGGCAGAACCTGCGCTGCCGCGGCTATGCCCTGGTGCGCGAGGCCGCCCGCCGCTGTCTCGGGCTCCGGCCCTTCGACGAACAGGTCGTCGCCGCCCTGGCCCTCGACCGCGGCGCGGTGGTCGAGATGCTGACCGGCGAGGGGAAGACCTTGGCGGCGGTCATGCCCGCGTACCTGAACGCCTTGAGCGGCAAAGGCGTCCACGTCCTCACCTTCAACGACTACCTGGCGCGCCGGGACGCCGGGTGGATGGGGCCGATCTACCGCCTGCTCGGCCTGTCGGTGGGCTTTGTCGAGGAGGGGATGAGCGCCGCCGAACGCCGCCGCGCCTACCGCGCCGACGTCACCTACGTCACCGCCAAGGAGGCGGGCTTCGACTTTCTGCGCGACCTGCTGGCGACGCGCGTGCGCGACCTCGTCCACCGCCCCTTCCACTTCGCCCTGGCCGACGAGGCCGACTCGCTGCTGATCGACGAGGCGCGGGTGCCACTGGTCATCGCCGGCAGCGTCGAGCGCCGGGATTCCTCCGCCCGGCGGCTGGCGGCGCTGGTCGCCGAGCTCGCGGCCGGGGTCGATTTCGAGGTCGACGAGCACGGGCGCAACGTCGCCCTGACCGAAGCCGGCTTCGACCGCGTGGAGGCGGCGTTGGCCTGCGGCAATCTGCTGGCGGAGGAGAATTACCTCCTGCTCACCGAGCTGCAATGCGCCCTCCACGCCCGGGTGCTGCTGCATCGCGACGCCGACTACGTGGTCCGCGACGGGCGGCTGGAGGTGGTCGACGAGCACACCGGCCGGGTGGTCGAGGACCGCCACTGGCCCGACGGCCTGCAGGCCGCCCTGGAAGCGAAAGAGGGCGTGGAACGGGGTTCGGACGGCCGCATCCTGGGCTCGATCACCCTGCAGCACTTCCTCGCCGGCTACCCCCGGCTGGGCGGCATGACCGGCACCGCCCAGGACGCCGCCGAGGAGCTGATGGACTTCTACGGTCTGCGGGTGGTGGTGATCCCCACCCACCGGCCGATGATCCGCCGCGACCACCCGGACGTGGTCTTCACCCACCGCCGGGCCAAGGAGCGGGCGGTGGTGCGGGAGATCGCCCGCGTCCACGCCAGCGGCCGGCCGATCCTCGCCGGCACCCTGACCATCGCCGAATCGGAGCGCCTGGCGGCGCGGCTGGCCGGCGCCGGCGTCCCCTGCCAGGTCCTGAACGCCAAGAACGACGCCCGCGAGGCGGAGATCGTCGCCCGCGCCGGCCGTCTCGGGGCGGTCACCATCTCCACCAACATGGCCGGGCGCGGCACCGACGTCCGCCTCGGCGGCGACGATCCGGAGGAGCACCGGCGGGTGGTCGCCCTCGGCGGCCTCTACGTCATCGGCACCAACCGGCACGAGAGCCGGCGCGTCGACCTCCAGTTGCGCGGCCGCGCCGGCCGCCAGGGGGACCCGGGCGACAGTCGCTTCTTCATCAGCCTCGAAGACGACCTGCTGGTGCGCTATGGCGTCGAGCGCCTGATCCCGCCGCGCTTCCGACCGCCGCCCCGGGCCGAGCCGATCGACAACCCGGTGGTGCGGCGGGAGATCGCCCGCGCTCAGCGCATCGTCCAGGGCCAGAACCGCGAGATCCGCAAGACCCTGTGGCGCTACGCCCAGCCGATCGAGGAGCAGCGCCGGCTGCTCCACCGGCGGCGCCAGGCCCTCCTCCGCGGCGAGCGCCGCCCCGACCTCTGGCAGCGCCGCGGCCGCCCCTACGACGAGCTCGTCGCCCGCCACGGCGACGACGCCGTCCGCCGGACGGAGGTCGCGGTCACCCTCGCCTGCCTCGACCGCGCCTGGAGCGATCACCTCAGCTTCGTCGCCGATCTGCGCGAGGGCAGCCACCTGGTCGGCCTCGGCGGCGAGGACCCCCTGACCCACTTCAAGGTCGAGACCGCCGCCGCCTTCCGCCGACTGGAGGGGGAGATCGACGACGCCGTCCGCGCCGCCTTCGACCGCATCGCGGACGGCGGCGGCGAGCTCGACCTCGAGCGCCTGGGGTTCAAAGGCCCGTCGTCCACCTGGACCTACCTGATCAACGACGATCCCTTCCGCCAGCAGCTCGGTGCCATGCTCACCGGCCCGGGCAACGCCACCCTCGCCATCGGCGCCGCCCTCTACCTGCCCCCCCTCCTCATCCTCTGGGGCCTGGTCGACCGCTTCCTGCGCAAACGCCCCCCGCCCCCGCCGCGGACGGTCGAGCAAGAGACAACCACGTCTGATGGAAAAGTTGATAATAAAGGAAATCGCGCCAATACCGTGGTCGACTGAGGTTCCCCATCCATCATGGACGGTACCTACCAGGCACGGTGGTTTCTCCACCGCATCGTCCCCTACTTGACCCCCCGGGTGCCGCGACCGCGGTGGTCATGTGGCTTGAGCGACTTTTCCGTATCCCACGACCGCTAGATCGACGGAAGCCGGGGTAATCGGGTGCCAACGTTGTTGGCGGCTGAGGGGGCGACCGGGCGGGCGCCTCGGAGCACGCCCCTCGCCGGCGGTGCCCGGCCACCCTCCCTTTGGCCTGCATCTAGCTGATTCGAAAGATCTTATACGAATCCTTCCGGATCTCGGGCGGCCGTACTCGAGCGCCGGGGAGGGGTGGTACGCGCCTTGCGACTGCGACGGCGGTAACCATGAACTCCAGGAGGAGATTGAGATGTTTCGAAAGCTGCTTGCATCGTCCGTACTTCTTGCGTGTGCTGCCGCGGCGCGCGGCGCTCCGCTCGACGTCGCCTCGGTGTCGGCGCCCGCCATCAACTGCGTCTTCGACGCAGACTGCCGGATCACGGTCGACGACTCGAGCGCCCACTTCGTTCTCGCCGGTGCCACCGGCGACGCATTCTTGCAAAGCCGCACCGCACCGGCGGGCGAGCCCGGGACGCCGGGGGAGGGCCTGATCCCTTACGAATACCGGCTCGATCTGCGCCAGCTGGTCGGCGTCACGGCGCTGCCCTGCGTCACCCGTCTGGTGCTCGACTTCGGCCCGGTGGCGCCCCTCGATTACGACGGCGACGGCAGCCCCGAAGATCTCTTCGTGGTGACCGGTGGCGGTCTCGGCTCCGTCGCTCCGAGCGCCGCCACCCAGACCGGCGACGCCATCACCATCCAGTTCAATCCACCGGTATGCGCCGGCGCCCATCCCGGCGGCGGTGAGAGCTCCTTCTTCTTCGGGCTGGCGGCCGCGGGGACGCCGCAGGCGACCAGCGCGGAGCTCACCTCCTCCCTCGGCGAGACCCTGAGCCTCGCGGTGCGGACTCCGGCGATCCCCGGCGGCGGCCCCGGCCCGCTGCCCCCC
>RFGL01000474.1 GCA_003697015.1 Acidobacteriota bacterium | reverse complement strand
GGCACGCTCGCCGTCAGGCGCACGGCTTCCGGCGCGGCCGGCCGGCGCGGGTTGAACTGCAGGAGGCGCGGCTCCGACAGAGCGGACTCGTCGACGCCTACGACGACCTCGTACGGATCGAGCCCCTGGCACCTCCAGGGGCCGGCGAATCCCCTGGTACCTTCCGGGGCAGTTAGGACGCATCCTCAAGCTGGAGCTTGCTGAATAAGACGAAGAGCTGGCGTTCATCGTTCGGCGCCGTGATGTGGGCGCTCGCTTCGAAGCGCAGCGTAACGGTCCTCGCCGGGGCCAGCGGTGGTGACCGCCACTCGATCCATTGCTCTGCCGGCAGCTGGATTGACGCTCGCTTCCCGTTGATGGTGACGTTTAGGGTCTGGTCGGCATTGCTCAGCACTCGGAGACGCAGCATCTGTGCGATTTGTGTCGTTCGTCCGCCGTCGAAGAAGATCTCCGCCTGGGGTGCGATCATCCAACGCAGCGGGTAGGGCATGCCGAGGTCGGGATATGGGCCTTCGAGGTTGCCGAAACCACGGCTGAGCATGGAGTCGAGGCTTAGGAGGTCGAGGGTAGTTGCCGATTCTGGGCGCAAGAGAGCGAGGGGCGAGCCGCTGTGTCGAACGTGGTGATCGAGCTCGCCTCGCTGGATCATGCCCCCCAGGGCGCCGGCCAGCAGGTGGCCTGCGATTGCATGCCCGGCCGCGTTCCAGTGGGTGTCATGGGGGCGGAAATCGACCGTCTCGCCACGCGCATGGGCGGCGGTGATCGCTTCTGGTATGCCGTCGATGAAGGCGATGCCATGTTGCCGGCAGATCGCCGGATAGATTTGCATCCATTTATGTGGATCGGCGACAAATGCGGCGATCTGAATATCGCCCCCACGCCGCCGGACCAGACCCATGATCTCCGAGGTGACCTGTCGGGCACGCGCGATCAGCGGGTGAGCGGCGTCGAGCTCGTCCTCGATCGAACCGAGGTGCTCGGCGCCCAGGATGTTGCCGCGGACGTTGAGCAGTCGCAGCAGGTAGGAGGACTGTAGCAGGCGGTCGAGCGGTCCTCGGTAGAGGGTCGGGAAACGCCATACGACCCGGCCTCCCTCGAGATAGGGCCGGGTCATATGGTTGTTGTTGATAAAGCTTCTCGACTCTAACTCGTACACATTGTTGAGGGCGTCGTTGCCCGAGAACTGCCATACGATCAGATCCGGGCGCACGAGATCGACGAAGCGATCGAGAATCATCGCTTCCTGCAGGGACCCGTAGCCGCCGCAACCGTACGCGAAGACCTCGAGCTCGGGACGCTCGCGCGCCATGACGTCGTAGTAGACCTCGCCGTCCGATACGGTCTCAGCGGCGGTGATCGAGTCGCCCAGCACCAGGACCTTGATCCTGGTGCTGGCGACGTCACCGAAAACCCGGAACCCATACTCGCCGGTCGAGTAGCTGACCTCGCCGTAGACATCGTCGCGGGTGATCTTGGTCACATTGGCCTCGGTGACCCAACCGAGGTCCCGTGATAGATCTCGCGTTTCGACGGCAATGGCCTTCCGCCAAGCGTAGAACGTCCGCAGGGCCCCCTCCAGCACGAGGCCGCAGACCACGACGGAAGCGATAGCCAGGAGCAGGTTGATGAGCCGTTCGCGCAGTCTCATGCTGCTGTCTCGCGCGTTTATTCGAGCGTCACCACCGTGGCGCCCCAATGGCTGGCGTCGGGGGCGTCGCGGAAACCGACGACGCGGGGGTCGCGTTCGAGGAGGGTGCGGACGGTGCGGCGTTGGACGCCGCGGCCCTTGCCGTGGATGATGCGCAGGCGGCGCAGGCCCCGCTCGTAGGCCAGGTCGAGATAGTCGCGCACCAGGTCCTTGATCTGGGAGGGGGGGAAGGGGTGGAGGTCCAGGGTGTCGGTGATCTCGAGCTCCACCGCCTCGCCGTCGCCGTCGCGCTCCGCCGCGTCGTCGTGGTCGATCATTTGAACAGCTTGAGGAAGGCCAGGCTGACGACGAAGTCCTCCGCCGGGCCGTCGACCGGGTAGCCGACGTCGAAGTTGATCAGGGTCGACCACGGGCCGACGACGGTGCCGTTCAGGCTGACGCCGGCGAGGAGCTCGTTGTCGAGGCCGGTGGCCGGATCGGTGGCCCACACCGCGTCGCCGCTGAGCTGGACGCGGAAGACCTCGGCGAAGTCGAGGCCGTAGGTCAGGTGCAGGCCGCTGGCGCGGGAGGCGGTGACCAGGCCGTTCTGGTAGCCGGCCACCCGGGCGTCGCCGAAGAAGCTGAAGTCGTACTTCGAGAAGCGGTCGAGGTCGTCCCCGTTCAGGTGCTCGGCGGCGACGGCGAGCTTGGTGAAGCGGGGCAGCCACCAGGTCTTCGACACGCGCGCCTGCCACAGCAGGTAGTCCTCCTGCTCGGGATCGAATTCGTCGTTGCCGGGCAGCCCCCAGAAGCGCCAGTCCTGGCGTTTGCTGAAGCTGCCCTGAAGCTCCCCGCGCCAGCCGCCGCGGTTGTAGGACAGCTGGCCCTCGAGGCGGTGGGTCAAGGTGCTCTCGGGGACGATGAACGAGGGATCGGTATCCTCCGCCCGGCCGAAGTCGTCGGCGCGCAGGGCGTAGGTGAAGTCGAGCTTCCAGAAGCTGCCGAGAGGACGGCCGAGGAAGAGGGCGATCCTCGCCTGGCGGCGCTCGACGGTTTCGCCGAGTGCCTGGCGGCCGTTGCGGTAGAGGTCCTCCTCGGCGTTGATGAAGAAGCCGAAGATGCTGGCGCCGGCGTCCCAGCGGCTGCCGAAGAGCTGCGGCTCGGCGACGTTGCCGGTGATCAGCGGCCCGGCGAAGAAGAGGTTGACCTGATTGCCGCTGCCGCGAAAGTCGAGGGAGAAATAGTTGATCCCGGCCAGGGGCACCGGGAAGTCGAGGGAGGCGTCGTAGAAGACGCCGCCGAGGAGGAAGAGCTTGGTGCTCTCGATCTCCTCCTTCACCCGTCGCTCGCCCGAGTCCTCGTCCTTGACCAGGTAGCGCAGTCCCCGCTCGGTATCGCGCACCATGGTGGCCTCCGAGGCATAGGCCGCCCGGCGTGCGGCGTCGAAGCCCTCGCCGTTGATCTCGATGGCGGTGAGCTCGGACTCGCGCTCGACCTGGGTGGCGCTGTTCAGGATCGACCACACCTGCTGGCCGATCACCCGGGTGGGGAGGATGAAGCTCTCCGCCGTCCATGGAGCGGGCTCGCCACCGGCGCCGACGGGGGTGAAGATCATGGTCTCCTCGCTCGAGATGACGTCGCCCTCGAGGCCGACCTGGAGCGCCCGGGTCTTGACCCGGGCGTAGATCTCGCGATCGATCCACACCGTGCCCTGGTGCAGGCCGGGTTGGACCGCCAGCGGCTCGAAGTCGACCACCCAGCAGTCGCGGCCTTCGACCACGGCGGTGCCGCGCAGGCGGTAGGCGTACTGCTTGCCGAAGGTGATCTCGAGCGGCAGGACCGCCGCCTTCTCGGGCTGGATGAGGGGGATGGTGGGGATCGTCTTGCGCCGCCATTTGACGCCGTTCAGGTAGAAGTCCTGCCATGCCCAGTCGAAGCCGCGGCCGCGTTCGAAGAAGAAGTCGCCGGCGAAGGTCGCTTCGATGGTGTTGGTGCCGCCTCCCAGGCGGAAGCGCATGTGCAGGGTGTTGTGCGCCCGGTAGTGGTGCAGGCGCCGGGCCTGATCGTCCTCGAAGGCCTGCAGGCGGCGCAGGATCTCCTCCACCGGCAGCTGGCGCTCGCCGGCTACCGTCAGCTCCTCCTCGATGCCCTCCAGCTCGGCGGCGGAGACGCGCTCGAGACGCAGCAGCACCACCGGGCCTTCGACCGGCACCGCCAGACCGCCGCGGGCGGTGCGGCGCTGGCCGAAGATCGGGCTCTCCTCGCCGCTCGCCGGGTCGACCAGCTCGGGCCGGCGCAACTGGGGATCGTCGAAGACGAGCTCGGTGCCGTCGCCGGCGGCGGCGATGACCCGCAGCCCGAGATCGCTGCCGCGGACGAAGCTCCAGGCGCGTTCGGCCCCGGCCGGCGCCGAGCTCGGGTCGAGGGAGAGATCGCCTTGAAACTCCCGCGCCAGGAGCTTCAAGGGGAGGAGCTCCGCCGCCGCCGGCCGGGGATGGCGGAAGAAGGTCACGGCGACGCCGGCGGCGGCCTGGGCGGCGGCCTGCAGCAGGGTCTGCCGCGGGTCGTCGGGCCAGGGCAGGGCGTCGACCACCACCGGCTTGCCCGGGTCGAGGTCGGCGAGGAGGGCGATCGCCGCCGCCAGGGCGTCCGCCGCCGCCGGCGCCAGGGCGATGCCGTCGACGTAGGCGGCGACGTCCTCGGCGTAGAGGGCGCGCAGCCGGCCGGCCTCGGCGCTCAGCGGTCCGGCCAGCACCCGCGCCTGCGGGTTGCCGCCGGTGATGGTCACCGCCGCGCGTTTGATCAGGAAGGCGAGATCGCCGGGCGCGGCGTCGCCGGCCGCCGGCCAGTCGATCTGGAAATGGGCCCGCGGGCCGCTGCTGCGCGCCAGTCGCGCCACCTCCCGCAGTTCCCCCTCGAGCTCCTCGAGGTGGTCGCGGATCGGCGCCGGGGTGCGGAAGCGCAGCACCGCCCACGGCGTGCCGCCGGCGTCGCGCAGGGCGGCGAAGGTGCCGGCTGCGGCGCTGCCGTCGAGGGCCGCCGGCCAGGCGACGTAGAGCCGCGCCTCGCCGTCGAGCGCCGGCGGCGCGCGGAGGGCGGCGGCGACGGCTGCGGGATCGTCGACCCGCACCCCGGCGCAGGGCCGGCAGGGCGGGGTCTGGGCGCGCAGCTCGGTGGCGGCGAGGGCGAGGAGAAGGACGGCGAAGATCCGGTCGATGCGCATGGGCAGAGCATAGTGGCCGAGCGGCGCGAAGTCACGCCGCCGCCGCCGCCAGCCGTCCCCACGGAGGGACGTCCTGCCACCGCCGGCGTCCGCCGCCCCGGGCCCGCCGCCCCTCGCCGAGGGTCGCTTGCGCGCCCCTGGCGGGGCGGCCCTCGATATGCTACGGTAGAATAAAGTACCGGAGCCTCATGCGAAACGTTCTGCCCCTGGCCGCCATCCTCCTCGCCGTTCTCGCCCCGGCGCTCGCCGCCCGGGGGACGCCGCCCCTCGACCTCGAGGCGGTGCCGGTCGCCGACCTGAACGCCACCCCGGCCAGCGGCGACGGCCTGCGCGACTTCGACCGGGTGGTGCTCGGCGGGCGGCTGCTGTTTCGCGCCCGCCACCCGCAGCTCGGCGCCGAGCTGTGGGCGAGCGACGGCACGGCGCCGGGCACCGGCCTGGTGCGCGATCTCTGCCCCGGACCCTGCGACGGCGGGCCCAGGGGTCTGGTGGTGGCCGGCGGGCGGGCCTTCTTCAGCGCCACCGACGCCGTCTTCGGCCGCGAGCTGTGGGCGAGCGACGGCACGGCGGCGGGCACCGGCCTGGTGCGCGATCTCTGCCCCGGACCCTGCGACGGCCTGGACGAGCAGCCGATCTTCGCCGCCTGGGAGGATCGGCTGGTCTTCGTCGCCGGCGAGCCCGGTGCGCCGGTGCTCTGGCAGAGCGACGGCAGCCGTGCCGGCACCGCGCCGCTCCTCGCCCTCGACCCCGGGCATTTCGGCGTCGCCGTCCGTCTGCTCGCCGCCGCCGGCGGGCGCTTCTTCTTCGTCGTCGACGACCTCTGCGGCCTGTGCGATCCGCCGCCGCCGGCCCAGCTGTGGGCCAGCGACGGCACGCCGGAGGGCACCGAACGTCTCGGTCCCTGCCGTCTCTGCCAGGCCCTCGGCAGCGCCGGGGAGATCTTCTACTACGCCGCCCAGGGCGCTCTCGGCACCGAGCCCTGGGCCAGCGACGGCACGCCGCAGGGGACCGGCCCCCTGGGCGACCTCTGCCCGGGATTCTGCAGCAGCCACCCGTCGGCGGTGGTGGCGGTGGACGGCGCCGCCTACTTCGCCGCCAGCGGTGACGGCGGCGGCCGCAGCCTCTATGCCAGCGACGGCAGCCAGCGGGGGACGAGGCGGGCGGTCGCCGGCGACGCCGGCGGCCGTCACGGCGTGCGCGCCCTCACGGCCTTCCAGGACGCGCTCTTCTTCGCCAGCTCGAGCCCGCTGGGGGATGCCGTCAGTCTGTGGTCGAGCGACGGGACCGAGGCCGGTACCCGGCTGGTGCGCGACGGCCTGCGCTCCTTCGCCGGCGCCGTCGCCATGGCGGCCGCCGGCGAGCGGCTCTTCGTCGCCGTCAACGGCCCGCGCGGCCGGACGCCGGAGCTGTGGTCGAGCGACGGCAGCGGACCGCGCACCCGGCGCTTGCGCAGCTTCGCCCGGCCGCCGGGCTCGATCCCGATCGAGCCGGTGCTCGAGGGGCTGACGGCGCTCGGCGATCGCCTGCTGTTCAAGGCCTACGACGCCGCCGGCTTCGAGCCCTGGGTGAGCGACGGCACCGCCGCCGGCACCGCCCGTCTCGCCGACCTCGATCACGACCCGGGCTCGTCGGATCCGCGGCGGCTGGCGGCGGTAGGGGAGGTGGTGGTGATGGTCGCCGAGGCCGCCGCCGGCGAGCCCGCGCTTTGGTACGCCGGCGCTCCCGGCGCCGCCTTCGAGCTGCCGATCGGCCCGCCGGCGCCGCCGGCGTTCGGCCGCCTGGGCACGGCGCTGATCTACTCCGGCCGGCCGGGGGAGGCGGCGGAGCGGCGGGGCTTGTGGCGCACCGACGGCAGCTTCTTCGGTACCCGCCGGCTGGCGCCGCGGGCGACGGCGGCGCGCGGCTTCGTCGAGGCCGGCGGGCGGCTCTTCTTCAGCGCCTACGACGACGAGGCCGGCCGCGAGCTGTGGTCGAGCGACGGCTCGGCGGCGGGGAGCCGGCGGGTGGCCGACCTGGTGCCGGGGCTGTCCGAGCCCGGCGGCGTCATCCTGCCCGAGCCGCCCCAGCCCCACTCGTCGTCGCCCCGCGAGCTCGTCGCGGTCGGCGCCGAGGTCTACTTCGCCGCCGCCTCCGCGCCGCACGGCGAGGACGTGGAACTGTGGTCGAGCGACGGCACCGAGGCCGGCACCGAGCGCCTCGCCGACCTCTGCCCGGGCCCGTGCAGCTCCTCCCCCGGCGACCTCGTCCAGCTCGGCGGGAGGTTGCTCTTCGCCGCCGGCGAGCCGCAGAGCGGCCGCGAGCTGTGGGTGAGCGACGGCACCGCCGCCGGCACCCGCCTTCTCGCCGACCTCCTGCCCGGCGCCGCCGGCTCGTCGCCGCGCCGGCTGGCGGCGCTCGGCGGGCGGGTGCTCTTCTTCGCCCGCAGCGCCGCCGGCGGCGACGAGCTGTGGGCGAGCGACGGCACCGCCGCCGGCACCGTCCGGCTGCACGACCTGCGCCTCGACGGCTCGCCGGCGTGGGTGGGGGAGAGCGTGCGGCTCGGCCGGCGCCTGGTCTTCGTCGCCGCCGGCGAGGCCCGCGGCGTCGAGCCGTGGGTGAGCGACGGCACGCCGGCGGGCACCGGCCTCCTGCTCGACCTGCGTCCGGGGCCGGCGGGCTCCTACCCCCACGCCCTCGCCGTCGCCGACGGCCTGCTGCTCTTCGCCGCCGACGACGGCGAGCACGGCTTCGAGCCGTGGGTGAGCGACGGCACCGCCGCCGGCACCCGCCTGCTGGCCGACGTCGCCGCCGGCGCGGCGTCGTCCCTGCCGGCGGGATTCGTCGCCGCCGGGGATTGGATCTACTTCACCGCCGCCACCGCCGTCGCCGGCCGCGAGCCGTGGGCCCTCGACCGCCGCACCCTGCGCCGCCGGACGGTGCGCCGGCTGCCCTACGGGCCCTTCGTGCCGCCGCGTTGGCCGTGATCGGGCGGGCTCAAGCCGGCAGGCGCTCGCGGCGGGCGGCGACGACGGTACCGGCGAGAACCAGGAGCGAGCCGGCGGCGGTCCACAGATCCGGTCGCTCGCCGAGCAGCACGATTCCCCAGAGGGTGGCGAAGACCACCTGGGCGTAGAGCACCACGGTGGCGCGGGCGGCGGGCAGGTGCTTGATGCCGCGGGTGAGGTAGACCTGGGCCGTCTGGGCGGCGGCGCCGACGCCGAGCAGCAGCAGCCATTCGCCCGGCGTCGGCCACAGCATCTCGGGCACCATGGCGGGCACCGACGCCGGCACCGCCACCAGCGGGAAGTAGAGGATGATCACCAGCTCGTGCTCGCCGGCCCGCGCCAGGCGCCGGACCAGGACGTAAGCCACCGCGGTGAGCACCGCGCCGAGCAGCCCGACGAGGATCGCCAGGGGTTCGAGGGCGACGGCGCGGGCGCTCGCCAGGGCCGCCGGGCGGGTGATCACCACCACCCCGGCGAGGCCGAGAAACGTCGCCAGGAAGACCCGCGGCGACGCCCGCTCGCCGAGCAGGCGTGACGCCACCAGGGCGGTGAAGATCGGATTGGTGTACTGGATCACCGTCGCCTCCGCCAGGGGCAGGCGGGTGAGGGCGTAGAAAAAGCAGCTCAGGGCGCCGAAGCCGAAGAGGCCGCGCAACAGGAGCAGCGCACGGTGCCGTCCCCGCGGGTCGAGGCCGGCGCGGCGCAGCATCACGGCGCAGAGGACGAGGGCGACGAGGGCGCGGAAGAAGACCAGCTCGCTGCTCGGCAGGCGCTGGCCGGCCAGCTTGACCCCCAGCCCCATCAGACTGAAGGCGAAGGCGGAGAGCACCAGAGCGCGGACGGCGGCGGCGGTGCTCAGGGGGGCGGAGTCGCTCAACGGGACGCTCTCCGGTGGCGTTGCGGCGGGGGGTGGCGCCGGCGTGCGGTGCTGGTACCCTACCCGAAGACGATCGCCCCCGCCACGGGCGGCGACGACGAGACGACGATGCCACCGTCCCCGCCAGCGGATCGCTTCCTGGTCACCGGCTGCGCCAGCGGCATCGGCTGCGCCCTGGCCGGCGAGCTGGCGCGCCGCGGCCACCGACTGCTGGCCACCGACCGCGACCTGGACGCCCTGCGGCGGCGGGCCGCCGCCGGCGCCTGGCCGGAGCTCCGGGTGCGCCTGGCGCGCCTCGACGTCCGCCGTCCGGACGACTGGCGGGCGGCCCTCGACCGCGCGTGGCAGACCTGGGGCGGGCTCGACGTGGTGGTCAACGTCGCCGGCGTGCTGCGCCTCGCCTGGGTGCAGGAAGCGAGCGCCGAGGACGTCGACCTGCAGCTCGACGTCAACCTCAAGGGGGTGGTCCACGGCACCCGCCTGGCGGCGGCGCGGATGATCCCTCAAGGCCACGGCCAGGTGATCAACGTCGCCTCGCTGGCGGCCCTGGCGCCGATCCCGGGCCTCGCCCTCTACTCGGCGTCGAAGTACGCCGTACGCGCCTTCTCCCTGGCCGCGGCCGAGGAGCTGCGCCCCCACGGCGTGGCGGTGAGCGTGATCTGTCCCGACGCCGTCGCCACCCCGATGCTCGATCGGCAGCTGCCGCGGCCGGAGGCGGCCCTCACCTTCACCGCACCGCGCATCCTCCAGGCCGAGGAGGTGGCGCGGGTGATCGCCGGCAAGGTGGTGCGCCGGCGGCCGCTGCTCGTAAGCCTGCCGCGCCGCCGCGCCGCACTGGCGCGCCTCGCCGACCTGTGGCCCGGCGGCCAGCGCTGGCT
>RFGL01000473.1 GCA_003697015.1 Acidobacteriota bacterium | reverse complement strand
GCTGCTCGACGGGGAGCTCGCGGCGCGGGCGCGTGATGCCGTCGCGGCGGTGGTGGCGGAGCTGCGCCGGCCGTCGCCCGAGCAGCTGCGCTGCCGCCTGCGCAAACGCGGTTTCCCCACCCTCGGCGCCCTCGAGCCGTGGGCGGCGCTGCTCTTCGCCTACCGGGCGGAGGCGACCGGCAGCGCCGCGGACGACGAACGCGCCGACGAGGTGCTGGAGGAGGCCCACGACGTGCTGGCGCCCGGCAATCGGCTGGACCTCTACGGCGGCTGGTGCGGCGTCGGCTGGGCGTTGAGCCACCTGAGCGAGACCGACCCGGAGGACGACGAGCTGGCCGGGCTCGACGCCGCGGTGCTGGCGCTGCTCGAGCGCCCCGGCCTGGTCTACTGCTACGACCTGATCGGCGGCCTGGTCGGGCTCGGGGTCTACCTGCTGGAGCGCCTGCCCGGCGACGCCGCCAGCCGCGGCTTACGGCGCCTGGTCGAGATCTTCGACGACTGGGCGGAGAAGGAGTCGGGTACCGTCACCTGGTTCACCCCGCCGCACCTGATGTCGGTCAAGGACCGCTCCCCCCACGGCGCCTACAACCTCGGCGTCGCCCACGGCATCCCCGGCATCGTCGGCCTGTTGGCGCGCATCTACCGGGCGGGGATCGAGCGCCGGCGGGTGCGGTCGCTGCTCGACGGCGCCCTGCCGTGGCTCCTCGCCCGGCGTTTGCCGGTCGCCGCCGGCGAGCCCTGCTACCCGCGCTGGCTGGTGCCCGGCGAGCCCCCCGAGCCCTGCCGCGTCGCCTGGTGCTACGGCGACCTGGGAGCCGCCTGGGTGCTCTTCGACGCCGCCGCCGCCGTCGGACGGTCGGACTGGCGGGAGGAGGCCTTGGAGCTGGCCCGCCACGCCGCGCGGGTGCCGGCGGAGGCGGCGCGGGTCCTCGATCCGGGCATCTGCCACGGGGCGGCGGGCAATGCCCACGTCTTCAACCGCTTTTACCAGGCCACCGGCGACGAGCTGCTGCGCGACGCCGCCTCCGGCGCCTTGCGGCGGACCCTCGACTACCGCCGCCCGGGGCGCGGCGTCGGCGGCTTCGAGTCCTTCTATCCGGCGGGGGAGGAGCCGGGCTGGCGGAGCGACGCCAGCTTCCTGATGGGCGCCCCCGGCATCGGCCTGGTGCTGCTCGCCGCGATCAGCCCGCAGGAGCCGGACTGGGATCGTCTGTTGCTGCTGTCGTGACGTGGCTTCGGACCGGCGGCGGCGACGGCGGCCGGCCGGCGGCATGATACCTTCGCCAGCCATGGCCAAGCGGACCCCGCTCGACGTCGTCCCCAGCGGCTTCTTCGTCTTCCGGACGCCGCTCCTGCCGGCCGACGAGCTGGAGCGCTGGAGCGCCGGTCTCGAGGCCCCGTCGGCGGCCGGCGACGAGCAGCTGGAGCAGGCCCTGGCGGCGGATCGGCGGCGGTTGCGAAGGCGTCTCCAGGCCCTGATCGAGCGGCCGGAGATCGGCGAGGCGCTCTTCGTCGCCTCCCCCAGCCTGGTCGAGGGGCTGGCGGCCTGGCGGCAAGACCCGGAAAGCAAGAAGGGCCGGCGGGCCGAAGAGGCCCTGGTGCGCTACTTCTACCGCATGGCCACCCGGCCGACGCCCTTCGGTCTCTTCTCCGGCTGCTCCCTGGGCGAGCTCGACGGCGAGAGCCGGGTGGAGCTGGCACCGCGGCGCGCCTACCGGCGCCACACCCGGCTCGACATGGACTACCTCTTCACCCTCGCCCACGACCTCGGCCGGCAGCCCGAGGTGCGCCGCCTGCTGCGCTTCCGGCCGAGCAGCAGCCTCTACCGCGCCGCCGGTCGCCTGCGCTATGCCGAGGCGCGGCTCAGCGGCCGGGTGCGCTCCCATCACCTGGTGGCGGTGGAGACCGCCGACTACCTGGAGGCGACCTTGGACCGCGCCCGCGGCGGCGCGACCATCGCCGAGCTGGCCCAGGCCCTGGTCGACGACGACCCGGACGGCGAGATCCGCTTCGACGAGGCCGAGGAATTCGTCGGCGAGCTGATCGACAGCCAGCTCCTGGTCTCCGACCTCGAGCCCCTGGTCACCGGTCCGGAGCCGATCCACGAGCTGATCGACCAGCTGCAGGCGCAGCCGGAAACGCGGCCGGCGGCGGCGGTGATGGCGGCGGTGCGCGACGACCTCGAGGCGCTCGACGCCGGCGGCCTGGGGGCTGCGCCGGCACGCTATGAGGCGGTGGCTCAGCGCCTCGAGCAGCTGCCGGCCAAGGTCGAGCTGCCGCTGCTCTTCCAGGTCGACATGGTCAAACCGGCCATCCGCGCCAGCCTCGGCGATGAGGTCATCGAGGAGCTCGGGCGGGGGCTGGGGCTGCTCCATCGTCTCCTCGGGCGCCTGCGGGAGGACAGCCTGGCGCGCTTCCGCCAGGACTTCCAAGCGCGCTACGAGGACGGTCGCGCGGTGCCCCTGGTCGAGGTGCTGGACGAAGAAGTGGGGATCGGCTTCGGTCGCTCCGGCCAGATCGGCGCCGAAGCCGCCCCCCTGCTCGAAGGCCTGGCCTTTCCCCCGCGGCCGACGGAGGAGCTGCCGCGCATGCCCTGGGCCGGCCGCGAGCACCTCCTGATGACCCGGCTGGAGGAGCTGCTGGCCCGCGGGGAGACCACCCTCGAGTTGCGTGAGAAGGATCTCGCCGCCCTCGACGACGAACCGCGGCCGCCGTTGCCCGACGCCTTCCAGGTGATGGCCGCGGTGGCGGCGGAGTCCGCCGAAGCCCTCGCCGCGGGCGACTTCAAGCTCCTGCTGCGCGGCGCCTACGGCCCGTCCGGTGCCCGTCTGCTGGGGCGCTTCTGCCACGCCGACGGCGAGCTGCACCGGCGGGTCGAAGAGCACCTGCGGGCGGAAGAGAAGCTGGCGCCGGAGGCGATCTTCGCCGAGATCGTCCACCTGCCGGAAGGGCGCATCGGCAACATCCTCTCGCGCCCGGTGCTGCGCGACTACGAGATCCCCTTCCTCGGCCGCAGCGGCGCCCCGGCGGAGCGTCAGATCCCGATCACCGACCTGCTGGTGTCGGTGGCCGGCGACGCCGTCGTGCTCTACTCGAAGAGCCTCGGACGGCAGGTGATCCCGCGTTTGACCAGCGCCCACAACTTCAGCAACCGCAGCCTCGGCCTCTACCGCTTCCTCTGCACCCTGCAGAGCCAGAAGGTGCGCGAGGGCCTGAGCTGGTACTGGGGGCCGTTCGAGAGCCTGAGCTTCCTGCCGCGGGTGACCAGCGGCCGGCTGGTGCTGGCGCGGGCCCGCTGGCGGGTGGAGGGCGAGGAGATCAAGAAGCTGGCGAAGGCAGCCGGGGCGGCGCGCTTCCGCGCGGTGCAGGCGTGGCGCGAGCGCCGCCGCCTGCCGCGGAGGGTGATGCTGGTCGACGGCGACAACGAGCTCCTCGTCGACCTCGACAACGTCCTCTCCATCGACGCCTTCCTCGCCCTCGTCCGCCGCCGCGGCCAGCTGACCTTGTGCGAGCCCTTCCCGGCCGGCGGCGACCTGTGGTTCGAGGGCCCCGAAGGGCGCTTTCACCACGAGCTGCTGATCCCCTTCGTCGCCCGCCGTCCGCCGAGCCCCCGTCCGCGGCGCCCGCCGCCGTCCACCGGCCGCGTCCGCCGCGCCTTTCCGCCCGGTTCGGAGTGGCTCTACGCCAAGCTCTACACCGGCAGCTCGACCGCCGACCGGCTGCTGCGCGAGGTGGTGGCGCCGGTGGTGCGCCGGGCGCTCGCCAGCGGTGCGGCCGAGCGCTGGTTCTTCATCCGCTACGGCGACCCCCACTGGCACCTGCGGCTGCGTCTCCACGGCGCGCCCGAGCGGCTTCAGCGCGAAGTGCTCCCCGCCCTCGAGGCGGCGCTCCGCCCGCGCCTCGACGACGGCCAGCTGTGGCGCGTGCAGCTCGACACCTACGAGCGCGAGATCGAGCGCTACGGTGGCGACGAGGGCATCGAGGTGGCGGAGCGCTTCTTCCACGCCGACAGCGAGGCGGTGCTGGCGATCGTCGAGCAGCTGGAAGGCGACGAGGGCGCCACCGCCCGCTGGCAGCTGACCCTGCGCGGCATCGACCTGCTGCTCGACGATCTCGGCCTGAGCGGCGAGGGCAAGCTCGACGTGCTCGAGCGCATGCAGCGCGCCTACGCCCTCGAGTTCGGCGTCGAAGGGGGGTTCCGCAAGCAGTTGGGAGGCCGCCTGCGCCAGCTGCGCGACGCCATCGAGTCGGTGCTCGATCCCGCGCCGTCCGCCGACCACCCGTTGGCGCCGGGCTTCGCCGCCCTCGCCGGGCGGTCCCGCGCCCTGCTGCCGGTGGTCGCCGAGCTGCGCCGGAGAGAGGCCGCCGGCCGCCTGATCCAGCCCCTCGCCGATCTGGCGCCGAGCTTCGTCCACATGTTCACCAACCGCCTGCTGCGCTCCGATGGCCGCGCCCACGAGCTGGTGCTCTACGATTTCCTCTACCGGGTCTACCGCTCGCGGCTGGCGCGCCAGCAGGCGGAGCGCAAGAAGAAAGCGGTCAGGAAGAAGGGTTGAGATCCGGGCTGGAACGCGGCGGCACGTCGCACAGCAGCAGGCGATCCCAGGCCGGTTCGACCGCCGCGAGCCCGCCGAGGAGCGCCAGGGCGACGCCGGCGGCGCCGGTGAGGACGCCGGGTTCGGCCCGCCACTCCAGCTCGCCGCTCTCCCCCTGCTCCCAGGAGAGGTAGCCGCCGACGCCCTCCCCCGGCCGGCGCAGCTCGACGGCGTGGGCGAGCCAGAAACGCGCGGCCGCCGCCAGCCGCGGATCGCCGCTCGCCTGGTACAACCGATTGAAGAGGTGCCCGACCCCCGCCGCGCCGTGTCATAAGCCGGCGTCGCGGATGAGAGCGGTCTCCGGCGAGCGCCCGGCTGCCCGCCGCGCGACCTCGAGGGCCTGCTGCGCCCAGGTCTCCTCCCCCACCGCCCGCGCCGCCAGCAGCAGGGCGGCGGCGGCCCCCGGATCGCCGTAGCACCAGCCGAAACGCGAGCGCTGCGGCGGCACCCCAACCGCCACCCAACTGGGGAAGCTCCAGTGGCCGTCCGGGGTCTCGCCGGCGTCCCGGCGCTGGGCGAAGATCCACCGCATCGCCGGCTCGAGCAGCCGCCGGCAGCGATCCACCTCCACCCCGGCGGCAGCGCTCAAGGCCAGCACCGTCGCCACCGCCGTCACCCCGTGGGCGACCCCCAGGTTGTAGTAGCCCCGGGGCGCCACCTCGCGTTGCCACTCGGGCAGCATCTCCGGCGGACTGAACCAGGTGAGGCCGGGCGGCTGCTCCTCCGCCATCGCTTCCAGCTGGTCGATCACCCGCTCGAGACATGCGCGGGCGCTGGGCCGCGGCAGGGCTTCGAGGGCGTAGACCGCGAGGCCGGCGAGACCGCCGACCAGGTCGTAGTCGCCGCGCCGGAAGGGGTGCTCCAGCGCCTTGAGCAAGGCCTGGTCGACGTCGTTCGCCTCGTCCTCGTCCTCCTCAGCCTCGAGCAGCCGGCCGGTCAGGTGCTCCACCGCCCAGCCGACGCCGCTGAAGCCGCCGTAGAAGAGGTGGGGCATGGGCTGCGAAGCCAGGGTCTCGAAGGCGTGGTCGAGGTGGCGTTCGGCGACCTCCTCCCAGCCTTCGCCGGGGCGGGCGTCGGCGAGGTAGGAAAAAAAGACCGCCAGGCCGGCGGTGCCGCTTGCCAGGCTGGCGTTCTCGCGCCCGGCGTAGGCTCGCCAGGAGACCGCCGGCGGGCGCTCGCGGAGCGCCTGCGCCACCGCCAGCACCGCTTCCCAGGCCTGCTCCGCCACCTCCCCGTCGAGCAGCGGACGCCACCGTCCCTTGCCGCTCACGCGGCGCCCTCCGTCGCTGGCGGCGGGCGGTCGGATATGCTGTCGGCGATGGGCGATCGATCGCATCTCTGGCGCCAGCGACTGCTGTGGTCGGCCGGCGGCTTCGTGCT
>RFGL01000472.1 GCA_003697015.1 Acidobacteriota bacterium | reverse complement strand
CGAGCCGCCACCGCGGCGGCGACGGTGCGGGCGGCACCGGGGCCGGGCGCCAGCTCCAGCGCCGGATGCGACGCCACCACCGCCAGCACCGCTTCCAGGCGGCGCGCCACCTGCTCGGCCAGGGGCAGGGCGAGGAGCGCGGCGTCGCCGTCGAGGTCGGCCGGCGGCGCCTCCGCCGCCTCGGCCTCGCTCGCCGGTGCGTCCGCCGCCTCGGCCTCGCTCGCCGGCGCCGCCAGACGGCGGAAGAGCTGGGGGTCGAAGATCGAGAGCAGGGGCAGCTCCAGGTCGGCCAGGCGGGTGCTGCGCAGGGCGTCGGCCAGGCTCGGCGCACCGCGCTCGCCGAGCCGCCGCCAGAGCTTGCGCCAGCTGCCGTCGGCGTCGCGCAGCAGACGGAAGTCGACCAGCACGCGGAACTCGTAGGGACCGAGGTCGACCGCCAGCCCCTCCGCCGCCAGCTGCGCCGCCGGGCGCAGGTAGTCGAGCTCCCGGTGGAGGTCGCGGAAACGCACGAAGAGATCGTCGAGATCCTCCTCGCCGTCCGGCCCCTCCCCGCCGCCGGCGGCGCCGCCGAAGAGGGCGGCGAACAACGTGGCGCGGCGCGTTTCGCCGCCGGCGTCGCGACGCGGCGCCGCGCGGTGGAGGCGGCCGCGCGCCGCGGCGGCGCGGTAGCACACCAGCACCAGGGCGCCTTCCCCGCCGTGGCGGTTGCTGAAGGCGTAGACGTCCTCCAGCACCTCCCCGCCCTCGCCGGCGACGTCGTAGAGCTCGAAGCCATCGGCGCTGGCGAAGAGCGCCCGGCGCTCGAGCAGGGGCACCAGCACCCGCCGGTGGTGGGCGATCATGCCCTCGTCCGGCCGCTCGTCGAGCCGCGGGCGGTGGTACTCCATGCCGTAACGCTCCACCAGACCCTCGATCTGGCCGTGGCCGAAGAGGGGCAGGCCGGGGAAGGTGGCGAGGAGCACCGCGGCGCTGAAGTAGCGATCGCCGCGGCCGAACTGCTCGGCAGCGGTGGCCTCGTCGGGATTGGTCAGGAAGTTGACGAAACGCTGCAGCATCGCCGGATCGAAGGCCAAGGCGTTCTTGATCAGCTGGCGCAGCTCGCCGTTCTTGCCGTCGCGCAGCATGTGCATGAAGGCGCTGTGGTAGACCCGATGCAGGCCGAGGGTGCGCACGAAGTAGGCTTCCATCAGCCAGAAGGCCTCCGCCAGGAGCAGGGGGCCGGGGGCCTCTTGCGCCACCCGCTCCACCACCTGCCGCCACAGCTCCTCGGGCATGGCGCGGTCGAATTCCTCCGGGCTCACCGCGTGCTCGGCGCGGCTGGGGACGTCGCCGCCGCTGCCCGGCGGCGGATGCCACAAGCGCTGGACGTGCTGGCGCGCCAGGGTCATGGCGGCGTCGAAGCGGATGATCGGGAAGCGGCGGGCGACCTCGAGGATGGTCTCGATCACCGCCTGGCGGGTATCCGGACGCAGGAAGTCGAGCTGCGCGGTGTCGTTCCACGGCAGGCCGGTGCCGTCGTTGCCGTGGTAGACGTAGCGCGTCTCACCGCTCGTGCGATCGCGGCGGCGGAAGACCACCGCGGCGTCGCTGCGGTCGTAGTAGCCGTCCTCCAGGTGGATGGCGACCCGCGGGTCGGGGGAGAGGTCCGGACCGTCGAAGGAGTAGCCCGGGAAGGGGCTGCGGTCGAGGGCGAGGAAGCGCTCCGGATGCTCCAGCAGCCAGCGCGAATCGATGCCGGTGTGATTGGGCACCATGTCGCAGGCCAGGCGCAGGCCGGCTCGCGCGGCGCGCGACGCGAGCACCGCCAGCGCCTCCTCGCCACCCAGGGCGTCGGCGACGCGGTACTCGTCGATGGCGTAGGCCGAGGCCACGGCATCCGGGTTGCCGGTGAGCTGCTTGATCCGCGCCGACGCCCGGCTGCGCTGCCAGACGCCGATCAGCCACAGGCCGTTGATGCCCCAGCCGGCGAGGCGCTCGAGCTCGGCCTGGGGGATCTGGTCGAGCCGGCGGATGGGCTCGCCGCGGGCGCGCGACAGCTGCTCGAGCCATACCAGGACGTTCTTCGCCACCAGCACCAGCTCGGTCATCCACGAGGCGTCGGCGGCGTAGCGCGCGGCGCTGCCCTCGAGGTCGGCGAAATCGTGCACCGGCGGCGGCGGCGGCGGACCGGGGACGAAGAGCGGCCGCTCTTCCTCGCGCATCAGGTCGAGGCCGAGGAGGATGCGCTCGGTGGCCGGCGCCGGTCGCGGCCGGCGCTCCTCGAGCATCGCCTCGAGCTGCCGGCTGAGGGAGGACGGCGCCCGCTGCGCCGGCTGCCGCAGGCGGGCGAAGAGGCTGCTCCCGCCGTCGTCCGCCGGCGGCTGGCGGGCGAAGAAGTCCTCCAGCTCGGCGATCAGGGAACGGTAGCCGGTGGCGGCCTCGAGCTCGCCGTCGTCGACGAGCTCGCGCAGCGGCTCGGCGGCCGGGTTGTCGTGGATCAGCCACAGCACCAGGAGGTCTTCGAGCACCGCTTCGGGAGGGCGTTCGCCGGCCGCCGGCCCCTCGCCGGCCGCCGGCGGCGGGCCGAAGACGTCGTCGAAGATGCGCAGGAGGCGCTCGACCCGATCCTTGCCGTGACGGGCGATCAACCACTCGAGGGCCCGGCGCAGGACGTCGCCATGACGCCGGCGGTAGTCGGCGAGGATCTGACGCAGGAGCTGGTGGATCAGGCCGAGGGCGTGGAGCTCGCCGGCGCGGACCCCGCGCCCGCCGGCGGCGCGGCCGGCGTTGAGCGCCTGCGCCAACCGGCGGACGCGACCGAGGTCGCCGAGGTCGACCCGGCCCCCGGCGCTCAGCAAGCCGTCGAGCTCGAAGCGCTGGCGCGCGCCGCGCGCTACCGGGATCTCGGGCCGGGGGGAGGTCATGGCGTGCGCCGCACGCTACCACAGGGGGCCCCGGCCGGCAGGCGACGGGGCGCCGGGCTGGTGGCGGCCGGGGGTTTGAACGTATCCTGTGCCGGTGATGCGCTCCTCCGCCGCCCCGGATCCGCCGTTGCCCCTGGCCGAGCAGGTGCCCTTCGCCGAGCTCACCACCCTCGGCGTCGGCGGGCCGGCGCGCTACCTCGCCCGCTGCCCGGACGTCCCGGCCCTGGTCGCCGCCCTCGAGCTCGCCGAACGCCGTTCCCTGCCCTTCTTCGTCCTCGGCGGGGGCAGCAACCTGCTGGTCGCCGACCGCGGCTACGACGGCCTGGTGGCGCGGCTCGACGACCGCACCCTGAGCTGGCGCGACGAAGGCGGGTGGGTGCGGGTGGCGGCCGCCGCCGGCGTGCCGTGGGACGAGCTGGTGACCCGCGCGGTGGCGCGCGGTCTCGGCGGCCTCGAGTGCCTGAGCGGCATCCCCGGCCTGGTCGGTGCGGCGCCGATCCAGAACGTCGGTGCCTACGGCCAGGAGGTGGCGGAATCGATCGCCGACGTCGACGTGGTCGAGCGCCGCAGCGGCAGGCGGCGCCGGATCGCCGCCGCCCACTGCGGCTTCGCCTACCGCCACAGCCATTTCAAGGGCCGCTGGCGCCAGCGCTACGTGGTGACGCGGGTGAGCTTCCGCCTCCCCCGCACCGACCGCGGCACCCTGCGCTACGCCGACCTCGAGGAGCGCTTCGCCGGTCGCGACGGACCGCCGCCGACGCCGGCCGAGGTACGCGCGGCGGTGCTCGAGGTGCGGCGGGCGAAGTCGATGGTGATCGAGGCCGGCGATCCCAACCGGCGGAGCGCCGGTTCCTTCTTCGTCAATCCGCAGGTGACGGCGGAACGTGCCGCCGAGGTGCGGCAGATCGCCCGCCGGCGCGGCGTCGCGCGGCCGATGCCGGCCTTCCCGGCGGCGGACGGACGGCTGAAGATCGCCGCCGCCTGGTTGATCGAGGCGGCGGGCTTCCGCCGCGGCTACCGCCGCGGTCGGGCGGCGATCTCCAGCCGCCACGCCCTCGCCCTGGTCAACCTCGGCGGTGCCCGCGCGGCGGAGATCGTCGGCCTGGCGCGGGAGATCCGCTGCCGCGTGCGCGAGGTCTTCGGTGTTACCCTCGCCCCCGAGCCGGTCTTCCTCGGCTTCGACCGCGAGGTCGACGAGCTGTTGGGCTGATTTCGCCAGGAGCAGGACGGATGACCCGAAGCGAGCGCGCCGAGCGCATCATGACCATCCTCGACCGCCTCTACCCCGAGGTGCCGATCCCGCTGCATCACCGCGACCCCTTCACCCTGCTGATCGCCGTCCTGCTCTCCGCCCAGACCACCGACAAGAAGGTCAACGAGGTGACCCCGGCCCTCTTCGCCCGCGCCCCCACCCCGGAGGCGATGGCGCGGCTGCCGGAAGAGGAGATCCGCAACCACATCCGCCAGCTCGGCCTGGCGCCGCAGAAAGCCAGGAACGTCAAGGCCTTGTCCGAGATCCTCGCCCGCCGGGGCGGGGTCGTGCCCGATACCTTCGACGAGCTCGAGGCCCTGCCCGGGGTCGGCCACAAGACCGCCTCGGTGGTGATGGCCCAGGCCTTCGGTCACCCGGCCTTCCCGGTCGACACCCACATCCATCGCCTGGCGGCGCGCTGGCGCCTGTCCGACGGCTCGAGCGTGGTCAAGACCGAGCGCGACCTGAAACGGACCTTCCCCCGCGAGCGCTGGAATACGCTCCACCTGCAGATCATCTATTTCGGCCGCGAGCACTGTCCGGCACGCTTCCACGACTTCGACGCCTGCCCGATCTGCTCCTGGGCGGCGAGCAAGAAACGCCGGCGCGAAGAGCAGCGCCGCGACCAGCGCGCCCGGCGCCGCTGAGGCGGTGGGCGCCGGGCGCCGATGCGAGGTAAGATCGGGGCGCGCAGGCCGCGCCGTCTCTGCCGAGGAACCGCCATGACCGAGACCGCTCCCTACCAGCCCCGGAACCCGGTGCGCATCGTCACCGCCACGTCGCTCTTCGACGGCCACGACGCGTCGATCAACGTCATGCGCCGCATCCTGCAGGCCACCGGCGCCGAGGTCGTCCACCTGGGGCACAACCGCAGCGTCGACGAGATCGTCACCGCCGCCATCCAGGAAGATACCCAGGGGGTGGCCGTCACCAGCTACCAGGGCGGCCACATGGAATTCTTCACCTACCTGCGCCGGCGTCTCGACGAGCAGGGGGCGGGGCACGTCAAGATCTACGGCGGCGGCGGCGGCACCATCGTGCCGCGCGAGATCGAGGCCCTGCACGCGGCGGGCATCGACCGCATCTTCTCCCCCGACGACGGCCGCCGCATGGGGCTGCAGGGGATGATCAACGAGGTGATGAAGGGCTGCGACTTCGACCTCGCCGCCCTCAAGCCGGAGCGCAACGGCGCCTACCAGCTGCTGGCGCGCGACATCACCCGCGTCGAGGTCGGCCTCGAACCCTTCTCGGGCAACGGCCACAAGGCGGCCGGGGCGGCGACGGCGGCGGCCATCGCCGAGGCCGCCGGGGTGGCCCGGACGGCGGCGGTGGTCGGCATCACCGGCACCGGCGGGGCGGGCAAGTCGAGCCTCACCGACGAGCTGGTGCGCCGCTTCCTCGGCGACTTCCCCGACAAGCGCATCGCCGTCGTCTGCGTCGACCCCACCCGCCGGCGCACCCGCGGGGCGCTGCTCGGCGACCGCATCCGCTTCAACAGCATCCGCGACTCGGACCGCGTCTACCTGCGCTCCCTCGCCACCCGCGGCGCCCGCGGCGAGCTGTCGGCGGCGATCCGCCCGGTGCTCGAGGTGGTGCGGCCGGGATTCGACCTGGTGATCGTCGAGACCGCCGGCATCGGCCAGGGGGATAGCGCGATCACCGAGATCTGCGACCTGTCGCTCTACGTCATGACCGCCGAGTACGGCGCCCCGAGCCAGCTCGAGAAAATCGAGATGCTCGACTACGCCGACCTGGTGGTGATCAACAAATTCACCCGCCGCGGCTCCCAGGACGCCCTGCGCGAAGTCCGCAAGCAGGTGCAGCGCAACCGCGGCCTCTTCGACCTCGATCCGGACACCCTGCCGGTCTTCGGCACCAGCGCCGCCCACTTCAACGACCGCGGGGTCAACGCCCTCTACGGCCACCTGATCGCCGCTCTCGATCGCAAGCTCGAGCTGGGGTGGACGAGCCGCTATCCGGCGGACGAGGTGCGGGTGACGAGCGACGTCGAGCCGCTCATCCCCAGCGGCCGCGAACGCTACCTGGCGGAGATCGCCGGCGACTGCCGGGCCTACCGCCGCTGGGCCGAGGAGCAGGCCGAGCTGGCCGACGAAATCGACGCCCTGCGCCGCGCCCTCGCCCACCTCGGCGTCGCGGCGGCGGGCGACTGGCAGCCCCTCGCCGCCGGCGCCGAAGGCGACGCCCAGCAGGCGCTCGCCGCCGAGCACGACGCCCTCCTGGCGCGTCTCGATGGGCGCTGCCGCGAGGTGCTCGCCGGCTGGGACGCCTGGCGGCAGCGCTACCGCGACGAGGTCTACCGCTACGCCGTACGCGGCCGCGAGGTCGAGGTCGAGACCCACCGCCCGTCCCTCTCCGGCCTGGCGGTCCCCAAGGTCGCCCTGCCGCGTTTCCGCGGCGCCGGCGACCGCCTGCGCTGGCGGCTGCTGGAGAACGTCCCCGGCCGCTTCCCCTACACCGCCGGGGTCTACCCGTTCAAACGCAAGTTCGAGGACCCGACCCGCATGTTCGCCGGCGAGGGCTCGGCCGAGCGCACCAACAAGCGCTTCCACTACCTGGCCGACGGCCAGCCGGCGAAACGCCTGTCGACCGCCTTCGACTCCCTCACCCTCTACGGCGAGGATCCGGGCGAGCGGCCCGACGTCTACGGCAAGATCGGCGAGTCCGGGGTCTCGGTCTTCACCGTCGAAGAGGCGGAGCAGCTCTACGCCGGCTTCGACCTCTGCGATCCGCGCACCTCGGTGTCGATGACCATCAACGGCCCGGCACCGACCATCCTCGCCTTCTTCATGAACGCCGCCATCCGCCAGCAGTGCCGCCGCTTCCTGCGCCGCGAGGGGCGGCTTGCGATCAGCGAGGCGGAGGAGCTGCAACCCGACCGCCGGCGCGGCGCCGATTGGTCCGAGGTGCGCGCCCTGCTGTCGGAGGAGGAATACCGGCGCATCGCCGGGGACGCGCTCCAGCAAGTGCGCGGCACCGTCCAGGCCGACATCCTGAAGGAAGACCAGGGGCAGAATACCTGCATCTTCTCCACCGAATTCGCCCTCCGCATGATGGGCGACGTGCAGCAATACTTCATCGATCACCGGGTGCGCAACTTCTACAGCGTCTCGATCTCCGGGTACCACATCGCCGAAGCCGGCGCCAACCCCATCCACCAGCTCGCCTTCACCCTCGCCAACGGCCTGACCTACGTCGAGTACTACCTCGCCCGGGGCATGGCGATCGACGACTTCGCTCCCAACCTGTCGTTCTTCTTCTCCAACGGCATGGACCCGGAGTACACGGTGATCGGGCGGGTGGCGCGGCGCATCTGGTCGGTGGCGCTCAAGGAGCGCTACGGCGCCGGCGCCCGCAGCCAGATGCTCAAGTACCACATCCAGACCAGCGGCCGCAGCCTGCACGCGCAGGAGATCCAGTTCAACGACGTCCGCACCACCCTCCAGGCCCTGCTCGCCACCTACGACAACGCCCAAAGCCTGCACACCAACGCCTACGACGAAGCGATCACCACGCCGACGGAGGAATCCGTGCGCCGGGCGATGGCCATCCAGCTGATCATCAACAAGGAATTCGGCCTCACCTTCTGCGAGAACGCCACCCAGGGCAGCTTCATCGTCGAGGAGCTCACCGACCTGGTGGAGGAGGCGGTGCTGGCCGAATTCGACCGCCTGACCGAGCGCGGCGGCGTCCTGGGGGCGATGGAGCTCCAATACCAGCGCGGCGTCATCCAGGACGACTCGCTCAAGTACGAGCGCCTGAAGCATTCCGGCGAGCTGCCGATCATCGGCGTCAACACCTTCCTGCCCAAGGATCCGGAGCAGGCCCAGCAGCCGCGCGAGATCCCCCTCTCCCGCGCCACCGCGGAGGAGAAGCGCGCCGCCCTGGAGCGCCTGCGCGACTTCCACGCCCGCCACCGGGACGACGCCCCCGCCGCCCTCGACCGCCTGCGCCGCACCGCCCTCGACGGCGGCAACCTCTTCGCCGAGCTGATGTCCGCCGTCGAGCACGCGAGCCTCGGCCAGATCACCACCGCCCTCTACGAGGTCGGCGGCGCCTACCGGCGCAACCTCTAGGCCCTGCCATGGGACGCCCCGGCTTCCTCCTCGCCCTCGCCTTCGCCCTGCCGGCGGCGCTGCTCGGCCGCATCCCCGACGACGCCGTGGCGCTCAAGAACCGGGGGCTGGCGGAGCTCGAGAACGAAAAGCCGGAAGAGGCGGAAGCGACCTTCCGCCGGCTGGTCGAGATCCTGCCCGACGATCCCCTGCCCTGGGCCGACCTGGCGATCGCCCTGCTGCGCCAGCAGAAGTACGCCGGCGCCCTGGCCGCGATCGAGCGCGGGCTGGAGCAGGCGCCGGGGCGGGCGGATCTGCTGGCGATCAAGGGGGAGATCCTGCAGTGGAGCGGCGATCTCGAGGCCGCCGTCGACGCCCTCGAGGCCGCGGCCACCGCCGCCCCCGACGACGTCG
This sequence comes from Acidobacteriota bacterium, assembly GCA_003697015.1. Lineage (GTDB taxonomy): Bacteria > Acidobacteriota > Thermoanaerobaculia > Multivoradales > J023 > J023. The sequence continues at coordinate 2,703 of RFGL01000472.1, read as the reverse complement.
AGGTGCTCTACGCCCTGCTCAACCAGGCCACCCTCGCCGGCGACGACGCCGCCGCCCGCCGCGCCCTCGAGGGCCTGGCGCGGCTGCGGCCGGAAAACCTCGTCGTCCTGCTGCAGCTCGCCCGCCAGGCGATCGACGGCGGCGACCGCGCCACCGCCAGCCGCGCGCTGCTGCGCATCGACGAGCTCCTGTGGCAGGCGCCGCCGATCGCCGAACGCGCCATGGCGGCGGCGCGAGACGCCCTCGAGGGGGAGGACGTGCGGCAGGCCCGGGTGCCGGTGATGCGGCTCGAGAACGTGCTCAAGGTGACGCCGATGTTCCGCGAGAGCCTGCGCGAGCTGCGCACCGGCATCCAGGGCATCCCGCTCGAGCGCTTCGCCGCCGAGCCGCCCCCCAGCCGCTTCGGCGACGCCCTGCCGGTCACCTTCCGCGGCGAGGTCCTCGACCCCCGTCCCAGCCGCGGCCGGGCCCTCGCCGCCGGCGACCTCGACGGCGACGAGAAGCCCGACCTGGTGCGGGTGCGCGCCGGCGACGAAGGGGCCGGCGACGTGCTCGAGGTGCGCCTGGCCAGGGACGGCTGGCGGCTGGCGGCGGAGCTGCCCGCCGCCGGCGTCGACGGCCTCCTCGCCACCGACCTGACCAACGACGGCCACCTCGACGTGATCGGCTTCGGCGCCGGCGCCGAAGCCGTCTGGCTGGGCGCCGGGGACGGCACCCTGAGCCGGGCGCCCGAGGACCTCGGCCTCGCCGGCGGCGGCACGGCGGCGGCGGCGATCGACTTCGACATCGAGGGCGATCTCGACCTGGCGCTGGCCGGCGCCGGCGGCGTCGAGCTCTACCGCAACAACCTCGCCGGCCCCCTCGAGGCGGTGGGCGCCCGAGCCCTGCCCGCCGCCACCCCCAAGCGGGCGGCAGCGGCGGTGGCCAGCGACCTCGACCGCGACGGCGACCTCGACCTCCTGCTGGCCCACGGCGGCGGCCTGAGCTGGCTCGACAACCTGCGCCAGGGGCAATTCGCCGACCGCACCGCCGCCGGCGGCCTGGCCGGCGTGCCGGCGGCGACCGCCGTCATCTCGGCCGACCTCGACAACGACGGCCGGCCCGACCTGGTGGCGGCGGCGGGCGGCCTGCGCGCCTGGCACAACCGCGGCGGCCGCTTCGAACCCTGGACCCTCCTCGGCCTGCGCGACGCCGGCGCGGCGGCGGCGGTGATCGCCTTCGACGCCGACAACGACGGCCGCCTCGACCTCGCCACCGCCGGCGAGGACGGCGTGCGGGTCCTCGGCCAGGGCGGAGCCGGGCGCTTCCTGCTGCGCCGGGTCAGCGGCGCCCCGGCCCGCGCCAGCGCCATCGTCGCCCGCGACCTCGATCTCGACGGCGACCTCGATCTGGTGGTGGCCGGCGCCGGCGGCCTCCACCGGCTGCTCGGCACGGGCGGCGAGGCCAACGGCTGGCTGGCCCTGCGCCTGCGGGGGCTGACCAAGGGCAACAGCAAGAACAACGTGCTCGGCATCGGCGCCGCGGTGGAGGTCAAGAACGGCCGCGCCTACCAATTCCGCGAGGCCGACGCCGACGTCGTCCACCTCGGGCTCGGCGACCAGCGGGCGGCGGAGGTGCTGCGGGTCACCTGGACCAACGGCGTACCGCAGAACCGCTTCCAGGTCGCCGGCCGCCAGCGGCTGGTCGAGGAGCAGGTGCTCAAGGGCAGCTGCCCCTTTCTCTATGCCTGGGACGGCGAACGCTTCGCCTTCGTCACCGACCTCCTGTGGGGGGCGCCGATCGGCCTGCCGGTCGGTCCCGGGCAGTGGGCGGCGAGCGATCCCGACGAGCTGGTGCGCATCGACGGCCTGGCGGTGCGGGACGGCCGCTACGAGCTGCGCATCACCGAGGAGCTGTGGGAAGCGGCCTTCTTCGACCACCTGCGGCTGTGGGTGGTCGACCACCCGGCGGCGGTCGAGGTGGCGTCGAACCTGCGCATCGTCCCCGGCGTCGCGCCGCCGGTCGATCGGGTGCTCGCCAGCCGCGACCTACGGCCCCTGGCGGCGGCGATCGACGGCCGCGGCCGCGACGTCACCGGCGCCGTCGCCCGGCGCGACGAGGTCTACGCCGCGGGCTACGTCAAGAGCCCCTACCAGGGGCTGGCGGCAGCGCCCTGGAGCTTCGTCCTCGATCTCGGTACGGCGCCGGAGGGCCCCTTGCGCCTGCACCTCGACGGCTGGATCTTCCCCACCGACGCCAGCATCAACCTCGCCGTCGCCCAGCGCGACGACCTGGCGCCCCTGGCGCCGCGGCTGGAGGTCGAGACCGCCGGCGGCTGGCGGCTGCTGACCGCCGACATGGGCTTCCCCGCCGGCAAGACCAAGACCATGGTGGTCGAGGTGCCGCCCCTGCCCCGCGGCGCCCGGCGCCTGCGCATCGTCACCAACCTGTGGCTGCATTGGGATCGCATCGCCTGGTCGACCGCCCCCGCCGACGGCGACGCAGCGGTGGTCGCGCGCCTCCTGCCCACCGCCGCCGAGCTGCGCCGGCGCGGCTTCTCGGCCCTTCTGCGGCGGGCGCCCAACGCCCCCCACGTCTTCGACTACGAGACGGTGAGCCGCAGCTCCCCGTGGCTGCCGTTCCCCGGCCGCTACACCCGCTACGGCGACGTCCGGCCGCTGCTCGCCGCCGCCGACGACCTGTCGGTGATCCTCGCCCCGGGGG
>RFGL01000471.1 GCA_003697015.1 Acidobacteriota bacterium | reverse complement strand
GGCGAGGGTCATGGATTCGAGGGAGGCGCCGTCGACCAGCGGCTGAAGCGGGGCGGGCACGGCGCAGGTGACCAGGCCGGCGCCGCCGCGCAGGGCGGCGCGGGCGGCGAGGACGGCGGCGCCGGCGGTACCCGGGGCACCGGCGACGATCAGCACGTGGCCGAAGCGCCCCTTGTGGCCGTCGGCGGCCCGCGGCGGCAGGAGGGGGGCGAGCTCCTCGGCCAGCAGCAGGTGGAGGGATGCTTCGGCTTCTTCGAGCAGGCGCCGCGGCAGGCCGAGGTCGGCGACCACCAGCTCGCCGATCCTCTCCGCCGCCGGCGGCAGCAGGTGGGCGACCTTGGGCAGGGCGAAGGTGACGGTGAGCTCGGCGGCAAGGCAGGGGCCGATGAGCTGGTGGCGGCTGGCGTCGAGGCCGCTCGGCAGGTCGACCGCCAGGACCGGCGTGCCGCAGGCTGCGACGCCGTCGATCAGGCCGGCGAAGTGGCCCGCCAGGGGGCGGCTCAAGCCGGTGCCGAAGAGGGCGTCGACGACGACGTCGGCTTGGCGGCAGGCGGCGAGCACCGGCTCGAGGGAGGTCTCCGGCGTCACCCGCACGACCTCGATGCCGGCGCGCTCGAGGATCTGCAGCTGGAGGGCGGCGTCGCCCCGGGGAGGGGAGGAGCGCAGCACCAGGAAGACCCGGCAGGCGACGCCGCGGCCGTCGAGCAGGCGGGCGACGGCCAGGCCGTCGCCGCCGTTGTTGCCCGGGCCGGCGAGGACGGCGACGTCGGCGGCGTGGGGGAAGCGCTCGAGCAGGGCGTCGGTGACGCCGGCGGCGGCGTTTTCCATCAAGACCGGGCCGGGGATGCCGAGCTCGTCGATCGCCCGGCGGTCGACGGCCTGCATCTCGGCGGCGGTGAGCACCTTCATGCCGGCACCGCCCGCAGCATGCCCCAGGCCTCGAGCAGCGCCCGGGTGTGGGGACAGGCGCCGCTGGCGCGCCCGCCGGACGCCAGGCGCGCCGCCAGGCGCTCGAGGTCGGCCGGCTCGTCGACGTCGTGGCCGAGCTCCAGGCGGGCGACCTCGAGGCCGAGGGACGCGGCGTTGGCGAGGGTGGTCCGGAGCACCGCGCCGGAGCTCCAGGGAACGCCGGCGAAGAGCCTCGGATCGAGGGCTTCGCGGCGGGCGCCGATCAGGTAGTAGCCGCCGTCCGCCGCCGGTCCGACGACCACTTCGGCGCCGGCCTCGAGGCGGGCGAAGGCGCCGTCGACCCGGGCCGCCGGCAGCTCCGGGTGGTCGCTGCCGGCGGCGGCGACGTAGCGGTAGCGGCGCCCGGCGGCGGCCAGGCCGTGGTGGAGCCGGGCGCCGAGGTCGCCGCCGACCTGACGCTGGTGCGCGATGCCGGCGAGCAGCCGCTGCCAGTCGGCGGGGGGCGTCGTCGGCTGCGCTCGCGCCAGCTCGGCCGGCGACGGGATGGCCTCGCCCGGCGCCAGGGCCCAGGCGAGGCGCAGGTCGAAGGCGCCGCGGCGCAGGCGGGCGAGAACGTCGGCGAGAAAGGCGGCGTGCAGGGCGGCCGCCTGGGCGGCGCTCAGCCGGCCGATGAGACGGGTCTTGACCCGACCCGGCCGGGGGGGTTTGGTGAAGAGGACGAGACAGCGCTGCGTCGAGCTCGAATGCACGATATGATTCTACCCGACCCGCGTGGCGGCATCCGGACGAGAATGGACGAATACGGCGCGATGGCGATCGCCACCTTGCTGACCGACTTCGGTCTCGACGACTACTACGTTGCGGCGGTCAAGGGCGTCATCTTGAGCCGGGCGCCCGAAGCGACCCTGGTCGACGTCAGCCACCAGGTTCCGCCGGGGGACGTCGAGACCGCCCTCTTCCTGCTGCGCGCCGCCGCGCCGTGCTTTCCTCCGGGGACCGTCCACCTGGCGGTGGTCGATCCCGGGGTGGGGAGCGATCGCCGGCTGCTGGCGGTGGCGGCGGCGGCGGCGGTCTTCGTGGCGCCGGACAACGGTCTCCTGACCCCGTGGCTGGAGCGCGGGGAGGTCTACGCCGTCGACCGGCCGGATCTCTACCGCCGGTCGCCGGGCCGCACCTTCGACGGGCGCGACCGCTTCGCGCCGGTGGTCGCCGCGCTGCTCGCCGGCTGCCGGCCGGCGGAGCTGGGGCCGCGGGTGGACGACGCGATACGCTGCGCCCTACCGCCGCCGCGGCGGCGGGACGGGGTGCTTTCGGGCCGCGTCGTCCACGTCGACCGCTACGGCAACGTGGTCACCGACCTGCCGGCGTCGTGGCTCGGCGGCGGGCCGTTCCGCGCCGAGGTGGCGGGTCACGCGGCCACCGTGCGGGTCGGCTGCTACGCCGAGCTGGGGGAGGGCGAGGCGGGGGTCTTGACCGGCTCCCTCGGCACCCTCGAGCTGTCTCTGCGCGGCGCCAGCCTGGCGGCGCGCTGGGGGGTCGAGCGGGGCGATGCGGTGCGCATCGTCTTGGAATCGGACCACGGCTCGGATATCTTGCGACACGAGGATCCGCCAGGGGCGGAGGAGTGACAAGCCAAAGACGCGGACGCGAGGGGGAGGAGCCATGACGCGCTGGGAATACAAGATCATCAACGTGCGCAGCGAGCACTATCGGCTCGATCCGCGCGCGGCGGACCGGGACCTCAATCCTCTCGGCCGCGAGGGGTGGGAGCTGGTCGGTCTGACCTCGGTCAACTTCAAGACCGGAGCGACCGACAACCTGGCGATGGTCTTCAAGCGTCCGCTGCCCGATTGAGGCCGCGGCCGCCGCACGCGGGCGGTGGGGTGCTCAGGGCCGTTCGTCGCCGGTCGTCTCGGCCGCCCGCAGGCGCCGCCGGCGGCGGGCGAGGAAGCCCATGCCGGCGCTGACGCCGAGAGCGAGGCCGGCCAGGGGGAGCAGCCAGAGGCGCAGGTCGACCTTGCGCCCCACTTCGCGTTCGACCGCCCGCCGGAGGTCGGCGAGCTCGGCCTCGAATCGTCGCCGGCTGGCCGCCAGGCGGGCCGCGCGATCATCCTTCATCGTCGTCCTCCGGATCGTCGTCCTCCGGCGAAACCCGGCTCGGCGGATCCGCCGCCGGCGGGCCGCTCGCGGCGGTCATGGCGCCGGCGGCGAGGACGCGTTCCTGCCACCACCGCCGGTGGTCGGCGAAACGCCGCCGGGTGGCGCGGATCGGATCCTCCGCCCGCCGCAGCAAGAGGTAGGCCACCCCGACCAGGACGAGGACGGCGAGGAGCACCACGCCGGCGACCGCCAGCGGCGCCTGCCACGGGCCGAGGCCGAAGAGGCTCTGGGCGGCGCGTACGCCGGCGTAGGCCAGGAGCAGCATCAGTGAGGCCAGCCCGCCGAAGGCGAGGGCCACCAGCCCGGCGGCGACGGCGAGTCGCCGCCCCCAGTTCTTGCACTCGTCGGTGAGGAGCGCGAGCTCGGCTCGCAGCACCTCGAGCAGGGCCGCGGAGAGAACCCGCAGCGACTGCGGCCAGCTGGTACGTCGTGTCGCCATGGAGTCGCAGCGGGCTCGAAGCGGTCACGCGATCTAGCGCCGGCCGATGAAGACGGTGGTGGAGATGAAGGCGGAGTCGGCCCCGATCTCGTCGTGGATGCCGACCGCCACTCGCTGGCCGCCGCGGCGCATCATCAGGGTGAGGTCGTAGGCGTAGTATTTCTCCCTGGCGTCCTGCAGTTGGTCCGCCTGGATGTCGATCGGCACGGGGATGTCCTGCACCGGCGACATGCCGCCCTCGCTGTCGCGGGCGGCGATGTAGAAGCGCAGCCGGCCGCGGTACATGCCCTGCAGGGGGAGCAGCTCGAGGCTCTTGATCGGCACCCGGATGGTCAGCGGCACGTCGTAGTAGCCGTCGTCCCGCCGCACCTCGTTGCCCACGTCCAGCCGCGCTCCGATCGGATTGCTCTCGTAGCCGTGGTAGAGCGCCGCCAGGGTGCCTTCGCTCATCCGCGTCGGCAGCGGCTTGTTGCGGAAGCCGCTGCGGTGACGCACCACGACGCCCTTGCGGTTCTTGACCTTGACCTCGATCTCGTGGAAACGGCCGGAGGCGGTGGTGGCGGGGCTGTAGCCGAGGGAGTAGTAGGTGGTGAAGTCCTCCCCCATGCGCGCCAGGGGGGCGGAGAAGTTGTTGGTGTTGATCATGGCGAAGCCGCCGGTCTCCTCGGCCAGCATCTGCAGCGGCGCTTGCAGGTTGTGGAAGTGGGTCTGGTCGACGAAGGAGCTGCCGCCGGGCACGGCGTTGCGCACGTCGTAGTAGGAGTAGGTGCGCAGGCCCTCGGCGTCGAGGGTGTAGAAGGTCACCCGATTGCTGTTGGCGATCCGCGTCAGCTGCTGGAAGTCGCGCGTCAGGTCGAAGCGGAAGGCCTCCATCAGCAGGCCGTTGGTCGACGCGTTGCGGTTGCGGAATTTCTCGTCCAGGGCGTAGTAGAGGTCCTCGCCGGTGCGCATCGCCAGCCCGTCGCTGATGTAGAGGATGGCCTTGCGGCCGGGCAGGCCGGCGAGGTGCTCGACCAGCTCGCGCAGCGCCTTGATGGTGAAGCGCATGTCGTTGTAGAGGTTCTCGGCGTAGGTCTGGACCCGGCCGCGCACGTCGGAGATGCGGTCGGCCTCGAAGATCGCCTCCAAGAGGTCGCGGCGGTCCGAGTCCCAGTGCACCCGGTGGGCGGACTTGTCCTCCAGATCGTAGAGCGCCGACGCCACCAGCTCGGGATCCTGGGTCCAGGGCTGGCGCTCGTTGAGGGTGCGGTCGTAGCTCACCAGCATCACCCGGTCGCCGATCTTCATCTTCTGCCGCAGGAAGCTGCGCACGTAGCTGAAGGCGCGGTTGCGGCTGAAGGGGTGGAGGTTGAAGTTGTCGACGTAGACGATCAGGCTCAGCCGCTGGTCCTCGGGTGCCGCGGCGACGCTGCCGAAGTTCTCCGGCGGAGCGAGCTCGTCGAGCGGCTCGAGGGGGATGCCGCCCTCCTTCACCGTCCCCTCTTCGACGGCGTAGAAATTGGTGATCACCACCGGCTTGCCGTCCTCGTAGAGCTCGAAGTCATCCTTGGTCAGGCCGGTGATCCGGTTGCCCTTCTTGTCGGTGACGTAGACGTCGACGTTGACGATGTTGACGTCGACGGTGTCGAGGAAGACGCCGTCGATGGACTCGAGGGGGGCGCCCGCACTGGCGTTGGTGCCGTCCTCGGCGACGGCGATCGGGGTGGCGAGAAGTAGGCCGCTGATCAGTACCAGGATGTTCCTCATCGCTGCTCTCCATGGGTGCGCTGGGACCGTCAGGACAGGAGGCCCGCACAGTATAACCCGAAACCGGCGCGAAATCGTCCCGCTCAGCCGCGCCGGCCGCGCTGGCCCGCCTCCCGCCGCTGCCGGCGCCGCAGGTGGCCGACGATGCGGGCGCCGTGATCGCGGGCGTTCTCGATGAAGATCACGTTGGTGCGCCGGCCGGCCTGGAGCGTGCCGGCGACGTAGAGCCCGGGCACGTTGGTCTCGCAGGTCGCGGCGTCGAAGGCCGGCACCAGGGTGGCGTCGTCGACCTCGATGCCGCAGCGGCGGAGGAAGCCGTCGTCGGGCTGGTAGCCGATCAGCACGTAGGCGACGTCGGCCGGCAGGAAGCTGGTGGCGCCGTCGTGCCGGCGCAGCTCGAGGCCGCGCTGGCGGCCGTCGCCGGCTTCGCGGAAGGCGGTGACGACGGCGTCGAAGCGGGCGTCGATCGAGCCCTCGGCGATGCGGTTCTCGACGTCGGGCAGGAGCCAGTACTTGATCGACGGCTTGAGCCGCGAGCGGCGGTGGACGATGGTCACCCGCGCGCCGTGGCGCCACAGGTCGAGAGCGGTCTCGGCCGCCGAATTGCCGCCGCCGACGACCACCACGTGCTGGCCGAAGTGATCCCACGGCCGGCGGTAGCGGCAGCGCACCCAGGGCAGGTCCTCGCCCTCGGCGCCGAGGCGGTTCGGATTGTCGAAGTAGCCGGTCGCCAAGGCGACGGCGCGGGCCCGGCGCCGGCGCCGGCGGCCGCTGCCGTCGGTGGCGTGGGTGTCGACGGCGAAGGTGCCGTCGGCGCCGCGCCGCACCCGGTCCACCTCTTCATAGAGCGCCAGGTCCAGGCGGTGGCGGCGCACCACCCCCTGGTAGTAGGCCAGGGCCTGGCGCCGGTTGGGCTTGTCCTCCGGGATGGCGAAGGGCACGCCGGCGATCTCGAGGCGGTCGCGGGTGGTGAAGAAGAGCATGTCGTCGGGAAAGCCGACGATCGCCGCGCACAAGGGCCCGCGGTCGACCAGGAGCGCCGACAGCCCCGCCCGGCGCGCCTCGGCGCCGATGGCGATCGCCGTCGGCCCGGCGCCGACCACCAGCAGGTCGAGGGTCCGCTCAGCCGGCTCGGGACGTTCCACGTTCCCCTTCCGTGCACTGCCAGAAGTGACCCACCGGGCCGTGGCCGCCGCCGATGCCGGGAGCGTGGCGGATGGCGCCGTGGAGATAGTCGACCGCGCCGCCCACCGCCGCCGCCACGGCGTCGCCGCGCGCCAGTCGGGCGGCGATCGCCGCCGCCAGGGTGCAACCGGTGCCGTGGGTGCTGGAGCTGGCGATGCGCGGCCGGGCGAAACGCCGGACCTCGCCGCCGAGGGCCAGCAGGTCGACCACCTCCGCCCCCGCCGCGTGCCCCCCTTTGAGCAGCACCGCCGGCCCGCGGCGGGCGAGCTCGAGGGCCAGCCGCCGGCGCGCCGCCTCGTCCGCCGGCGCGCCGGCGAGGCCGGCCAGGCGGCAGGCCTCGGGCAGGTTGGGGG
>RFGL01000470.1 GCA_003697015.1 Acidobacteriota bacterium | reverse complement strand
GCTCTCGGGCGGGGTGGGATGGGCGACCTGACGGTCGAACGTGGTAGAAGTGGGGCACCGGTGCGACGCCGGGGCGAGGATGGGACATGGAACGACGGACCGAGGACATCGACGCCGGCTCGCTTGCCGAAGTGTTGGAGCATGCCCTCGAACAGGGCCTGGGGCATGCCTTCGACGACCGGCGGTTGCTGCGGCTGGCCCTCACCCATCGGTCCTACGCCAACGAGCGCGGCGACGACGCCGCCGGCACCAACTATGAGCGGCTGGAGTTCCTCGGCGATGCGGTGCTCGGATTGGTCGCCGGCCAGTGGCTCTACGAGCGCTACCCCGATGCTCCGGAGGGCCACCTGGCGCGGCGCAAGAGCTATCTGGTCAGCGCCCGGGTGCTGGCACAATACGCCTCCGCACTGGGGGTGGGGCCGATGCTGCGCTTGGGGGTTGGGGAGGAGCGCTCGGGCGGACGCTCCAAGGCGTCGATCCTGGCCGACGCGGTCGAGGCTCTATTCGGCGCCGTCTACCTCGACGGCGGCCTGGAAGCGGCCCAGAAGGTGATCCACCCCTTCCTCGCCCGGGCCGAGGCCGAGAGCGCCGGCGGCAGCCCCGGCGACGCCAAGACCGCGCTTCAGGAGCGCTTGCAGGCGGCCGGCCTGCCCCTGCCCAGCTACTGCCTGGTGGCCGAGGAGGGGCCCGATCACGAGAAGGTCTTCACCGTCGATTGCCGGGTCGGCAATCAGCGGCTGGGCACCGGCGAGGGAGGCAGCAAGAAGCTCGCCGAGCAACGGGCGGCGGCCGCCGCCCTGGCGGCGCTTGACCTGCCCGGCGACCGGCCATAGACTCCGGCACCATCCTCGACACGTCCCTGTTCTCGATCCCGAGGAGCGCATCGTGGCGACACCGGTCCGACATCTTCACCAGCACGACGGCGAGACCGTCACCGTCCGCGGGTGGCTGGCCAACAAACGCTCGAGCGGCAAGATCGCCTTCCTTCACGTGCGGGATGGCTCGGGGACCGTGCAGTGCGTGGTCAGCCGGGCCGAGGTCTCCGACGAAGCGTGGGAGGACGTCAAGCGGGTGACCCAGGAGTCGACGGTGCGCGTCACCGGCATCGCCCGCCGCGACCAGCGCGCTCCCGGCGGGGTCGAGATCCACGCCACCGACTTCAAGGTCAAGGCGCTCTCGGACGACTTCCCGATCACCAAGAAGGAGCACGGCACGGCCTTCCTGATGGAGCATCGCCATCTCTGGCTGCGCTCCAGCCGCCAGCGCGCCGCCCTGCGGGTGCGCAGCGAGGTCTGCCAGGCGATCCGCGACTTTTTCTACGAGCGCGAGTTCACCCTGATCGACTCGCCGATCTTGACCCCCACCGCCTGCGAGGGCACCTCCACCCTCTTCCAGACCGACTATTTCGGCACCCCGGCCTATCTCAGCCAGTCGGGCCAGCTCTATCTCGAACCGGCGGCGGCGGCGCTGGGCAAGGTCTATTGCATGGGGCCGACCTTCCGTGCCGAGAAGTCGAAGACCCGTCGCCATCTGATGGAATTCTGGATGGTCGAGCCGGAGGTGGCCTTCCTCGAGCTCGACGGGTTGATCCAGCTGGCGGAGGAGTTCGTCTGCTACTTGGTCTGCCGGGTGCTGGAGCGCTGCCGCGACGAGCTGGCGGTGCTCGAGCGCGACGTCTCGCGGCTGGAGAAGATCACCCCACGCTTTCCTCACGTCACCTACGGCGAGGCGATCGAGTCGCTCCAGGGCGCCGGCTACGACGTGCGCTGGGGCGACGACTTCGGCGCCGAGCACGAGACCTTCCTCGCCAGCCAGCACGACAAACCGCTCTTCGTCAGCCGCTTTCCGGCGGCGATCAAGGCGTTCTACATGCAGCCCGATCCGCAGGACGAGAAGCTCGCCCTGGGCATCGATCTGCTGGCGCCGGAAGGTTATGGGGAGATCATCGGCGGCAGCCAGCGGATCCACGATTACGAGCTGCTGCGCCGCCGGATCGAGGAGCACCAGCTGCCCCTCGAGGCCTTCCGCTGGTATCTCGACATCCGCCGCTACGGCACCTTCCCGCACAGCGGTTTCGGCATGGGCATCGAGCGTTTCGTCTGCTGGATGTGCGGCCTCTCGCACCTGCGCGAGACCATTCCCTATCCGCGCATGCTGCACAAGATCTACCCGTAGCGAGGCTGTGATCGAAGGCGGGAACGACCCTTCCCGAGCCGCGGCCACCGCGTGGCTCGGGCGGTGGTTCCTCGCCGGCGCGACGCCATGAGCCACCGCCCGCTCATCTACGCCGCCGTGGTGCTGCTGACCCTGATCTGGGGCACCACCTGGGGGGCGATCACCATCGGCCTCGAGGGCTTCCCGCCGCTCAAGGGAGTGGCGGTACGCTTTCTGGCCGCATCGCTCCTGCTGCTCTTCTGCGGCCGCCTGCTCGGCTGGCCGCTGCGCTGGGAGCGCCGGCTGGCGTTCCTGTGGCCGGTGCAGGCCCTGTTGACGTTCGCCCTCCCCTACGGCCTGGTCTACTGGGGCGAGCAGTGGGTGCCCTCGGGTTTGACCTCGGTGCTCTTCGCCACCTTGCCGCTTTTCGTCGCTCTCTTCGCCAGCGGCCTCTTGCCCGAGGAGCGGCTCGGCGGCGGCGGGGTGGCGGGGATCCTCCTCGGCTTCGCCGGCGTGGGGGTGATCTTCTCCGAGGATCTGCGGGCCTTGGGCGGCCCGGAGGTGCTGCGGGCGGCGCCGATCGTCCTTGTGGCGCCGCTGGCCAGCGCCGTCGCCCAGGTGGTGGTCAAGCGCTGGGGACGCGGCCTCGACGCTCTCACGCTTACCGCCGTGCCGATGGGGTTGTGCGGCCTGCTGGCCGGTGCCGCCGCCCTGCTGCTCGAAGCCGAGCGGCCGATCGTGCTGGCGCCGGCGCCGCTCCTCGCCACCCTCTATCTGACGGTGGCCGGCACGGCGATCACCTTCTCGGTCTACTTCTGGCTCTTGAGCCGCCTGCCCGCCACCCGTCTGAGTCTGATCGCCTACGCCACGCCGGTGGTGGCGGTGCTCCTCGGCACTCTGGTGCTCGACGAGCCCCTGACCCTGCGTCTCGGCGCCGGCGCCGTCCTGGTGATCGGCGGCGTCGCCCTGACCGCGCGGCCGGCGCCCCGCGGCGCGGGATGAGGCCTCAGGCTTCGTCGGCGGCCTTGGCCGGTGGCGACACCAGGCGCAGGGAGGGCTGCGCGTCCGGCGTCGCCGGCCGGCGGAGAGGCGTGACTTCTTCCACCAGCCGCGGATCGACGTGGCGCAGCGCCAGCCAGCGCACCCCGAGAAGGTCGAGGATGCCGCGCCACAGGCGGTTGGAGATGGTGTACTTGCTCGTGCCGTGGACCCGCGGCCGGTGGCGTACCGGCACTTCCTTGATCCGCGCTCCTTCCATGCGCAGCAGGGCGGGGAGGAAGCGGTGCATGCCGTCGAAGACCGGGATGCGCCGTAGCAGCTCGGTGCGATAGGCCTTGAGCGAGCATCCGACGTCGCTCACCCCGTCGTGCACCACCGCGTTGCGCACCCGGTTGGCGATGCGCGAGGCGAGGCGCCGGCGCCAGTTGTCGCGGCGTTGATGGCGCACGCCGGAGACCACGTCGCAGCCCTCGAGGGCCGCGAGCAGGATGGGGACGTCGGCCGGATCGTTCTGCAGGTCGGCATCGAGGGTGACCACCACCGGTGCGCGGGCGGCGGCGAAGCCTGCGGCGAGGGCGGCGGACTGTCCCTGGTTGCGCCGCGAACGCAGGACGCGCACCTGCGGCAGTTTCGCCGCCAGCTCGGCGAGCACCCGCGGGCTGTCGTCGGTGGAGCCGTCGTCGACGAAGATCACTTCGTAGCGCCCGGCGTGGGGGGCGAGGGCGCGCTCGATCTCGGAGGCGAGGATCGCCAGGTTCCCGGCTTCGTTGTAGAGCGGGATGATCAGGGACAGCTCGAGGTCGCTCACCCGGCGAGCATACCGCGCCGGCCAAGAAGGTGCCACCGTCTTCGCAAGTGGTTTGTCGTCAGCAGGTTGCACGATTCACATCGCCTGGTGGCGGCGGCTGCGCCGAAGGCGGAG
>RFGL01000469.1 GCA_003697015.1 Acidobacteriota bacterium | reverse complement strand
GATCCACCTCATCCGCCAGGCGCGTCCCCTGCCGCCGCGCCAGCGCCTGCCCGCCCTCCCCGCCGACCTCGAGGCGATCGTCCTCAACTGTCTGGCGAAGGATCCGGCGGACCGCTACCCCACCGCCCGCGAGGCGGCCGCCGACCTGCGGCGCTACCTCCGCGGCGAGGTGGTCGAGGCCCACGCCGCCAGCCTGGCCTACCGCGCCACCCGCTTCGTGCTCCGTCACCGCCGCTGGGTGTGGCTCGCCTCGGCGCTCTCCGCGCTCCTCGTCATCGCCCTCGCCGCCGCCGCCGCCCTCGGCTGGCGGGCGATGCGGGCGGAACAGCGGGTGCTGCTGCGCCAGGATCAGGCGGAGGAGCTGATCAGCTTCGTGCTCCTCGACCTGCGCGACAAGCTCGACCGTCTCGGCCGGCTGGAGCTGATCGACGACGTCGGCACCGAGGCGATGCGCTACTTCGCCGCCGTGCCGGCGAGCGAGCTCGGCGACCGCGAGCTGGCGCGCTACGCCACCGCCCTCCATCAGCTCGGCGAGGTGCGGCTGCGGCAGGGGGAGCCGGCGGCGGCGGTCGAGGCCTTCGAGCAGTCCCTGACCCTGGCGCGCGCCTCGCGGGATCGTCATCCCGGGGATTTCGAGGGCGTCTTCGATCTCGGGCAGAGCTACTTCTGGGTGGGGTACGGACGGCGGGAACTGGGGGAGCTCGACCTCGCCCAGGAATCCTTCGAGGCCTATCTCGCCCTGTCGGAAGAGCTGGTGGCGGCGGATCCTGAGAACCGGCGCTGGCGGGCGGAGCTCGGCTACGCCCACAGCAACCTGGGGACCCTGCACCAGGACCGGGGCGAGCTGGAGCCCGCCCGCCGGCGTTTCCAGGCCAGCCTGGAGATCAAAGAGCGCCTCGATCGCGAGGCGCCCGGCGATCCGAATCTCGAGAGCGAGCTGGCATGGGCGCACAACGCCCTCGCGGTGGTGCTCCAAGAGCAGGGGGAGCCGGCTGCGGCCCGCCGCCACTTCGACGCCGAGCTTGCGATCCGTCGCGCCCTGGTGGCGGGGGACCCGCGCGACGCCCGCTGGCGCGACGACCTCGCGGTCAGCCTCAACTACCTCGGCCACTGGCTGCTCTGGCACGGCGCCTGGAGAGCCTCCCTCGAGCCGTTCGCGGAGGCCCAGGAGATCCGCGCCGCGCTGGTCGCCGCCGATCCGGACGACCGCCGGCGCCGGCGTCGTCTGGCGATCAACGCCGTCGCCCTCGGCCGCGCGCGGATCGCCGTCGGCGAGGTGCGCCGCGGCCTCGAGCGGTTCGAGGACGCCCGGCGGATGCTCGCGGCGCCGGCGGACGAGCCCGCGACGCCGGCCGATCGGCGCGAGCTGGCGTCCGCCCACGCGCAGCTGGCGGTCGCCCACGCCAAGCTGGGCGAGCCGGCGACGGCGGCGGAGCATGCCGAGACGGCGGTCGACATGCTCGAGCGTCTGATCGCCACCCTGCCCGACGACCGCATGACGCGCCTGCGCTTGGGGAGCAGCTTGATCGTGCGCGGCGACCTGGAGCACGCGGCGGGCCGGGAGGCGGCGGCGCGGGCGTCGTGGCGGCGCGCGGCGGAGATCCTCGACAGCCTGGCCGGAGACTCCCGGGATCGGGAGGCGCAGGCGCCGTGGGCCCTCGCCCTCCTCCGCCTCGGCGCTCGAGAGCGCATGGAGCCGGTGCTGGCGCAGCTCCACGCCGAAGGTTTCTGCGATCCGGCCTACGTCGAGCTCTGCGCTCCGGCGGCCGGCCAAAGGGTTTCGGAAGGCGGCTGATCATCCGCCGGCCCGATCTGCGAGGGTGGGGGCAGAACGGCCCGCACGGGCATTGACCGGAAAGGAGATCCACCATGCAGTCACGTAACGCCGCAGTCCGCTTCGCCGAGCCCGTCAACTCTTCTCCCGCATCGGCGCTGGCCGTGGTGCCGGTAGGGTTCGACGAACGGGGCCACCTGCGGTTCTCGCCGCCGATCGGGCGGTCGAGCAATCCGACGGTTCGCTGCTCCGAAGGCGGTTGTCTGGAGGTTCTGCTCGAGAAAGTCGAGGGGTATCAGCAGGTGATCCAGCTGGTGGCCGTCGACGACGATCTCGAGTTCCTCGGGCTCAGCGCGCGCCGCGCAGAACGCGAGCTGGTCCAGGAAGGCCCCCTGCTGGGTACCCCCCTGAGGGTCCAGCTGCTCCCCGAGAAGGGGCCTCATAAGGAGATCATGTTGATCGATACGTACAGCGGCCCCGATTGCCTCGACGTCTTCGACTATACGATCCATTACAGGCGCCGTGGCGAGCACCACACCTTCGACCCGCAGATCCACAACGAGGGCAAGAGCGGCGGCGTGTCCCGTTATCGCGCCCGACGCCGCCGCCGCACCTGAGGGCTACCCGCCCGAGCGACCAAAGGCCGCTGATCTCGTCGAAGCGCTCGTCTCGGCTGATCACGGCCTCGTCGTGTTTTCCCCCCTTGCTCGCTGTTCCTTCAACCCCGCTCGCGCGACTCGCGGATGGCGTCGAGGACGTCCTGCGTCGTCGCTCGGGTACGGATCGGCGTTACGTCGAAAGGAGACTTGCCGGGTTGCCGTAGGACGACGCTGAACTGGTCGCCGTTTCGCCGCCGGATGACCACCTCTTCCCGCTTCGCCTCCTCCAACACCGTGGCGAGCCGTTCCCGGGCTTGAGTGTAGGTGTACACCTTCATACGTCAGACCAAAAGTCGAATGCCGACGTTCTCCGCGACCTCTCGCATCTTACGATCAAGGGTGACAAGAGGTCGCCGGTGTGCCAACGAGCAGTGGAGATAGTTGTACAGGTTCCCTTGGCTCAAGACAAGCGCGAAGGCCATCGCTTGTCGAGATCCATCCGCGCCGCTGCTATCCTATGAGCGGATGGGTCGACAGGAAAAGCGCGACGCCGGGCCGGGCGAGATCACCCGCCTGCTGCACGCCTGGGGGGCGAGCCCCGAGGCGCGGGAGGAGCTGTGGGCCATCGTCTACCGGGAGCTCAAAGGCCTCGCCCGCGGCGTCTTGCGCCGCCAGCGCGGCGGCTTCCGCCAGCAGCCGACGAGCCTGGTGCACAAGGCCTACCTCCGCCTGATGGGCGCCGACGTCGAGTGGACCGACCGCCGCCACTTCTTCGCCGTCGCCGCCCGCGCCATGCGCTTCGTCCTCGCCGACGAGGCGCGCCGCCAGCTGTCGCAGAAACGCGGTGCGGGGGAGGTGGCGTCCTTGGACGTCGGCCTGCCCGAGCCCGCCGATCCCCTCGCCCACCGGCCTGAGGAGGTGCTGGCGGTGCACGGTGCCCTGGAGCGCCTGCGGACGATCCACCCGCGCCACGAACGGCTGGTCGAGCTGCGCTACTTCGCCGGCCTGTCGGTCAAAGAGACGGCGGAGATCCTGGAGGTCACCCCGCGCACCGTGGTGCGGGACTGGCGGGCGGTCAAGGTGTGGCTCCACGGCGAGCTGGGGCGGGGCGCGGCGGAGAGCACCCGCTGACGGGCGAGGGGGGGCGGAGGCACGAGGTGATGGGCGAGCGCAGCGAAGAGCACGAGGCGACGGGCGAGCGCGGCGGAGAGCGCCAGGAGACGGGCCGGGCCGCAGCGCAGGGTCGGGCGTCCCACGGCGGGGCGCCGTTCGGCCGGCCGCTCGTCGACGAGAAACGCCTCGGCGAGGTAGTGCTCCACGCCGCCGGCTTGGGCGGCGGCGAGCGCGACGCCTACCTCGACGACGTCTCGGCTTCCGATCCCGCCCTCGCCGGCGAGGCCCGCGCGCGCCTCGCCGCCGCCGAGAGCGTCACCACCTTCCTCGAACGACCCGCCGCCGCGCGGCTCGACGCCGCCGGCGAGCTCGGGGGGGCGTCCGCCGCGGCCGATCCGACGCCGGCGTCGTCGACGGCGCTTAGGCCCGCGGAGCGCTACCGGCTCGGCGAATGCCTCGGCCGCGGCGGCATGGGGCGGGTGGTCGCGGCCAACGACCGCCAGCTCGAGCGGCGGGTGGCGCTCAAATTCCTCACCTCCGACGACCCCGCCCGGCGCCGGCTCTTCCTGCGCGAGGGCCGCGCCCAGGCGCGCATCCGCCACGAGCACGTGCTCGAGGTCTACGACGGCGGCGAGCTCGAGGGGCAGCCCTTCCTCTCCATGCGCTACGTCGCCGGCGGTACCCTCGACGACGTCGCGCCGAGGCTCTCCCTGGAGCACAAAATCCGCCTCCTGATCCAGGTCGCCGAAGGGCTCCACGCCGCCCATCGCCTGGGCCTCCTCCACCGCGACGTCAAGCCGGCGAACGTGCTGGTCGAAGAGACCGCCGACGGCGACCTCCGCGCCCTGGTCGGCGACTTCGGCATCGCCGCCGACGTCGCCGAGGCCGGCGCCCCGGCGGGGGGCGCCATCGCCGGCACGCCGCAGTACATGGCACCGGAATGCCTGACCGGCGGGGACGCGGTCGACCGCCGCGCGGACGTCTACAGCCTGGGCATCACGGCGTACAAGGTGCTGACCGGCACCCTGCCCTACGAAGGGCCGCTCACCGTCGACGTCCTGCGCCAGACCGTCGACGCCGAGCTGCCGCCGCCGCGGCGAAAAAGGGCCGACTTGCCGGCGGAGATCGAGGCGATCATCCTGCGCGCGACCGCCAAGGACCCCAATGAGCGCTACGCCTCCGCCCGGGCGGTGGCCGAGGATCTGCGTCGCTATCTCGACGGCGAGGTGGTCGAGGCCTACGCCGCCGGCCTGGCCTACCGCCTGACCCGCTTCGCCCTGCGTCACCGGCCGCTGGTGGCGATGGCCGCCCTGGCGCTCCTGGCCCTGGCCGTGGCCTCGATCGCGGTCGCGGTCTTCGCCTTCCGCGCCGACGCCGCCCGCCATCGCGCCGAGCTGCGCCGCGGCCAGGCCGAGGATCTGATCCGCTTCATGGTGGTCGACCTGCAGAAGAAGCTCGAGGCGACGAGTCGCCTGGCGGTCCTCGACGACGTCGCCGAGGCGGCGACCCGGTACTTCGCGGCGGTGCCCGAGGAGGAACTCTCGGAAGAGGAGCTCCTGCGCCGCTCGCGCATGCTCTACCAGCTCGGCAACCTGCGCATCCAGCAGGGAGATCTAACGGGCGCGGCATCGCCGATGGCGGAGTCCCTCGGCTCACCCGCCGTCTCCACCGTCTCGCCCCCGGCGACCCGGAGCGCCTCTTCGAGCTCGGCCAGAGCGTCTTCTGGGTCGGCTTCGTCGCCTGGAAGCGGGGCGACCTGGCAGCGGCGCGGGGGCCGATGGAAGAGTACCTCGAAATCTCCCGCCAACTGGTCGAAATCGATGGCGGGAACCTCGACTGGCAGCTCGAGCTCTCCTACGCCCACAGCAACCTGGGCTCCCTGCTCCAGGCGGAGGGCAAGCTCGAGGAGGCGCTGGCGGAGTTTCAGGGCTCGCTGGCGATCAAGGAAGAGTTGGTGGCGGCGCAGGCCGACAACCGCCCCTGGCGCACCGAGCTGGCGGCGGGGCACAACACGGTGGCGGTGGTGCTTCGCAACCTCGGCCGACTGAGCGCAGCGCGCGAGCACTTCGAGGCCGAGAACGAGATCCTCTCCTCCTTGGTCGAAGAAGACCCGACCGACCTCCGGCCGCAGGATTTCCTCGCCACCAGCCACACCTTCCTCAGCAAGCTCGATCGGGCAGTGGGTGATCGACAGTCGTCCGCGGAGCACCTGCGCGAGGCGCGGAAGATTCTGCTGCGGCTGGTGGAGCACGACCCGGACAACGCCGACCGCAGGTTCAAGCTGGCGCTGAATCAGCTGGATCTCGGCTGGAACGCTTTCGAGACCGCCGATCTCAGCCTTGCCGAGCGCGAGTGGCGGCAAGCGCAGCAGACCCTCGACGACCTGCTCGCCGCCGACGACACGATCTACGACTGGCGGTGGATGCGGGCGGACCTCGGCTATTACCGAGGTCTCCTGCTCGAGGCTCGCGGCGAGAAAGACGCGGCCCGGGATGCGTTGCTTCACGCGGTCGAGACCCTGAAAGAGCTCGCCGGCGAGCAACCGAGCCACCGCTGGGTTCACCTGTCGTTGGCGCGGTGCTACCTCGTGCTCGGTACGCTCGAACCCGCTGGTGCAGCAGTGACCGCCTTCCGCGAAGCCGCGCGGCATCTCCAGCCCTTCGTCGGCGACGGCACGGATGCGCCTTTCTTGGAGCCCTGGGCGGCGATCCTCCGCTGTCTCGGAAGGCACGACGAAGCCGCTGCGGCGGACGAGCGACTTCGCCTCGAAGGCTACCCCGGCGGGTATTACCGGCGGCTCTGCCCGACCGGCGGAGCGAGATCGCGGTAGGCGCCGTGTCCTCCGAGACCGCGCTTTGGCGATGGTGGTCATAGAAGCTCGACCTGGAGCCGGCCTCGGCTCTTCAACCGAAGACTGGAGGATAGATCCATGCCAACGCCCACGAGGACCATCAACGTGTCGTCCAACGGAACGCTCTCGTCGTCGGAGGTGACGATGAGCGACGTGACGGTCAACAATCAGTCAACCAAGAGGATCAATGCGAACCCGCCGGTCAAGCTGAAGTTCGTCGGAGCCAGCGCGATACGATTCACCAGCGGCCCCGCAGGCCAAGCCAGTCTCCCAAGCACGGCCGGTGGAAACACCGTCACCGTGACGGATTCCGGAGCGGTGTCTGGTACGTGGACCTTCGAGCTGGAGGTCGGCGGGACTTGGCACGATCCCCAGATCTACAATAACGGTACCGGCGGGTAGGATCCGGGGCGCGCTGAGACCCAGGTCTACCAGGCGCTGCTCAGATCTATCCGCCGGTCCCGGTCCCCTGATGCGGATGCCCCTCACCCCCCCTCCGGCCTACCGGAGGGGTTTTTCGTTTCCGGTGTGCACTCAGGTGCTGCACTCAGGTGCCACCCTCTTCGCAACTCGTTTGTGCTCAGAAGTTACAGGCCGCAACGTCGAACGGCTCGCGGCTCTTCCGACCTCCGCCCGACAAGCTTCCCGCGAGGCCGCGCGATCCGCGACGGGCGTCACCCGCACCGGCCACGGCTCAACCAGCTAGTGGCGATCGCCGTCTCGAAAGGGGTTCTCGACGCGCACCCCACCGTAGTCTTCGCCTGCGGAGAGGTCTTCGGACAGG
Source organism: Acidobacteriota bacterium (assembly GCA_003697015.1). Lineage (GTDB taxonomy): Bacteria > Acidobacteriota > Thermoanaerobaculia > Multivoradales > J023 > J023. The sequence continues at coordinate 1,925 of RFGL01000469.1, read as the reverse complement.
ACGACGTCGCAGCCGCTCGAGCGGGCCGCTTCGAGGATCGCCGCATCCCAGTAGGAAATCCCCCAGCGGCGACGGGTCACGAAAGCCGCCTGCACGATCGGCAGCGTGAGCTCCTGCACCGGATACCGACAGAACGACTCGACCAGCCGCACCGCCTGATCGTGGCGCAGCCGGTCGCGCCGGCTCTCGCGGGTCGCCTGGACGTAGAATTCCTGCAGAACCTGGACCGAGAGCACGAGATCCCGCCGCTGCAGGATCTCCCGGGCGACGGCGGCCTTGTTTCGCTCTTCCGGGGCCTTCGACACCGCGTAGAGCAGGACGTTGGCGTCAACGAAGGGCACGGTCGTGCAGCTCGCCGCGACCCAGGCGATCCCCGGCTCGAAAGTCCTCGATCTCGGCCAAGACCTCTTCTTGCTGGGAGAGCAGACGCTCGTAGCGGTCGTCCGCCCCGGCGAGGGAAGCGAGGAACTCGGCCACCAGGGCGCTCAGCGATCGGCCTTGTTCGGCCGCCTTGATCCGTGCCCGGCGGTAGACCTCGTCGGGCACCGAGAGGGTCAGGTTGCGCATGTCCCTATCGTAGCACAAGATCACAGGAACTGTGAAGCACAGTCGCCTAGCGGGCCCCGCCCGGCCCCGAAGCTGCGCTTTCCTCTGGAAGGTCCGCAGCCACTCCACTCCAGGTGCTGCCATTCTGCCATTCAGGTGCCACCCTCTTCTCAACTCGTTTGTGCTCAGAAGTTACGGGCCGCGACGTCGAACGGCGCGCGGCTCTTCCGGCGCCCGTCCGACGAGCTTGCCGCGGCGGCGCGCGATCAGCGCCGGGCGTCTCGCGACTTTACGTGGGGGTAGGCGAGGATCTTGTCGTCGGCGGTGAGCAGGGTGAGATCGGCGAGCCGCGCCGTCGAAGCCAGGATGCGATCCGCCGGATCGCGGTGAAACCCGGCCGGCAGCGAGTAGGCCCCCACCGCGATCTCATGGCTGATGCCGAGGGTCGAGCAGCGCAGGGCATCGAGGGTATCGCGCACCCACGAGCGCAGCGAGCCTTCCAGCTCGATCTGGCCCATGGCGACCAGGCGCGCGATCTCCAGGGTCGAGATGGTTGAGACGTGGAGCGCCGTCTGCGGGTCGAGGAGGCTCGCGGTGGTCTCCGGCCCGAGCTTCTCCGGGCACTCCTGCGTCCAGATCCAGACGTGGGTGTCGAGGAGCAGGCTCACGCGAGCATGTCCCAATCGTCTGCGCTGGTGGCGTGGACGACGTCGCCGCGGATGCGCATCCGGCCGCGGTAAAGGCCCAGGCGACGCTCCGAGACCTGGTCGGAAATCGGCTCGATGCGCGCCAGCGGGCGTCCGCGGCGGGTCACCAGCAGCGGCTCGCCGCTACGCTGCGCCGCGCGCAGCACCGCGATGCACTTGGCCTTGAACTCCGACACGGCCATGGTCTTCATGTCAGGATCCTGACATGGTCAATCGACAAGGTCAAGTTCGAGCGAAGCAGCTCGATGTGCTCCCGGCCGCTTGCGGAGGTCCAAGAGGTCCCACCCTCTTCACAAATCGTTCCTGCTCAGCAGTTACGAGCCTCGACGCGCTGCGGCTGCCGCCTCTTCGAGGCTCTGCTCGACCACGGTGACGCCGCTCCACTCAGGTGCCACCCTCTTCGCAACTCGCCACCCTCTTCGCAACTCGTTTGTGCTCAGAAGTTACGAGCCGCGACGCTCAACGGCTCGCGGCTCTTCCGACGTCGGCCCGACCAGCTTGCCGCGAGGCCGCGCGATCCACTCGCTCCCTCTCCTGAGAAAAACCCGAAGCTCGATGTCCTCCCGCACCGGCCGTTCGCGATGCATGAGTAGGCCGGAGACGCCAGAAGGAGCGAACGGGAGAACGTCGGAGCGCGGCGGGCGCTCCCCCGATCGATCCGGCGGGGCTCCG
>RFGL01000468.1 GCA_003697015.1 Acidobacteriota bacterium | reverse complement strand
GACGGCGATGCCGTGGCGGCGCAGGCGGTCGCGTCGCCAGGCGCGGACCTCCTCGACCGGCCGGGCGTTGAGCACGTGCCGGCGCTCCACCCAGCCGCGGCGCGCCATGGCCAGGGCGAAGCGGCGGTGGTGGTGGAGGTGGGCCGGGGCGTGAGCGTCGGTGTTGAGGACCAGGGTCACCCCCATCTCCCGCGCCTGGCGGCAGGCGGCGTCGTCGAGGTCCATGCGCCGCGGCCCGCCGTTGACCTCGAGCGCCACCCCCAGACGCCGGGCGGTGGTGAACAGGCGTTCGAGGTCGAGGGGGTAGGGCTCCCGCTTGCCCAGCTTGCGGCCGGCGGGATGGCCGATGCAGTCGACCAGGCCGGTCTCCATGGCGCGTACCAGGCGCGACGTCATCGCCTCGGCGTCGAGGTCGAAATCGCTGTGGATGCTCGCCACCACCCAATCGAGAGGACGCAGGTCCGAGGCCTCGAGGTCGAGGGCGCCGCCGGCCAGCACGTCGACCTCGATGCCGGCCAGGATCTCGATGCCCGCCACTTCCTCCTGAAGCCGCCGCAGCTCGCGGCGCTGCTCGCGCAGGCGCGTCGCGTCGAGGCCGTTGGCCACCGTCAAGGAAAGGGAATGGTCGGTGATCGCCACGTACTCCAGGCCGAGGCGGCGGGCGGCGAGGACCATGTCCCGGGCGCCGGCGGTGCCGTCGCTCCAGGTGGTGTGCATGTGGAGGTCGCCGCGCAGGTCGCCGGCGCCGACCAGATCGGGCAGGCGTCCCGCCTCGGCGGCCTCGATCTCCCCCAGGTTCTCGCGCAGCTCGACGGGGATGAACGGCAGGCCGACGGCGGCGTAGATCTCCTCCTCGCTGCGGCCGGTGGAGATGCGGCGGCCGCCGTCGCGCTCCGAAATGCCGTGCTCGCTCAGATGAATCCCCAAGCGCCCGGCGCGGGTGCGGAGATTGACGTTGTGTTCCTTGTTGCCGGTGAAGGCGTGGAGCCCCGCCCCCCAGCTCTCGGGCGGGAAGACCCAGAGGTCGACCTGGCGCAGGTTCGGCAGGCGGATCGAGCCGCCGTCGCTGCGCCGGCTGATGACGCTCTCGGCGCCGGGAGCGGCGAGGAAGGCCTCGATCACCGGCGCCGGGTCGGCGGCGCTGGCCAGCAGGTCGAGATCGCCGATCATCGCCCGCCGCCGGCGCACGCTACCCCCCATCGCCACCTGCTCGGCGCCCGCCTGGCGCAGGTGCTCGAGCAGCGGCGCGGCGATCTCCAGCGCCTCGACCAGGGGGATCTTGCCGCCGCGGGCGCGGTGGACGGCGATCTCCTGCAGGATGGCGTGGATGCGCTCGGCCCCCATGCGCGGCATGCGCTTGAGCAGCAGGCCGCTCGTCGCCGCCAGCTCCAGCTGGTCGATCGACGCGATGCCGAGCTGCTGGTGCAATCGGCGTACGGTCCGCGCCCCCAGCCCGCGCAGCCGGGTCATCTCCCGCAGGCCGGCGGGGATCTGGGCGCGCAGGCGCTCGAGGTCGTCGCAGGTGCCGCGGCGCAGGATCTGCTTGACCCGGTGCACCGCCCCCTCGCCGATCCCCGGGGTGCGCTGGAGGGTGCCGTAGCGCAGCGCCCGCGCCACCGGCTGCGGCAGGTTCTCGATCACCTTCGCCACCCGCTGAAACGCCCGCACCCGGTGCGGATCGCCGCCGCGGATGGCGAGCAGCTCCGCCATCTCGTCGAAGACCCGGGCGACGTCGTGATTGCTCGGCGCGGCCATCCTCTAGCCTCTCGCCACCACCCACGACCAGCGCCCTCCGATCGACGTCCACCGTCGCGGCGCGGCGGTCGAGCCTCGCCGCGGGAGGATCGATCGCCGCCGCTCGGACGTGAGAGCGCAACCCCCGCCGTTCATTCCCCAAGGTTATCGGGTCGGGCCGGGCGGCGCCGGCAGCCGGCGTCGTTTTCAGCGGCTTCGGCGGCTTCGGTGCTTCGGTGGGAGGGAGCGCGCCCTTCGCTTTTGACCCCCGGATGTGGAAAGCTGAGCCGCGAGCCGGCTGAGCGCCTGGCGATTCGGCGCCGCACGCCCACTCCGAGGTCCCCCGTCTTCGACGGGACGAACGCTCTGGACTCGACCGGCTGGTGGACCGGAGAATCCGACGATGCCTGCAGGGGTCTTGCTGATCGTGCTGCTCGCCGCGGGAGAGACGGGAGCGGACGCCCCGCCGGCGGGCGGCCGGGCGACGGCCGAGTCCGCCGGGGAGGCGGACGCCGCCGGGGAGGTGGACGCCACAGCGGATGAGGAGCCGGCCGCGCCGCCCGGGTCGCGGCGGCCGCGGTCGATCTTCGCCCACCTGGGCAAGGACGCCCACTACCTCGTCACTTTCCCCAAACGCCGCACCCGCCGCGGGGTGGTTGCGGCTTCGGCGGTGGCCGGCGGCCTGGCGACCCTGATGCTCCTCGACGACGAGATCCGCCGCGAAGTGCAGCAGCATCGCAGCCCGGGCCTCGACCGCTGGCAGCGCCGTTTCGAGCCCCTGGGCAGCGCCGAGCTGACCTTCGCCGGCGCCGCTCTCCTCTACGGCGCCGGCAGCGCCCTGGAGCGCGAGCCGCTGGCCGAAACCGGCCGCAGCCTGCTCGAGGCGCTGATCCTGACCGAAGTCTTCGTCAAGGGCCTGAAGGGCCTGACCGGCCGCCAGCGACCGGGACCGGACGGACGCTCCGACGTCTACTTCGAGGACCTGAGCGGCATCTTCCCCTCCGGGCACACCGCCCGCGCCTTCGCCGTCGCCAGCGTCCTCGCCCAGCGCTACGGCCGCCGCGCGGCCTGGGTCGGCTATCCCCTCGCCACCCTGGTCGGTCTGTCGGTGATCGAGAACGACTGGCACTGGGCTTCCGACGTCCTCGCCGGCGCCGCCATCGGCTACGGCGCCGGCAAGACCGTCAGCCGCCTGCGCGCCCGGCGCCAGGGCCGCCCCCGCGCCGGCCGCCAGCTGACCGTCCTCCCCGCCGTCTCCCCCGCTCGCGGCCGCGCGGCGGTCATGGTGCAGCTCACCTGGTGAGCCGGCGGCGGAGGGTCGGGGAGAGCTTTTCGCGATCCATCTTGTCAACCTTCCATCGCCGTCGTTCCATTCAGACTATTCAGACTATTCAGACTATTCAGACGCGCCGTCGTAGGCCGACGGCGCGATGCTCGCGTTCAATGCTTCTTGTAGTAGTGACCTTTCTTGAAGTAGCGCCAGAAGTCGAGCAGCTCCGGATGCTCGACGATCTCGGTCAAGATCTGGGGGCGGATGCGGTTGCAGCAGTCGTTGCAGGTGATCACCCGCTTGATGAACTGGGCGGGAACGTACTCGAGGATCCACACCCGTTTGAAGCCGACGATCTTGCGGCGGGCGAACCACGGCTCGACCCACACCGGCAACACCTTGAGCACCAGACGCACTTTCATGCCCTGGATCTCCTTCACCACCACCATGCACTCATTGACCCCGATGACGTCGCTGGTGACGACTTCGTGGGGCTGGCTGATGGGAAAGGGCAGGGGGATGAAGGGGGCGCGGATCTGCTTCTTCAACAGGGTTCTCGCCCGCTTCGAGCCGGGGGGTGCGGTCGCCGTCCACTTGCCGAGGGTCTGGACCGAGTCGATTTCCGCTTCGAGGCTGGTCTTGACCTCGAGCACGGCGTCGAAGGCCTCCGGCGGCAAGTCGGCGCGGCGGGCCGCGGCGTCCAGCACCTCGGCCGAGGTCTGCAGCTCGCGCACGTGCATGCGCAGCATGTCGGCGGTCTCCTCGACCCCCGGCGTCGGCAGCACTACCAGGCCGCTCATGTGATGCACCTGCCACAGGCGTTGGGCCGCCTTCGCCAGGGCCGCGGGGCTCGCGGCATCGGCCACCAGAGCGCGCATCTGGGCCAGCAGCTTGGGCATCGAGTCGAAGTCTTCGCCGCGGCCGAAGTCCGGCGGCTGGAGGACGACGTCGGGCCCTTCGACCCGCGGTCGCACCTCCTCCGGAGGCTGGCCTGAGGCGGATCCCAGGCCGGCGATCGCCAGAACGGCGGCGCAGATCGCGATCGGCAACGTTTTCTTCGCTGTGTTCATCGCATGCTCCTTCTGAACGGTTGGAGGTCGTGGCTCTTCGTATTCCTTGCCAATCCGCTCGGGAAGAGAATGGTTAGTGAGGCGTCGGGGAACGGGGAGAAAATCCCCGCCTCTCTCCTCGTCTTCACAGGGGGGAGAGGCGGGGAGCCGCCGGGGAGAGGGATCGGTGCTGGAGGGAGGTGGTTATTCCCACGTCACCCGGCCGACCTCTTCGCCGGCGAAGAGCTGGCGGACGGCGACGCGGTGACCGACGGCGAGGGTGGCGCCGGCGGCGAGGGACACCGTCAGGGTGCAGCGGTGCACGGCGTCGCGGCCGAGGCGCACCCGCGACAGGACGAGTCGCGGCCGGCGCGGCAGGGTGAGCTTGAGGTCGGTGCCGTTCGCCGCCGGCTTGAGATCGGCCTGGCGCAGGGGGCCGCGGCGCAGACGGCCGGCGAGGGCCGGCGGCGCGGTGAGCTCGAGGGTCGCGCCGGCGGGCAGGCTCTGCAGGATCTCGAAGTCGAAAGTGCGCTCGCGGTCGGGGGCGCCGGCGACGGTGAAGACGGGGAGGGCTCCCGCCGCCAGCCGGGCGACGTTGCGCCGCGGGTGCCGGCGGTTGAAGCGCAGGAAGTCCTGCCAGCGGAAGTAGGGCGGCCGGGCGGGGGGCAGCTCCGGCGGTGGTTGCTGGCCGAAGTCGACCAGCGCCAGGTAGCAGGCCGGGGGCTGCTGCTCGGCGCCGAGGGGGAGCGGCACGGTCGGGACTGCGAGGTTGCCGCGCGGCACCCGACCGCGCGGTCCGGCCGGCGGATCGGGACGTCGACGGCCGAGCCGCCGCCACATCCCGGGCAGGGTGAGGGTCGCCAGCTCGCTGCGGTAGAACGTCACCCGCACGCCGCTGGCGTCGGCCGAGCCGCGGTTGCGCAAGCGGGCCTGGATGGTGGCGCCCGGGGCGCCGGCGCCCTCGACCACCAGGTCGGGGGTCGAGCTGGTGACGCCGGAGCTGGCGAAGCCGTCGTCGCCGCGGTCGGCGCGCAGGTAGACGTCGGCGTAGAGGCCGAGGCGGCGGACGACGGCCGCGAGATCGGGCATCACGCCGATGCAGCCGGGCACCCTCGGCCCCTGGCGGGTGCCGGTGGCGGCATCGGCGAGCCGGCGGCGCACCTCGGCCGGCGGCAGGGGTGGCGAATCCGCGTACAGCCCCTGGACGACGAGGGCGGCGCCGGCGACGATCGGCGCCGCGGCGCTGGTGCCGCCGAAGGTGGCGGTGTAGGCGTCGGTGCCGTTCGCCGTGCCGGCGAGGTCGCCGTAGCCGGCGGTGACCACGTCGTCCCCCCAGGCCCAGCAGTCGAGGCGCGAACCGAAGTTGGAGAAGACGGCCCGCTCGTGGGGCAGCTCGGAGCGCGCCGCCCCGACCAGGATCGCCCCCGAGTCGCGAAAGTCGGGGTGCCCGCGGCGCAGGATCAGCCGGCCGGTCTCGTCCTCGTAGAGATCGAGGTCGACGTGACCGTTGCCCGCCGCCTCGACCACCACCAGCCCGAGGGCCGAGGCCAGGCGCAGGGCGTCGAAGTCGGCGTGGTCGACCTCGGTCGGCTTGAAGCTGCGCTGCACCTCGATGAGCAGCACGTCGCCGGGCGCGACGGTCGCGCTCCCGATCTTGGGCAAGGGACCGCGCGGCGGCCGGAGCCGCGCCACCACCGCGACCACGGCGTCGGCGACGTGGCCGTTGGTATCCGGGAACTGGCCGCTGGTGGCACCGGCGCCGTGGTAATGGGAGACCACCGCCGCGCCGGCGGCGGGGGCGATGCCGGCGACGCCCTTGCGGTTGGCGTCGTCGGCGATCAGCTCCCCCAGCACCGCCGTGCCGTGATCGCCGCGGTAGGCGCCCACCCGGTGGCGGTTGGTGCCGTAGATCGGCGGCGCGACCTTCGGCGCCGCCGCACCGCCGGCCGGCGCTGCCAGCAGGTCCTCGTGATCGAGGATCCAGCCCTGCTCGAGGTCGACGACGTTGGCCCCGGCACCGCGGCCGGCGGCCGCGAGCCCGTTGGCGCCGATGCCGGCGGGGGCCGGGTCGCGGTACCCCTGGAGGTCCGCGAAGGGCTCCTGGGGATCCTTCGCCGCCAGCTCGCGGTAGGCGAGGTCGACGGTGGGAAGGTCGTTGAGCAGCCGCACCATCTTCTTCACCAGCCGCCCGGGCAGATGACGGGCGTCGAGGCGCCAGTAGGCGGCGAGGGTGTGGCGGGGTGGAAAGTCGCTGGCGAGCGCCGCCGCCTCCAGCTCGAGGATCTGCTCCGGGGTGATGCTCTGCACCAGCCGTCGCAGCGGGCATTGCTTGAGCAGCCGCAGCCAGCAGTCGCGCTCCTTCTTGCCCAGCTGGGGATGGGGCGGCCCGGCCGCCGGGGGCCCCTCGCCCGGCGGCGGCTCCGCCGCCGGGACCTCGCGGTGCGCGGGCGGCTCCCCCGCCGGCGGATGACGGGGCGGCCCCTCCGCCGGCGGCTCCGCCGCCGGCGGTAGGCGCTTCTCGAAAAGATCGCAGACCGCGAGCTCGCGGCGGACGTCGAAGAGGTCCGACAGTCGGATGATGATGAAGCCGCTGTAGTCCTCCGGCCGCCGGCGGCGGACCAGGAGCTCGTGGCGGCTGGCGACGCAGCGCTCCTCGGCCCGGGCCGTGCGGCTGACGGCGATCAGCCGGCGCGCGTCCGGGTCGTTGGTTTCAGACTGGCTACGCTCGCCGGGATCGTTGGTTTCAGACTGGCTGCGCTCGCCGGGATCGTTGGTTTCGGACTGGCTGCGCTCGCCGGGATCGTTGGTTTCAGACTGGCTGCGCTCGCCGGGATCGGCGAGATCCGCACACGACGGCGGCACCAGGCAGAAGCCGTCGCCCTTCCTTGCCTTCTTCATCACGTCCTCCTTTGAGCCTCATGCGACCCCGCTCCCTGCGGCGCGCCATGCTCACTCCCAATCCTGCGAGCGGCGATTTGGTTAGCCCGGGGAATCACGGTCCTCGACGCGCCGGGCTACCGCCACTCGCCCTGGATCAGGAAGCCGGCCCAGTGGTAGGGCGCCGCCCACTGCGGGTCGCGGCGCATGGCGAGCTGGGCCTCGCGCAGGGCCGCCGCCGGGCTCAGGCCGCGGTCCAGCAGGGCGCGGTAGACGTGCTCCATCAGCTCGGCGGTGCCGCGGTCGCCGACGCGCCACAAGCTGACCATCACCCGCGCCGCACCGGCGTGGAGGAAACCGCGGGTCAGCCCCCACAGGCCCTCGCCGCGGATCTCCTCGCCGAGGGCGGTCTGACAGGCGGAGAGCACCACCATCTCCGCCGTCAGCTCGAGGTCGTAGATCTCGTGCAGGCGCAACTCGCCGTCGCGCCGCTGGCCGGTCGGGTCGAGGCAGGCGAGCACCAGGCCGGAGAGCTCCGGATGGGCGGCGTCGAGGCGCCCGTGGGTGGCGAGGTGGACGAAGCGGTACGCGCGCAACACGCCGCCCTGGACGAGCTCCTTGGTGGCGTCGAAACCCAGGGCCTGGAAGCCCTCCGCCGGCGGTGCCAGGGCGAGGATGGCGGCGGCCTCGCGGCCGGCAAAGGGCAACCGCTCGAGGGCGTCGCAGGCGCCGGCGGCGGCGCGGGTGGCGTCCTCCGGCCCGGCCCGCACCGCCCCGGCCGGCGATCGCAGACGCGGGTCGCGGCGGTTGAGCACCGGGTCGGCGACCACCGCCAGGAGACCGCGGGGGGCGGGACGCTCGCCGCGGCCGCGACGCAGGGCGGCGAGGGTGGAGGCGGAGGGCAGATAGGTGATCGGATGATCCTCGACCAGCGGCACGGCGGTGGCGCAGCTGCCGAGGTCCCGCGGCCGCGGCAGGGCGGCGAAGGGGACGTAGTCGAGGGCGCCGTCGGCGACGATCAGCAGGTGCTCGCCGGCGAGATGGCCGGCGAGGGGGGCGAGGACGTGGCCGGCGAGGGCGCAGAGGGCCTGCCGCGCCGCCGCCTGGCTGGTGCGGCGGTGGCTGGTCTCGAGCAGCCGGTGGACCTCGACCGCCGCCCGCTCGATCGGCGCCCGCGGCGGCAGCTCGAAGCTCGCCAGGGAGTCGCCTCCGACCACCCACAGGTAGCTCCGCTCGGCGCCCAGGCGGTAGGTCAGGAGCAGGGCGTTCCCGCCCAGCACCCGCTGCTGGATCTGCTTCAGGCTCAGGCGCCGGGGCTGGGTGAGGGCGGCGTGGGCCGGGCGCTCGAGGCGGATCTCGCCGCGGACGTCCTGCAGGCGCAGCAGGAGATCGCGCAGACTCCGGTCCAGCGCCGTCAACCGGGCATCGATCGGGGCTCGCCGGCTCGCCTCGGCGCCGTCTTCGAGCAGCCGGAGGAGGCGCTGGCGCTCGCCTTCCAGGCGGTTGATCTCCCCCTTGAGCTCGGCTTCGCGCCGCACCAGCGGGCTGCTGGCCGCCGGCAGGGCGCCGCCGTTCGACGTCGCCAGCAGATCGCGCAGGGAACGCATGCGGGCGCCGTCGGCCACCTCCAGGGCGCGGGCGTCGTGACCGGCGGACGGCTGTCGCCGATGGAGCTCCATCAGCAGGTCGACGTAGGCGTCGACGTAGGGCTGGGCGGTGGCGAAGTAGCGCGCTCGCAGGCTCGGGGCGAGGACGCTCAGGCGCAGGGACTCGGCGATCTCGAGGGCCTGCTCGAGGGCCTGGCGGGCGCTGGCGAAGTCCCCCTGCCGGCGGGCCGCCTGGGCGAGGCCGGCGAGGCTCTCGGCCTCGCTGGCGGGCTCGTGCAGCCGCCGGGCGAGGTCGAGGGCACGGCGGTAGGCGCCGGCGGCGGCGGCGAAATCGCCCCTCCGGTGATGGAGCGAGCCCAGGTAACGCAGCACCTTGGCCCGCGACCGCGGGCGGTCGAGCCGGTCGAGGAAGGCCAGCGCCCGCCGGTAGCTGGCGAGGGCCTCCTCGCGCCGTCCCAGGTCCTGGTAGGTGCGGCCGAGCTCGGAAAGCGACGACGCCTGGCCGGCGACGTCGTCCGCCTCGCGGCGCAGCTCGAGGGCGCGGCGCAGGAGGTCGAGGGCGACCTGCGGCTCCCCCAGCCGGCGGTGGAGCTTGCCCAGCTGGTTGAGGGTCGAGGCCAGGCGCCTGCTGCTCTGCGCCTCGATGAAGGCCGCTTCCGCCCGCCGCAGCCGATCGCGGGCCGCGGCGTAGTCGCCGAGCTCGGCGTAGAGGACGCCGAGGTTGTGGAGGGTGGTGCCCATCTCCCGCGGGTCGGCCTCCGCCTCCCAGATGGCGAGGGCGCGGTCGTAGCTCTCCCGCGCCCGCCGGTTCTCCCCCCGGAGGTGGAGGACGTCCGCCAGGTTGTGATGGGCGAAGGCGGTGCCGCGCCGATCGCCGAGCTCCAGCCGCAGAGCGAGAGAACGCTCGAAGTCGGCGGCCGCGCCGTCGAGGTCGCCGAGCTTGGCCCGGGCCCGTCCGGCTTCGGTCAGCTCGTAGGCCAGAGCGCCGCGGTCGCCCGCCGCGGCGAAGAGATCGGCGGCCCGGCGGTAGGCGTCGAGGGCTTGGCGCCACTGCCCCAGCCGGTAGTGGGAGTACCCCAGACGATCGAGGGTCTCCGCCTGCCACCACGGCTCGTCGAGCCGGCGCCAGCGGCGGAGCAGGTCGTGCCAGCGGGGGATCGCCGCCCGATGCTCGTCCCGGGTCGCGGGCGCCGGACGGCGGAGGAAGTCCTTCACCGCGGCGACCAGCAGCCGATCCTCTTCGGTCGCCCGGCGCAGGGCGCGGACGCTGAGGCGGTAACGGCCCGGCGGGCGTTTGGAGTCGAACGCCCGGACCTCCAACCGGTGCTCGCCGGCGATCTCCGCCAGGGCGATGAGGGGCTCCTCGACGTAGGCGCCGAAGGGGCGGTCCAACCCCGCGGCCGAGGTGCCGTCGGGCGCGACCAGCCGCAGCTCGAGGTCGACGCCGTGCTGCTCGGCCACCGCGTGCAGGAAATCCCCCGCCGCCAGCTGCAGGCGGTAGTGGTGGCTCGCCCCCGGCGCCAGGGCGCGTTCCTGAGGCTCGCCGGGAGGTAGGGGGAAGAGCTCCCCCCCGGCGGCCGCCGCCGGCCGCGCGTCTCCGGCCGAGGCCCGCGGCTCGCCCGTCTCAGACTGCCGGCGGCAGGCGACGCAGAGCACCAGCGACGCGGCCGCCACCAGGGCGGACGTCGCGAGGAGCGGTCGCTGCGCGCGTCGGGCCATGACTCGGGACGACCCGACCAGCCGGCCGGGCCGCCGCTTTCGGCGGACGTATCGATTCTTCGTGCGTTCGCCGGTCGATCTTCGCACATCCGCTCCGGGCCGATGCCCGGCCGGATGCGGGAGGCCGGCGGCGGGGGTCAGCCGGCGGCGGAGTCGCCCGCCCCGGCGCGATCGCGCAGGATCACGTCGTAGGCCTCGAGCAGGGTCCAGTCGTCCTCGCGGATGCCGTAGACCCGAACGCGGTACTCCCCCGGCGGCAGCATGCGCCGGGGCACGAGCAGGCTCAAGCTGCCGCCGTCGCGCTCGAGGCCGCCCCGGCGCAGGAGGAGGGCGCCGCCGGCGGCGAGGAGCTCGAGGCCGTAGGCGTCGTAGGTCGGATCGCTCGGCGTGACGATCATCACCACGTGCTCGCCGTCCGCCGGCAACTCGACGGCGGTGGCGGCGCCGCGGCTGCGCAGGGCGTCGTCGAGGTAGAGGAAGGCGAGATTGGCTTCCGGGGCCTCCGGGGCGGCGAGACGAGCGATCCAGGCGGCGAGGCCGGCGACGGCGAGCAGCAGGACCGCGGCGATCGCCCACGGCAGACGAGCCCGCCGGCCGGCGGCGAGGCGGGCGAGGAGCTCGCGGCGGGCGGCGTGGAGCTCGAGGTCGGCGGCCTCGCCGGCGCCCTCCGGCGACGCCAGGAGATCGAGGTCGAGGAGCCGTGCGGTGCATGCCCGGCAACCGACGAGGTGGTCCTGGAGACGTTCCTCGGCCGCTGCCTCGAGCTCGCCGTCGCGGTAGGCCAGCAGCTCGTCGTCCGTCGGGTGTGGGGCGCCGCTGCGGGCTTCCTCCGCCAGGGCGTCGATCAGGGCTCGCGCGTCGCTCATGCGGTCGCTCCTAGTCGGTCTCCTCGATCGCGACGGCGTCCAGGGCTTCGTCCTTCAGCGCTCGGTGCAGACGGCTGCGCGCCTGGTGGAGATGCGCCTTGACGGTGTCGATCTTGAGCTTCATGACGATCGCGATCTGGCGGTAGGTCAGCTGGTGGTAGAGCCGCAGGGTCAAACATTTTCGCATCTGCGGCGGCAGCTCGCGCACCACCCGCTGAAGCGCCGTCCGCCGTTCGGCGTCGATCAGCCCCCCCGGCTGGGCGGCGGGCGACGCCGGGGCGCCGGGTGCGCTGGCGACGTCGTCGAGGGCCACCTCGTGCGCCGCCCGCTTCGCCGCCCGCCTGGCGCGCAGTCGCTTGCGGTAGGCGTTGGTCGCCAGACGGTAGAGCCAGGCCTCGAAGCGCGATCGCTCGCGGTACGTCGCCAACCCCTTGTAAATGCCGAGAAAGGTCTCTTGGGTTAGGTCGAGGCATTCTTCCGGCGGCAGACCCTTGCGGGCGAAGAACCGCTGGAGCGGCCGGAAGTAGCTGTCGTAGAGCAGGCGGAAGCTCGCCTCGCGCTCCAGTCCGGCCTGAAAACGCGCCACCGCGCGGGCCACCCGCTGCCGCCGGGCACGCGCCGCCGCCGCGCGGTCGCGGCGCGCGCCGGAGTTGAGATCGATGTGCCCGGGGCTCACGTGAGCACCACCTCGCGACGACCATCGAGCGAATTCGGGGGCCTGGGCCGGAAGTATGGCACATCCTCAGCCGACGACGGCGCGCAGCAGCCGCCACAGCCCGCCGGCGAGCGCGGCGAGCATCAGGGCCGAGCCGAGGATCGGGCTGCCGTCATACAGCACGGCGCCGGCGAGGAGCAGAGCGGCGAGGAGGAGGTTGGCGGCGGCGCGATCGATCGCCCGCTCCAGCCGGACGAGCTGGCGGCGGGCGTCGGGGGCGAGGGCGGTGCGCACGCTCAGCCGTCCGCGGCGCGCCTGGTTGAGCACCTGGGCGGCGTCCGCCGGCAGGTCGCCGAGGGCCCGGGCCTGGGAGGCGGCGCGGCCGAGCCAGCCCTCGGCCTGCTCCTCGGCCAGGCGGCGGGCGAAGGGCAGGGTCTCGGTCCACAGATTGAACCGTTCGTCGAGACGGGTGACCAGGCCGATCAGCAGCTCCAGCGCCCGGTTGGTGAATACCAGATCGACCTGCAGCTGCACCGGGGTGTCGAGCAGCAGCTGGCCGAGCTCGCGCCACAGGCTCGCCGCCTCCTGGCGCACCACGTCGCCCAGGCGGCCGATGTCCATGCCCCAGAAGCGGTCGAAGAGACGTTCCAGGGCCTCCTCGAGCTGCGCCAGGTCGGCCCCCGGCAACAGGATCCCGGCCTCGGCGTAGGCCCGGACCACGGCGCCGGCGTCGCGCTTGCCGATGCCGATCAGGTAGCTGCGCAGGGCGGAGCGCAGGCGCTCGGGGATCGCCGCCACCATGCCGAAGTCGACGAAGACGAGCTGAAACCGCCGCGCCGTGCCCGGCGGTACCGGCTCCCCCGGCCGGACGGCGAACCCCGGCGGATCGCCGGCGCCGCGCAGGGGGCGGACGAAGAGATTGCCCGGGTGGGGGTCGGCGTGGACGAAGTGGTGGACGAAAATCTGCCGCATGTAGGTGGCGTAGAGCACCCGGGCGACGGCACGGCGGTCGACGCCGGCGCGCTCCAGGGCTTCGAGGTCGTCGACCTTGAGGTAGTCGACGCGCTCCTGCGCCAGGGTCTTGCGGCCGCTGGCACGGCGGAAGATGCGCGGAATCAGGACCTGGGGATCGCCGGCGAAGTCGGCGGCGAAACGCGCCGCGTGCTCGCCTTCAGCCCGCATGTCGAGCTCGCGGCGGGTGGTGGCGGCGAACTCCTCCACCAGCCGGTCGAGGTCCACCCGGCGGCGGACGAAGCCCCACACCTTGAGCCAGCGGATGGCCAGGCCGATCGCCCTGAGGTCGGTCTCGACCAGCACCTCGATGCCCGGCCGCAGCACCTTGACCACCGCCGGCTCGCCGTCGAGCAGGCGGGCGGCGTGCGCCTGGGCCAGGGACGCCGCTCCCAAGGCGGTGGGCTCGAGCTCGGCGAAGACCTCCTCCACCGGGCGCTCGAGATCGTCTTCGATCTGCCGGCGGATGGCCTCGAAGGGGGCCGGCGGCACCTCGTCCTGGAGGCCGGCGAGCTCCCGCGTCACCTCCAGGGGGAAGACGTCGACCCGCGTCGAAAGATACTGGCCGAGCTTGATCAGGACGCCCCCCATGCGCGCCGCCAGGAGGCGGAAGCGGCGGGCGAGGGCACGCCACCTCGCCAGCGGATCGCGGCGCAACAGGCTCAGGAGCGGCAAGCGGAGGACGACGTCGTGCCACAGGAGGTGGGCGAAGGCGCGGCCGAAAAACCAGCTCACCCGCAGGTAACGCTTGCGGTCGATGGGCGCCGCGGGGCGCGGCTGGGGCGGTCGGCTCACTTCTGGATGTGTATCATGCCGAGCCATGGAGGTACCTTTCCACCGTCCCGAGCTGGGCGAGGAGGAGATCGCCGAGGTGGTCGCCACCCTGCGTTCGGGATGGCTGACCACCGGCCCGCGGGTGAAGCGCTTCGAGGAGGCCTTCGCCCGGGCGGTGGAAGCACCCCACGCCCTCGCCCTGAGCTCCGGCACCGCCGCCCTCCACCTGGCGACCGCCGCCCTCGGCCTCGACGGCGAGCAGGCGGTCCTGGTGCCGGCCATGACCTTCGCCGCCACCGCCGAGGTGGTGCGCTATCCCGGCGCCGTGCCGGTGCTGGTCGACTGCGAGGAGGAGAGCCTCAACCTGAGCTTCGCCGACGCCGAGGAGAAGCTTACCCGGCTCGCCGCCGGCGACCTGCCCGGCATCGACGGCGGGCGGCGGGCGGTGGGGATCATCCCGGTCCACGTCGGCGGTGCGTTGATCGACGGCGACGCCCTCGCAGGCTTCGCCCGCCGCCATGGCCTGTGGGTGGTCGAAGACGCCGCCCACGCCTTCCCCGCCGCCTGGCGGCGGGGCCCGCAGGAGCCCTGGCTGCCCTGCGGCGGCTCGCCGTCCGCCGTCACCTGCTTCTCCTTCTACGCCAACAAGACCATCACCACCGGCGAGGGGGGGATGGCGACGAGCCACGACCGCGAGCTGATCGAGCGCATGCGCAGCCTCTCCCTGCACGGCCTGTCGAGCGACGCCTGGGGGCGCTACGCCGCCGCCGGCAGCTGGGACTACCGCATCCTCGCGCCGGGGTACAAGTACAACCTCACCGACGTCGCCGCGGCGATCGGCCTGCACCAGCTGGCCCGCGCCGAGCGCCTCCGCCGGCGGCGTGAAGCGGTCGCCCGGGGCTACCGCGAGCGGCTCGCCGACGTGGAGGAGATCGAGCTGCCGGAAGCGCCCGAGAACCGCGTCCACAGCTGGCACCTCTTCCCGATCAAGTTGCGCCTCGAACGCCTCGCCATCGATCGCGACGCCTTCGCCGCCGACCTGCGCCGGCAGGGCATCGGCTTCTCGGTCCACTGGCGGCCCCTCCACCTCCACCCCTACTACCGCGAGACCTTCGGCTGGCGGCCGGAGGATCTGCCGGTGGCGACCGCGGTTTGGCGGCGGCTGATCTCGCTGCCGATCTTTCCCGCCATGGGCGACGGCGAGATCGAGGCGGTGACGAGCGCCGTGCGCCGGCTCTGCACCCGCCACCGCCGGCGGACGGTGGTCTAGAACGCCATGGGCCGGGGCCTGCCGCGCGGCATCGAGGCGATCCTGGCGGGGACCGCCCTGCTGCTGCTGGCGCCGCTTCTGCTGCTCCTGGGGGCGGCGGTCAAGGTCAGCTCGCCGGGACCGGTGCTCTTCCGCCAGCGGCGGATCGGCCGCCACGGACGCCCCTTCACCCTGCTCAAGCTGCGCACCATGCGCGCCGGCGACGGGCCCCAGGTCACCGCCGCCGGCGACCCGCGGGTGACGGCGATCGGCCGCCTCCTGCGCCGCGCCAAGCTCGACGAGCTGCCGGCGCTGTGGAACGTGCTCGCCGGCGATCTCTCCATCGTCGGTCCGCGGCCGGAGGTGCCGCAGTACGTGGACCTCGACGACCCGCGCTGGCGGCGGGTGCTGGCGGTCCGCCCCGGGTTGACCGACCCGGTCACCCTGCGCCTGCGCGACGAGGAGCGATTGCTGGCCTCGATCGAGGGCGACCGCGACGACTTCTACCGCCGCCGGCTCCTGCCCTTCAAGCTCGCCGGCTACGCCGCCTACCTCGAGCGGCGCACCCCCTGGCGCGACGTCGCCGTCATCCTGCAGACCCTCGCCGCCATCCTCCTGCCCGAGCGCGCCGCGCCGCCGAGTCGCGACGAGATCGCGGCGGCCGCCG
>RFGL01000049.1 GCA_003697015.1 Acidobacteriota bacterium | reverse complement strand
GTGCTGAGCTGGCCGTAGACCCGGCGGGCGGCGGCCTCGATCGCCGCCCGGCCGGGGAGCTCGAAGCTCTGGAGGGAATCGCGGCCGACCGCCCACAGGAAGCTCTTCTCCTCCCCCAGGGCGTACTCGAGGAGCAGGTCGTCGCCGTCGAGCAGCTGCTGGATCTCCGCCACCGCGATCGGCGGCGGACGGGTGAGGGCGGCGTAGGACGGGTTCAGGCGGCGGATCTCGGCCTCCACCCGCTCCAGCTCCGCGAGCACCGCGAAGAGCTCGAGCTCGGCGATTCGCGCTTCGTCCGGCGACGCCCCGGCGCTCAGCAGCTCGAGCTGGCGCTGGGCCTTGAGCCCCAGGCGCTCGAGCAGGCGTCGGCGGCGCTCGGCGAGCTCGGGCGACGCCCCCCGTCGCAGCCCGGCCCCGGCCTCCTCGAGCAGCTCGAGCAGCGTCCGGGCGCGGGCGCGCTCGCTCGACTCGAGGGCCGCCCGGTCGAAGCCGCCTCGGGGCTCGGCGGCGTGGCGCTTCATCAGCAGGGCGAGATGGAGCTCGTAGGCCCGCCGTCGCACGCCGGAGAAGGTCGCCCGCAGGTGGGGATCGGCGATGCCGGCGCGCAGGGACTCGATCACTTCGAGGGCCTCCTCGATCCTGGCCAGAGCGTCAGCCGGTCGTCCGAGGCGCTCCTCGGCCGCCGCCAGGGCGGTCAGGGTCTCCGCCTGCCCCGCTGGATCACGGATCCGCCGGCGCTCCTCGAGGGCCGCGCGCAGGCTCAAGACCGCAGCCGACGCCTCCCCCAGCTCGAGACGCGCGTCGCCGATCTGGTGCAGAGCCTCCGCCCGCTGGCCGCGATCCCCCGACTCTTCCGCGGCGATCAAGGCCTGGACGAAGTCGTCGATCGCCGCCACCGTCGCGCCGAGCCGGCGGCGCTCGCGGCCGAGGGCGATGAGGGCGGCGGCGGTGCCGCGCCGATCGCCCCGCGCCCGGCTGAGCTCGAGGGCCCTACGCAGGTGGGCGGCGGCGACCTCGTGATGGCCCAAGCCGCTCTCCACCAGGCCGAGGTTGCGCGAAGTGGCGGCCTCCCCCCGCCGATCGACGACCCGGCGGCGCAGGGGGAGGGCCTGGCGCAGCAGGGCGCGGGCGCGCTCGAGCTCCCCCAGGCTGTAGTAGGCATAGCCCAGGTTGTTGAGGGTGCGGGCCTGCCAGCGCAGGTCCCCCTGCTCCTCGAACGCCTCGAGGGCCTGCCCGTAGTAGAGCACCGCCTGCTGCACCTCGCCGAGGCTGCGGTAGAGCACCGCCAGGTTGTTCAACGCCCGCGCTTCCCCGCCGCGATCGCCGGCCGCGCGCCGGAGGTCGAGGGCCCGGAGATAGCTGTCGCGGGCGAGCTCGCTCTCGCCGAGATTCAGATAGGCGGTGCCGAGGCTGCCGTGGACGGCGGCCTCGAATTCGAGCTCGCCGGCGCCCGCGACGAGCTCGAGGGCCCGGCGGTAGCAGTCGGCGGCCTGGCGCAAGCGGCCCTCGGAATGGGCGACGAGGCAGAGATTGCCCCGCGCCACCGCCTCGCCGTAGCGGTCGCCGCGGGCGCGCTGACGTTCGATCGCTCGCTCGAGGAGGGACCGCGCCCGGCCGTGCTCGCCGAGCTGCCAGTGGACGAAGCCGAGGTCGTTCAAGGCCACCGCCTCGCCGGCCTCGTCGCCGGCCGCGCGCAGCAGCTCCAGGGCTTCCCGGTAGCCTTCGAGGGCCTGGCGCGGTTCGTTCAAGCGCCGATTGAGGACGGCGACGGCGAGGAGGGCCTGCCCCGCCAGCCGCCGATCGCCGAGCTGCCGCCAGCGAGCGACGGCCTCGCCGTAACGGGCGGCGGCGAGGCGCAGCGCCTCGGCTCCCCCCCGGTGGGCGTGGCGCCCGCCGGCGCTCATCGCCGACGACGCCGCCAGCCGCGCCGGATCGGCATCGCTCAGCTCGTCGAGGGTGAGACGGTACGCCCCCGGCCCCACCGCCGGCGACGCCGAGCGTAGGGCGATGCGCCAGCTCCCGGCCCCCGGCGGCAGCAGCAGCAGCTCGGGCCCCTGGCGGTAGAGCGGCGCATCGGCCGCCAGAGTCTCGCCCGCCGACGGCCGCGCCTCGACCACCACGTCGATGCCGCGTTGCTCGACGGCGACGACCAGGCGCCGGTCGCCGGCGACCGACGCCTCGTAGACCTCGACTTCGCCCGCCGCCAGCCGCCCCTCGACGCTCGTCCCCGGGGCGAGGGGAATGGCGTCGTCGGCGGCGAACGCCGAGCCGGCGAGCAGCACGGCGGCCATCCAGATCCACGCCGGCCGCCATCGCCGCGGGGGGGAGACCATGCCCTGATCCTACCGCGTCCGGCAGGCCGGCGGCAGCCGCGTCCAGCCGCCCGTCCCGCTCCCAAATCACCGCTCCGGGTATAAGCTGGCGGCATGTACGCGATCGTGAAAACGGCCGCCGCCTTCCTCGTCGCCGCCCTGCTGGCGGCGCCGGCGGCGGGGCGGGTGCTGCGGGCGACGGTCGAGGTGCGGGGCATGTCCTGCCCGTTCTGCGCCTTCGGGGTCGAGAAGCGGCTGCGCAAGGTGGCGGGGGCCGGCGGCGTCGAGGTGTCGATGAACGAAAGCCGGGCTACCGTCCGCGCCGAGGACGGGGCGTCGATCGACGCCCTCGCTCTCCCCGAGGCGGTGCGCCGCGCCGGCTTCACCCCCGGCCCGGTGACGGTCGAAGCCGAGGGGACGGTGCGGCGCGACGGCGAGCGCTGGCTGCTGGTCGACGGCGAGGCGATCCTACGGCTTGCGGTGGGCGAGGAGCATCCCGAGCTGGCCGAGCTTCTCGCCGAGCTGGCGCGGCAGGAGACGCCGGCACGGCTGCGGGGAACCCTCGATCCAGCCGCCGGCGATCCTCCGCTGCTGGTCGCGGTGGAGCCGGTCGCGGAACGATGAACCGCCCCCCGGCCGCCCTCACCGCCGCGGCGCTGCTCCTCGCCTCCCCCTTGGCGGCGGCTCCGATCACCTTCAGCACCGCCCTGCCGGTAACCCAGGGGGCGGGCGTCCTGCGCCTCATGGCCGAGCACGCCGAGACGACGAGCGGCGAGGGGGAGATCGACGACGGCGCCCTCCAGCTGGTGCTGGCATGGGGCCTCTCCCCCAAGCTGACCGTCTTCGGCCTCGCCCCGTGGCGACGGACGGAGCTCCGGCGGCGCACGCCGGCGGGACTCGTCAGCCGCCGCGGCTCCGGCCTCGGCGACGTGACCCTGCTCGCCCGCTTTACCGCCTTCAAGCGCGACGCCCCCGGCTCGACCCTGCGGCTGGCGCCGCTGTTCGGCGTCGAGGTCCCCACCGGCCGCGACGACGAGGCCGACGCCCGCGGCCCCCTGCCGCGGCCGCTGCAGCCGGGATCGGGGGCCTGGAATCCGGTGGTCGGCCTGGTCGTCACCCGCCAGACCCTCGGCTGGCAGCTCGACGCCGCCGCCTCCTACAAGGCCTCCGGCACCGACGACGGCATCGACGCCGGCGACGTCGCCCGGCTCGATCTCTCCTACCAGCACCGCGTCTGGCCGCGGCGGCTGGGGGGCGGGGTGCCGGCCTTCGTCTATGCCGTGATCGAGAGCAATCTGGTTGACCGCAGCCGCGATCGTACGGCGGGGAGGGCGCTCGCCGGCACCGGCGGCACCACCTGGTACCTCGCTCCCGGCGTGCAGTACGTGCGCCGGCGGCTGGTGCTCGAAGCGGCCGTGCAGCTGCCCCTGGCCGAGAGCCCGGCGCGCGACGACGACCCCAGCCTCATCGTCAGCGCGCGGATCAACTTCTGAGGCGGCGATGCGGCGACGACGGCGACGGATCGTCCTCCTCGGCATCGCCGCGTTGCTGGCCGGCCTCGCCTGGTGGCGCTGGCTGCCGGCCGCCCGCGAACCCGGCTTCGAGCACCTCGCGACCTGGGGCGAGGGCTCGGGCCCCGGCGCCCTCGAGGGGCCGATCGGCATCGCTCTTCTCGGCGACGAGGTCGTGGTCAGCGATGCCGCCGCCAACCGCATCGTGGTCTACGACCGCGACGGCGCATGGCGGCGCTCCTTCGGCGAGCGCGGCGACGGACCCGGGCAGCTCGACCGGCCGATGCACCTGGCGGTCCACGACGGCAAGATCTACGTCGCCGAGTACCTGAACGATCGCATCCAGGTGCTGGCGCCCGACGGCGGGAGCCTGGCGGCGATCGGCGCGGGCGGCGACGGCCCCGGAGACTTCGACGCTCCCGCCGGGGTGGCGGTCGACGAGCGCGGCCGGCTGTGGGTGGCGGACTTCTACCATCACCGGGTGGTGCTCCTCGACGCCGGCGGCGGCTTTCTCCGCGAGCTCGGCAGGCGCGGCGAGCCGGGGCGACGCCCCGGGCGCCTGCGCTACCCCACCGACGTCGCCCTCACCCCCGGCGGGCAGGTGGTGGTGGCCGACGCCTACAACCACCGGCTGCAGCTCTTCGACCCGGCCGGGTCGCCGATCGGCCGCTGGGGCGGCCCCTTCGCCCTCGGCCTTCCCGGCCCCTTCCACCGCTGGTTCAACGTCGCCACCGGCGTCGCCGTCGGGCCTCGGGGAGCCCTGTGGGTAGCCGACTTCTACAACCACCGCATCCAGAAGCTGTCGCCGGGCGGCCGCTTCCTCGCCGCCTTCGGCGGCCCCGGCAGCGGCCCCGGCCGGCTCGACCGCCCCACCGACCTCGCCGTCGCCGGCGACGGACGCATCTACGTCGCCGACTTCGGCAACGGCCGCGTCCAGGTCTTCCGCCAGCTCCCCCGATAGGTGCAGCGGAGGGCGGCCGGCACCGCCGGCGGCGACGAACGGCGGCGGGCGGGGCGACGGCGGGCTGCGGGCGGGATTACGCCCGGCCGAGAAGGACGCCCTGGGGGGCGCCTCGGTCGCGGATCGCGAAGCAGGCGGCGAAGTCCGCTTCGAGCTTGGGATCGCGGCGGCGCAGGTAGAGGCGGGCCAGGGGCCGGCCGCGGTCGACGCGGTCGCCGAGGGCGACGTCGACCCGCAGGGCGACCTCGACGTCGATGGCCGCGTCGGGCTTGAGACGGCCGCCGCCGGCGGTGGCCAGGAGCTCGCCCAAGGTGCGGGTCTCGATCTCGGCGACGACGCCCGCGCGGGGGGCCTCGAGCACCACCTCCTCCGGTGCCAGGGGACAGCTGGGGCGGGCGACCCACTGCGGATCCGCCCCCTGGTGGAGCGCCCAGCGCTCGAAGGCCTGGCGCGCCCGGCCGGAGTCGATCGCCGCCTGCAGCTCGGCGTCGCTCAGCTCGTCGCCGGTCAGCGCCGACAGGGCGCGGCAGAGAGCGAAGGTGACCGCCAGCAGATCCGGCGGCCCGTCGCCGGACAGGCACTGGAGGGTCTCGTGCACCTCCGCCGTGTGGCCCACCCAGCGGCCGAGGGGCTGGCTCATGTCGGTGAGCAGGGCGTCGGCCCGGCAGCCGAGGGCAGTGCTGGTGTCGACCAGCAGGCGCGCCAGGGCGGCGGCGTCCCGGCGCTCGGTCAGGAAGGCTCCGTTGCCGGTCTTGACGTCGAAGACGATCGCCGCCGCCCCGGTGGCGAGCTTCTTCGACAGGATGCTGGCGCAGATCAGGGGCAGGCTGGCGACCGTCGCGGTGCGGTCGCGCAGGGCGTAGATGCGCTTGTCGGCCGGGGCGATGGCGTCGGTCGGCACGCCGATGGCGATGCCGGTTTGGCGAATCGCCTCCAGACAGCCCCGGCGGTCGAGGGCGAGGGACAGACCGGGGATCGACTCCAGCTTGTCGGCGGTGCCGCCGGTATGGCCGAGGCCGCGGCCGGTGAGCATCACCACCGGCCGGTCGCAGGCGGCGAGGAGCGGCGACAGCACCAGCGAAACCTTGTCGCCGACGCCGCCGGTGGAGTGTTTGTCCCCCAGGGTCGGGATCTCCTGCGCCAGCTGCCAGCGCTCCCCCGACTCCAGCATGGCGACGGTCAGGGCGCGGGTCTCCGCCGGCCGCAGACCGTGGATCGCCACCGCCATCAGGAAGGCGGCGAGCTCGGCGTCGGGCCACTCGCCGCTGGCGGCGCCGGCGACCACCGTCCGGACGTCGTCGTCGGAGAGCGGCCGGTCGAAGCGCTTGCGCTCGAGGATGCGGAAGGCGACGGGATCCAAGGATCGGCTCCGGCTAGGCCTGGCCGAGTCGCCGCCGGGCTTCGGGGGCGTAGGGCGAGGTGCTGAATTCGTCGAGCAGGCGCTGGTAGTGAAGCTTGGCCTCCTCGACCTGGCCGAGCTGCTCGAGGGTGAGGCCGAGCTCGTAGAGCGCGACGTCGAGCGGCATGGTCTCGCCGCCGTTGTCGATCTCCTGCCGCAGCTCCTCGGCCACCGCCTCGGCATCACCCAGCTGGCGCTCGAGGTGGTAGAGGTTGATCCGCGCCGACAGGGCCAGGACGTGGTCGCCGTGGCGCTCGACGAAGGTCCGCCACAGGTTGCGGGCGGTATCGAAATCGCCCTCTTCGGCGGCGATCTCGGCCAGGTAGAGCCCCGCCACGTCAGCGGCGACGTCGCCGCCGGCTTCGGCGCGCACCGCCTCGAACGCCTCCTTGGCGGCGGCCCGGCGCTCTTCCTCGCTGGTGAAGCGCGGCCCGTCGTCGTCCGCCGGCACCTCGTCCCGGCCGACGATCGGCGCCTGGTAGACGTCGATCGCCCGGCGCAGCTCGTCCGCCACCTCCGCCTTGCGCTGGCCGAGGTAGCTGGCACCGACCAGGCCGGCGATCGCCAGCAGCAGGGCACCGCCGATGCCGGCGAGCACCGCCCGCCGGTGATCGAAGATCCATTCGAAGAGCTCGGAGATGAAGCTCGACACCTCGTCTTCGCGGATGTCGCGCTTGATTTCTTTGGGGCTCAGTCGTCGTTCGCTCATGCGCTAACTCCTCGCGGCAACGGTCGTGCGACGGCGCGGAGGCGGCGTCGCCGCCGGGCGCCGGCCGACTCTACCGCACGCACCGCCTCCAGGGCGAGACCTCAGGCCCCGGCCGCCGGCGGGGTCGCGGCGGATCCGTCCCCTGACGGCGCCTCGCGCGGCGTGACCGGCAGGGTGAAGCCGAAGCGCGAGCCCGTTCCCGCCGACTCCCGGATCAGGCGCCAGCCGACGCCGTCGTGCTCCAGCACCCCCCTCGGCGTTGCCGAAGTACATGACGCCGCGCCCATCCTGGGCGATGGCCCAATTCTGGCTGTGAGCGCCGCAGTCGCGAGCGGCGTAGTGGGTGATCGCCGGCAGGCCGACGTCACCGATCTCCCGGCCGCGGAGGGGCGCGCCGGCGAGCAGCAGGGCGATGCTCGCCAGCGCTGCACGAGTCCGGTGCCAGGGCTTGAGTCCTCGCATCGTCAGCCGCCTGCGGCCTCTCGCGACGGAGGCGGTGGAGAATCGGGGCCGGCGGATCCGCCGTCCTCCTCCACCGCCTGCGCCAGCACCACGCTGTGGAAGGAACGCCCTCCCCCGGGCAACCACGGATAGCGCAGCAGCAGCTCTTCGAGGTCGAGGAGGAAGTCGACCGCCTGATCGAAGAGCGCCGCGCTGGGCGACGCCGCACCCTCGCCCGGGCGGCGCAGGTTGGGATAGAGCAGGGAGACCAGGTTGCCGCCGTAATCGCGCCGCGCGCGGACGTCGAAATGGCGTTCGACCGCCGCCATGATGCCGGCGGCGCAGATCGCCTCGGTCGGGTCGTCCGGATTCCTCGGCGTGCGCACCAGGCGCGGCCGGCGCAGGGCCTTGGGCAGGGCGTAGTAGACCAGGTTGGGGAGCAGAAGGAGCCGCACCCCCCAATCGCCCATCGACGGGCCGACGTATTCGTCGAGATAGAGCACGCCGCCGGGCACCAGCGCCCGGCGCACGGCCGAGAGCAGCTCGTCGAGGCGGTCGAAATGGTGCAACGAAGCGTGAAAGAAGACCGCTTCGAAGGCCCGGGGGTGCTGCTCCAGGTAGCGCCGGGCATCGGCCCGCACGTAGTCGACGGCGGCGCCGAGGCCGGTCTCCTCGGCGGCGCGGCGGGCGTAGGCCAGGGGCTCCTCTCCCAGGTCGACGCCGGTGATGCGGCGGACGACGCCCTTGCGCAGCAGATCGCGCTCCAAGCCGCCGGTGCCGCAACCGATCGACAGGCCGCGCGCCAGCGGCAGGCGGCCGGCCAGGCGCTGGCACAGCCAGTCGGTCGGCCACCGCCCCGGGTCGCCGGTCACCCGCCGGTTGATCCGCGCCCGCACCCGCGGGTGGTCCATCCACATGCGCTCCAAGTGCCGCCGCCCGAGATGGTGCTCGACCTTGTCCCAGTACACCCCGCCACTCCTCTCCCCGCTCACCGCTGCGGCGCCAACGCCTCGACCAGGTAGCGGGCGAGGATCTCATTGCCCGCCTGGCCGAAGTGGCAGCAGTCGTCGATGTAGAGCGGCTCCTCGACCGGGTCGAAGAGGCCGGTGAGATCGTGGAAGTCGACGCCGGCGGCGCGCAGCTCGTCGCCGGCGGCGCGCAGCAGGGGGTAGCCGCGCTCGACGATCCGCCGGTAGTCGGAGTCGCTGCGCCAGGCCAGGCGGCGCTCCTCCGGCCCCATCGGCTTCGCGCCGGCGTATTGGTTGGGCTGCAGCAGGTGGACGTACCGCATGCCGCTGGCGGTGGCCAGGCGGTGCAGCTCGAGGGAGCCCCGCCGCCAGATCCCGACCAGCTCGCGGTAGAGCTCCTCCGCCGGCCGGTCGTAGGGCGGGCCGGTGACGGCGAAGCCGGCGGCGTTCTCCGGCCGGCGGCCGAGGGCGAGCTCCAACCGGTACTGGCGCTGCGCCAGCCAGCGGTCGAGCAGCCGCCACAGCAAGGTCGCGCCGGCGCTGTGGCGCAGCCCCGGCCGGCCGGCGAGGGCGGCGGCCCGCGCGCGCCGGTCGTGGAGCACGCTCAGACGGGCGATGCGCCGCAGGTCGTGGGGATCGGAGGCGGCGGCCAGGCGGTAGTACCAGCGGCTGGGGAACGCCGGGTGGACGCCGTAGGCGACGTTCTGCACGCCGAAGACGAGCTCGTTGAAACCGTCGACGTTGACCACCAGGTCGAAGCGCTGCCCCAGGCTCAGCAGGTAGGCGACGGTCAGCAGCTGCTGGGGTTGCTTGTAGCCCGCGAGGGCGTAGCTTTCGACCACCACCGGCCGGCCGCCGGCGAAGCCCCGGGCGGCGAGGCCCTCGGCCAGGACCTGACGTCCGCGGAAGGAGAAGACGAAGGCCACCGAGCCGCCGACCACGGCGATGCGGTAGGCCTCCTCAGGCCGCGGGGCGGGCTCCCCCGGCGGCCGCAGGAAGCCGTAGGGGGTGACCTCGAGCATGCCGCGCCGGCGTCGCTGCTGGCGCTCGTTGAGCCCCAGGTCGTGGACGTAGCCCAGGTAGGGGTGGATGACGTCCTCCTGGATGCCGCGCGGCACCTCCACCCGGCCCGGCTGCGGGCCTTCGTCGGCCGCCGCCCGGCGCGCCGCCTCGGCCCCGGCGCCCAACGCCCAATGACCTTCGAGCAGCCGATAGACCAGGTGCGAAGCGAGCTCCAGGAGCAGCACCACGCCGGCGGCGAGGAGGAGGCCGAAGAGCAGCCGGCGGCGGCTGAGCTCAGCCATCGCCCGCCTCCGGCGGTGCCTCGCGCCGGCCGGCGATGCGGCCGGCGAAGGCCGCTACCTCGCGCCACGCCCGGGGCGACGCCAGCAGGTCGTTGTGCCCCGCCGCCAGCTCGACGGCGGTTACCGGCCCGCGGAACGCCGCCGCCAGCCGGCGGCCGTGGGCGGCGGGGATGATGCGGTCGTCGCGGCCGTGGAGCCACAGCACCGGGCAGCTCACCCGCGGCGCTGCGGCGAGCGAGTCGTAGCGTCCGGCCGCCGCCCAGCGCACCAGCCAGGCGGGGAAGTGCACCTCGCCCAGGGACGACAGGCTGTCCCAGGGACTGGCCACCACCAGACCGGCGACGTCGGCCCGGTCGGCCGCCGCCCGCACCGCCACCGCCGCGCCGAGGGACCAGCCGAAGAGGATCAACGGACTCCCCGGCCGCTCCTCCGCCAGCCGCTCGCAGCCGGCGGCGGCGGCGGCGGCGAGCCCCGCCTCCGACGGCCGCCCGCCGCTCTTGCCGTACCCCGGGTAGTCCAGCGCCAGGTAGGTAACCTCCAGCGCCTCGAGCTCATCCAACACTCCGGCGCGGCGCAGGGTCTCGAGATTCTCGCCGTTGCCGTGCAGGTAGAGCAGGGCCGGGCGCTCCGGCGGCCCGCGACGCAGCCAGGCCGTGGCCTCGACGCCGCCGGCCGGCTCCAGCTCCAGCTCGACCACCCCGGGAGGCGGCGCGCCGACCGCCACCCGCGGCACCGGATAGAGCATGGCGCGCAGCACCAGATCGTCGAGTTTGGGTACCATGATCGCCGCCAGCACCAGGAGAGAAACGGCGAGGGCGATCCCGGCGATCTTGCTGCTCATTGCGTTCGCCCTCCTCCGGCCCGCGGCCGCCGCCGGTGGGAGGACGGAGGTCGTCCTGCTATACTGCCGGCCCGGCCCGCGGGCTACTCTACCGCCGCGCCTCCCCAAACCAGAACCCTTCGGCCAAGGCGAGGAGATCGATCCGAGATCATGTCTGCACAAGTCGACGGCAATCACTATCGCATCCTGATTCTGGGCAGCGGCCCGGCGGGGCTCACCGCCGCTCTCTACGCCGCCCGCGCCAACCTCGCGCCGCTGGTGCTCGAGGGCAACCAGCCCGGCGGCCAGCTGACCATCACCACCGAGGTGGAGAACTACCCCGGCTTCAAAGACGGCATCATGGGGCCCGAGCTGGTCGACGTGATGCGCGAGCAGGCGCAGCGCTTCGGCACCGAAGTGAAATACGAAGAAGCCGTCCGCGTCGACCTCAGCCGCCGCCCCTTCGTCGTCGAGAGCGACGAGGGGCGATACGCCTGCGATGCCCTGATCGCCGCCACCGGCGCCCGCGCCAAGCTCCTCGGCCTGGAGGCCGAATCCGAGCTGATGGGCTACGGCGTCTCCGCCTGCGCCACCTGCGACGGCTTCTTCTTCAAGGACAAGGAGGTGGTGGTGGTCGGCGGCGGCGACAGCGCGATGGAAGAAGCGATCTTCCTGACCCGCTTCTGCACCAAGGTCACCGTCGTCCACCGCCGCGACG
Organism: Acidobacteriota bacterium; assembly: GCA_003697015.1. Classification (GTDB taxonomy): domain Bacteria; phylum Acidobacteriota; class Thermoanaerobaculia; order Multivoradales; family J023; genus J023. The sequence continues at coordinate 12,440 of RFGL01000049.1, read as the reverse complement.
AGCTGCGGGCGTCGAAGATCATGCAGGAACGCGCGTTGAAGAACGACAAGATCGCCTGGCAGTGGAATAAGGTAGTGGTCGACATCCTCGGCGACCGCGCCGGCGGCGTCCGCGCCGTACGCCTCGAAGACGTGCGCAGCGGCGAGGTGAGCGACTATCCCTGCCAGGGGGTGTTCATCGCCATCGGCCACCAGCCCAATTCGGCGATCTTCGCCGGCCAGCTGGACATGGACGAGGTCGGCTACGTCAAGGTCCGCCACCCGTCCACCTACACCAGCGTGCCCGGGGTCTTCGCCTGCGGCGACCTGATGGACCCCACCTACCGTCAGGCGGTGACCGCCGCCGGCACCGGCTGCCAGGCGGCGATCGACGCCGAGCGCTGGCTGGAGGCGCAGGAGGGATGAGGAGATCCGACCCTGCGAGGTCCTCCGCCGCGCCCCAGGGCCGGCCGGCCGATCGTCCATAATGTTTGCGGGAGAGAGCACGAATCATGGCACGACCCAAGACCCTCGGCGAGCTCAAGGCCAGCGGCTACGCGCCGCGTACCGTGCGCCAGGAGCTGCGCGCCAACCTGCGCGCCGCCCTGCGTGACGGCCGCCGCCTCTTCCCCGGCATCGTCGGCTACGAGCGCACCGTCATCCCCGGCATCGTCAACGCCCTGCTGGCCGGCCACGACCTCATCCTCCTCGGCCTGCGCGGCCAGGCCAAGACCCGCATGCTGCGCGCGCTGACCGACTTTCTCGATCCGGAGATCCCGGTGCTGGCGGGCATGGAGCTCAACGACGACCCCCTGGCACCGGCGTCGGTGCCGGGGCGGAAGCTGGTCGCCGAGGCGGGGGACGACGCGCCGGTGGAATGGCTCGAGCGGGAGGCGCGCTACAACGAGAAGCTCGCCACGCCGGACGTCTCGATCGCCGACCTGCTCGGCGACGTCGACCCGATCAAAGCCGCCACCCGCCGGCTGACCTACGCCGATCCGGAAGTCATCCACTTCGGCATCGTGCCGCGCACCAACCGCGGCATCTTCGCCATCAACGAGCTGCCCGACCTGGCGCCGCGCATCCAGGTCGGCCTGTTGAACATCCTCGAGGAACGCGACCTGCAGATCCGCGGCTTCCCGGTGCGCATCCCCCTCGACCTGCTGCTGGTCTTCTCCGCCAATCCGGAGGACTACACCAACCGCGGCACCATCATCACGCCGCTCAAGGACCGCATCTCCTCCCAGATCCTCACCCACTATCCCGACGACGTCGCCACCGCCGCCCGGATCACCCTGCAGGAGGCCTGGCTGGAGCGCGATTCGGAGGAGCCGGCGGCGCGCATCGTCATCCCCGAAGAGGTCCGCCTGCTGATCGAGGAGATCGCCATGGCGGCGCGCACCAGCGAGCTGGTGGATCAGAGCTCCGGCGTCAGCGCGCGGATGCCGATCTCCGCTCTCGAGCTGCTCTACTCCAACCTCGAACGCCGCGCCCTCCTCACCGGCGACGACCCGGTCTACCCGCGGCTCTGCGATCTGCAGATGCTGTTGCCGGCGATCACCGGCAAGGTGGAGATGGTGTACGAGGGCGAACAGCAGGGAGCCGAGGTGGTGGCCAAGAAACTGATCGGCGAGGCGGTCAAGCAGCGCTTCGCCGACCGCTTCCCGCAGGTCGATCGCGCCCTGGGCTCGGGGGGCGAGGACGACGTCGGCCCCTACAGCGAGCTGGTCGCCTGGTTCAAGGCCGGCGGCACGGTGACGATCTCCGACCAGCAGCCCTTCGCCGACTACCTGGCCGAGCTCGAGCAGGTGCCCGGCCTCCTCGACCTGGCGCGGGCTCACAGCGAAGGCTCCGCCCCCCAGCAGCTGGCCTTCGCCGCCGAGCTCATCCTCGACGGCCTGGTGCAGCAGCTCAAGCTGGCGCGCGAGGACCTCGACAGCCAGGTGAGCTACAAGCAGCTGGTCAAGTTCCAGCTGCTCAAGCCCCAGCGCCGCCGCGGCCGCTTCGGCGACGACCCGGAGGTCAACTGAGGGCGAGCGGCCCGCGCCCACGGTCACGATCGCGGGCGATCAGCCGGGGCCGGCAGACCCCGGCGATCGAAACCTGGACCGACTTCGCAGCCAGGCCGCAGGCATTCCCCGGACCCGAACCGGCATCGGTGCCGGGCCGGGACGTCATCCCGATCGTTCCGTGGATCCGAGACGCCGGGCTCGGGCGCCGTCCGGACGGAGGGGAAACCTCCATCGATTGCGATACAGTCGGCGGGTGCGCCACCGTTACCGCTACCTCGACCCCGAGCTGATCCGCGCCCTGCTGGCGGCCCTCAATCTGCGGGCGCTCTTCAACCAGCTGCTCCTGGCCAGCGGCGGAGACGTCGAACAGGCGCAGGAGTGGATGCGCCAGCTCCAGGAACAAGGTTTTCTGCCCGAGGATCTCGATCTCGACGCCTTCTTCGCCGGCCTCGAGGAGGAGCAGGTGATCGCCCGCGACGCCGACGGCAACCTGAGCCTCACCGGCATCGGCGAGCGGCGCATCCGCCGGAGCGCCTTCGAGGAGATCTTCCAGCATCTCGATCGCGGCGGGCCGGGCTACCACCGGGTGGCCGACGCCGGACAGGGGGTCGAGCGCCTGCCGGAGACCCGGGCCTACCGATTCGGCGACGACGTCGCCCTGATCGACCCCCTGCGCTCGGTCCACAACGCCCTGCGCCGCACCCACGGCCGGCTGGAGCTGGCGGAGGAGGATCTCGAGGTCTACGAGACCGAGCACCTCACCGCCTGTGCCACCGTCGTCGCCATCGACGTCAGCCACTCGATGGTGCTCTACGGCGAGGACCGCATCACCCCGGCCAAGAAAGTCGCCCTCGCCCTCACCGAGCTGATCACCAGCAAGTACCCCAAGGACCATCTGGGGGTGATCCTCTTCGGCGATCGGGCGCAGGAGATCAGCCTCTCCGAGCTGACCTACGTCGACGCCGGCCCGTACCACACCAACACCCGCGACGCCCTGCAGCTCGCCCGCGCCCTGCTCGCCCGCCGCAAGCAGCCCAACAAACAGATCTTCCTCATCACCGACGGCAAGCCGTCGGCGATCACCGAGGGCGGCCGGATCTACAAGAATCCCTTCGGCCTCGACATGCGGATCGTCAACCGCACCCTGGAGGAGGCCGACCTCTGCCGGCGGCAGAAGGTGGTGATCACCACCTTCATGATCGCCACCGATCCGAGCTTGACCGCCTTCGTCGAGCAGCTGACCAAGGTCAACCGCGGTCGCGCCTACTTCGCTTCCCCCTTGAACCTGGGCGAATTCATCCTCGCCGACTACATCCGCAACCGCCGCCGGCGGGTGCGCTGAGCACGACCAACCGAGGACCGACGATGAAGCATGCAGCCATCCTCACCGCCGCCGCCTGCGCTCTCCTCGCCGCCGCCGCGCCCCACGCCGGCGCCGCCGAGGCGACCGAGGTGCGGCGTTTCGAGCAGACCTTCCTCCCCGGCCCCTCGGGCAAGGTGCACGTCAGCCTCTTCTGGGGCCCGATCGAGATCCGCGGCACCGACGGCAAGACCATCGAGGCCGAGATGCAGCTCTTCTGCACCGGCGACGACCTCGAGGCCTGCCGCCAGCGCGCCGCCCGCCTGCGGCTGGTCGCCCGCAGCACGCCGAAAGAGCTCCGGATCAAGCTCAAGGGCACCTCCCGCGGCCGCGCCCGCGGCATCAAGTCGCGGCTGGTGGTCAAGGTACCCCGCCGGCTGGCCCTCGAGGTCGACGCGCAGAAGGGCAACATCTCCATCCGCGGCATGCGCTCCGACCTCAACGTCGACGCCGCCGGCGGCGACGTCGACGTGCTCTACCCCAAGAAGCTGGTGCGCGAGGTCTTCCTGCGGGTGGGGGTGGGCCAGGCCAATCTGTGGCTCGACGACGGCCGGGTCAAGGCTTCGGGCTTCCCGCGCACCGTGCGCTGGCAGCACGACGGCCGCCACCGCATCAGCGTGGTGGTCGGCACCGGCGACGTCGACGTCAGGCTGGAGTGACGGGGGAGAGGTTGCCATCAGCCCGTTCCTGATCCTGTCGGCGATCCTGCGCCTGGTCGCCTGCGGCTGGTCGCTCCATCTGCTGCGCCGCCTGCGCGACCGGCGCCTCGCCTTTCTGGCGCTGCTCCTCGCCCTGCTCGCGGTACCGCCCCTCCTCGCCCTGACGGCGGGCGCCAGGACGGCGGACGGCGGCCTCTTCCAGCTGCTCGATCTGGCGATCAGCGTCATGCTGATGGCGGCGCTGATCGCCCTCGAGCGGATCCTCGCCGATCCGCGCCTGCGCTCCGCCTTCCGCGCCCAGGTGCACACCCCGCGCCGGCTGCCGCGCAAGCCGCTGGCGCGCGAGAGCACCGACGTCTTCGAGCGCCGCCTCGCCGAGCAGGCGCTGGCGGAGAGCGAAGCCCGTCTCCGCGTCCTGGTGGACAACGCGCCGGTGATCCTCTTCGCCCTCGACCAGGACGGCGTCTTCATCCTGTCGGAAGGCAAGGACCTCGCCCGTCTCGGCCTCGAGCCCGGGCGGGTGGTCGGCACCTCGGTCTTCGACCTCTACCGCGACTACCCGGTGATCGTCGACAACCTGCGCCGTACCCTGGCGGGGGAGGCGCGCAACTTCGTCGCCGAGGTCGGCGAGCTGGTCTTCGACACCCGCACCCTGCCCTTCCACGACGACGACGGCGCCATCGTCGGCCTGATCGGCGTCGCCACCGACGTCAGCGACAAACGCCGCGCCGAGGACGCCCTGCGCGCCTCGGAGGCCAAATTCCACGCCGCCTTCCATGCCAGCCCGGACGGCATCAGCATCGCCGATATGGACGGCACCTTCCTCGAGGTCAACGAGGGCTTCTGCCGCATGTTCGGCTTCGCCCGCGAGGAGATGATCGACCGATCGTCCGACGAGCTCGGGCTGTGGGTCGATCCCGCCGACCGCGAGGAGATGATCGACTGCCTGCGCCGGCACGGCACCATCCGCCCGACCGAATGGCCGATGCGCACCCGCACCGGCCGGCGCATCAGCGCCCAGATCTCGGCCGCCCTGATCGAATTGGAGGGCCGGCCGTGCATCCTGGCGGTGAGCCGCGACGTCACCGAGCAGCGCCAGATCGAAGCCGCCCTGCGCGCCTCGGAGGCCAAGTTCTACACCGCCTTCCGCGCCAGCCCCGACGCCATGGTCATCTCGCACCTGGGGGACGGCCGGGTGATCGAGATCAACGACGGCTTCACCCGCGTCTTCGGCCACACCCGCCAACAGGCCCTGGGCCGCACCAGCCTGGAGCTCGGCCTGTGGACCGAGCCGCGAGACCGGGCGCGCTTCGTCGCCCTGCTGCAAGAAGAGGGCCGGGTGCGCGAGCTGGAGCTGCCCTTCGGCACCCGCGACGGCGAGGTGCGCACCGGTCTGCTGTCGGCCGAGCTGATCGAGATCGACGGCGAGCCCCACGTGCTGACCGTGGTGCGCGACGTCACCGAACGCAAGCGGGCGGCGGAGGCGCTGCGCGCTTCCGAGGCCCGATTCGCCACCGCCTTCCGCGCCAGCCCCGACGCCCTGGTGTTGAGCACCCTGCCCGACGGCGTCTTCCTCGACGTCAACCAGGGCTTCACCCGCATCATCGGCTACGACCGCGAGGAGGCGATCGGCCGCACCACCACCGAGCTCGGCCTGTGGACCGAGCCGGAGGATCGCCAGCGCATGCTCGCCGCCCTGCGCCAGGCGGGCAAGGTCACGGACATGGAGACCGCCTTCCGCGCCAAGGACGGCGTCGTCCACCCCTGCCAGCTGTCGGCCGAGGTGATCGAGATCGACGGCCAGGAGGTGCTGCTGTCGGTGGTGCGCGACGTCACCGAACGCAAGCGGGCGGAGGAGGAACGCGAGCGCTTCGTCGAGGAGCTGGAGGCCAAGAACGCCGAGCTCGAGCGCTTCACCTACACCGTCTCCCACGACCTCAAGAGCCCGCTGATCACCATCCGCGGCTTCCTCGGCCTGCTGGAACGCGACGTCGAGGCCGGGGACCGGGCGCGGATCCAGCGCGACGTGGCGCAGGTGAGAAACGCCACCGCCACCATGCAGCGGCTGCTCGACGAGCTGCTCGAGCTGTCGCGCATCGGCCGCCAGGTCAACCCCTACCAGACCATCGATCTCGGCCGGCTGGTGCGGGAGGCGGTGGAGCTGGTCGGCGGGCGGCTCGAGGAGCGCCGGGTGGAGGTCGCGATCGGCGATCTGCCGGCGGTGCGCGGCGATCGCCAGCGGCTGCTCGAGGTGTTCCAGAACCTGATCGACAACGCGGCCAAATTCATGGGCCGGCAGGAGGCGCCACGGATCGACGTCGGCGGCCGCGAGGAGGGCGGCGAGGTCGTCTGCTGGGTGCGCGACAACGGCATCGGCATCGAGCCGCGCTATCACGACAAAGTCTTCGGCCTCTTCGATCGCCTCGACCCGCGCAGCGAAGGCACCGGCATCGGCCTGGCCCTGGTCAAGCGCATCGTCGAGGTGCACGGCGGCCGGGTGTGGATCGAGTCCGCCGGCGCTCAGCGCGGCACCACCTTCTACGTCGCCCTGCCCCGGCGCCCCCTCGAGCCGGCCGCCGCCTCATGAGACCGGCGGCAAGCGACCCTCAGGCCGGCGCCTCGAGCGGCGGCAACGCCGCCTCCAGCCGCGCCCGCTCGGCCTCCAGCCAGGGGGGCAGCTTGAGGCTCTCACCGAGGCGTTCGGCGGGCTCGTCGCGGGTGAATCCCGGCCCATCGGTGGCGAGCTCGAAGAGGACGCCGCCGGGCTCGCGGAAGTAGATCGAGCGAAAATACCGGCGATCGCGCACCTCGGTCACCGCCAGGCCGGCTTCCAGCAAGCGGCGGCGCCAGGCCAGCTGGGCGCCCTCGTCCGCCACCCGCCAGGCGACGTGGTGGACGCTGCCGGCGGCGATGCGGCCGGCGGCGCCGCCGGGCTTGACCAGCAGGTCGACGTGCGCCCGCGCAGCGCCGTCGCCGATCTCGAAACGCTGCCGCAGCCCCTCCTCCGCCCGCGCTCTGAAGCCCATCGCGGCGAGCAGCTCGGCCGTCGGCCCGCCCTGGCGCTGGCATAGGGTGAGGCCGTAGAAGCCGCGGATGGCATGCTCCGCCGGCACCGGACCGCCGGCCCAGGCCGGGCGAGCGGAAGCCCCCTGCCAAGCGACCAGCTCGAGCAGCAGGCCGTCGGGATCGGCGAAGGTGAGGTAGTCGTCGCCCCAGCGCGACCGCGGCCCCTCGACCGCCACCGCGTGGCGCGCCAGACGCTCCTGCCAGTAGCCCAGGGACGCCGGCGGCACGGCGAAGGCGGTGGCGGTCTGCTGGCCGGTGCCGCGGCTGCCGCGTCCGGCGCCGGGCCAGGGGAAGAAGGTGAGGATGGTCCCCGGGCGGCCGATCTCGTCGCCGTAGTAGAGGTGGTAGGTGCCGGGATCGTCGAAGTTCACCGTGCGCTTGACCAGCCGCAGGCCGAGGACGCGGCCGTAGAAGTCGACATTGCGCTGCGGGTCGGAGGCGATGGCGGTGACGTGGTGGATGCCGCCGATCGGTCGCTCGTCGCTCATCCCTCGCTCCCGGTCGCCGGCGCCTCCTGCCAGATGCCGAGCCAATCGCCGTCGAGATTGCCGAAGTAGAGCTTGCCGCCGTGGGGCTCGACCGAGGTGATGCCGCGTACGCGCCCCGAAGGATCGTGCAGGGAACGCACGATCCGCCCCTCCTCGTCGAGCGCCAGCACCAGGCCGTAGGGCGCCGGCCTGGGCCACAGGGCCCGCGGCAGGGCGGCGAGCAGCCTCTTGGCCCAGGGATGGGGGTGGAGACGGTCGACGATGGGGTTGCGGACGGTGAAGAGGGCCACCCAGAAGGTGCCCTGCCGGTCGCTGGCGACGCCGTCCGGAAAGCCGGGAAGATTGTCGGCGAAGATTTCGCACCTGCCGCGCTTGGGGCCCGCCAGCCAGCAGCGCTGGAGACGGTAGCGGTAGGTCTCGTTGACCACCACGAAGTCCTGCCCCTGGGAGAGGGCGACGCCGTTGGCGAAGTAGAGCCCGTCGCGCAGGACCTCGGTGGTCCCGGCAGCCGGGTCGTAGACCAGCAGGCGGCCGTGCGGACGGGCCTCGAGCAGATCGTAGAGATACTCCCGGTGGCCGAATCGGCTGCTGGCGTCGCTGAAGTAGACCCTGCCGTCGGCGGCGACGTCGAGATCGTCGGCAAAGCCGAAGGGGACGCCGCCGGCTTCGCGGCTCAACGCCACCACCCTGCCCGCCGCATCCACCGCCAACAGACCGCGGACGGCGTCGGCCACCAGCAGCCCGCCGCCGGCGTCGAAGGCCAGGCCGAGAGGACGGCCGCCGGTGACGGCAAAGGTTTCGACCGTCTCTTCGCCGCCGGCGCCGAGGGTGACGCGGACGATCGTGCCGCCGGCGGTGCCGGCGTAGAGCCGGCCGGCCTCGTCCACCGCCACGTCCTCGCCGCCGTGGATCTTGCCCCGCGCCACCAGCCGGGTACGCGCCAGCGAGTCGTCGGCGGCGAGGACCCCGGTCAGCGGCGGCGCCGGCGGCGGCCGGTAGGCGGCGGGATCGATCGGCGAGCTCGCCAGCCCCAGGCCGAGGAGCAGGGCGAGCACCAGAACCGCCCCCAGCCACAGCCGCCCGGATCGCTTCTCCATGATCCCTTTCATACCACAGGGCCCCGCCCGGAAGACGGCAATGTCGCAGACCCTGCGTACCAGGTGCCGGCATGTACAGACATACCCTTGCATCCTGGCCGGCGATCTGACATGTTTATCCCAACAATCCGATCCGACCCTGCCCGAGGAGGTTCGCAATGGCGAAGAACGCGCCGAAGCTCGATCCCCATCCCCTGGTGACGAAGATGCATCCGGGGGACGACGACGTCGCCGCCGATCACGTCCATCTGGTCGGCTATCTCGGGCCGGCGAAGGACAAAGACAAGGTCCGCCTCTATCACGACCTGTCCTTCCGCTCCTACTACGAGATCCCCAAGGACGCCATCCACAGCTGCGAGACCGGCGACGAGGAGACCCCGTCGCGCGTCTGCGTCGCCGCCGACGCCAAGCTCGAGCTGGTGCAGACATCGCGGCAGAAGGTCGAAGCCGGGTTTCTCCGCGGCGCCATCAGCGGCCAGCACCTCGCCGCCGCCGCGCCCGCCGCCCAACCGATCTGCCTGACGGTGGTCACCGCCCGCCCCACCTCCTGCGGCGGCGGGCCGATCTGCCCCACCCTCCTCACCGCCCAGCCGACCGGCTGCGGCGGGCCGATCTGCCCGACGGTGATCACCGCCAACCCCACCGACTGCCTCGTCGCCGCAGGCGCGGCCGCGCGGCCGGCGTGCCTGACCATCGTCACCGCCAACCCCACCGACTGCGGCGCCTGCGCCACCATCGTCACCGCCAATCCCACCGACTGCGAAGGGGGGAGGGCCTTCGCCGCCCAGCCGGCCGCGGCGCGGCCGCCGATCTGCCCGACGGTGGTCACCGCCAACCCCACCGATTGCAGCGGCGGAGGGGGGCCCCAGCTGTGCATCACCCTGGTGACGGCGCGGCCGACCCAATGCGGTCCGTCCCCCTGCATCACCCTCCTCACCGCCCACCCGACGTGGTGCCCGGAGCCCTGCGTCACCGTCCATACCGCGCGGCCGACCTGGTGCCCTCCCGGACCGTGCATCACCATCCATACCGCGCGGCCGACGTTCTGCTGACCCGCGCGCGGGCGGCTTGAGAAGGGGCCGGCGGCGATCGCCGCCGGCCCCGCCGGCGCCGTTGCGCTAGCATCGTCCCACCCATGCTGAGCACCGACGACGCGGTCTACTACCTCCTCGATCACCGGCTGGTGAGCAACGCCTCGATCGTCGGCGGCGCCCTCGTCATCGCCAGCGCCGCGCGCCGCCATCAGAACCTGCGGGTCGAGCGCCGCGACGGCCCGGGCTACCTGATCAAGCAACCGCCGGCGGGGGATCCGGCGGCGGCGGCGACCCTGTGGCGCGAGGCGGCCTTCTACGATCTCTGCCACCGCCGCCAAGACCTCGCCGAGGTGCGCGCCCTGCTGCCGCGCCTGGTCCACCTCGATGCCGCGGTGCCGCTCTTCGCCCTCGAATTGCTGGCGCGGTCGGCCCATCTCTGGCAACGCTATGAAGAGGGCGCCGCCGAGGCCTTTCCCACCCCCGTCGCCGCCGCCCTGGGCGGCGCCCTGGGAACGGTTCACCGGGTCTTCCGGCCGCTGGTCGAAGGCGGTGAGCTCGCCGACTTCGGCGCTCCGATGCCGTGGGTCCTGCGGGTGCACAAGCCCGGCCCGGAGCTGCTGAGCAGCCTGAGCCAGGCCAACCTCAAGACCCTGAAGATCCTCCAGACGCAGGAGGATCTGAGCCGCAACCTCGACCGCCTGGGGCGCCTGTGGCGACCCGACGCCCTGATCCACGGCGACGTCAAGTCCGACAACGTGCTGGTGGGCGAAGGGACGGCGGGCGGGGTCGAGGTCCGGCTGGTCGACTGGGAGCTGGCGCAGGTCGGCGATCCGGCCTGGGACGTCGCCGGTGCGCTGCACGACTTCGTCCTCTTCTGGATCTTCTCCATGCCCCTGGACCGCAGCGATGACGCCGAACGGCTGGTGGCCGCAGCGCGCTATCCCCTCGCCGCGCTGCAGCCGGCGATGCGCGCCCTGTGGCGGGGCTACAAGAGCAGCGCCCGACTGCCCTCGCCGGCGGCGGCGGAGCTGCTGGCGCGGGCGGTGCCCTTCTCCGCCGCCCGCCTCATCCAATCGGCCTACGAGCTGGCCCACGACGCCACCGCGCTGCCGGCGCCGTCGGTCATGCTGCTCCAGGTCGCCGCCAACCTGCTGCGGGATCCGGCCGCCGGCCAGGTCGAGCTCTACGGCCTGATCCAGGAAGTGAGCCTGCCTTGAGCCGGTTGCTCCACCCCGACCTGCGCGCCGTCGCCCGGAGGGTGGCGGTGACCTCCGCCACCGCCTACGCCATCGGCGGCGAGGTGCGCGACCTAAGCGCCGCCCTCGCGGCCACCGGCGCGGGCGCAGGCGACCGCGGCCGACCGCCGGACGAGCCGCCGGCGCTCCTCCTTCAGGCGCTGGAGAGCGAGCTCTACAGCCGCCTCTATTGCCGCCTGGAAACGGCCGCCGCAGCCGGCGCCCCCGGCGACCGCCGGGCCCTCCTCGGCCGGCTGTCCGCCGCCAACTGCGGCCGCGGCAGCTGGGAGCCGGGCTGGCGCGTCGTCGAGCGCGACGACGACGGCCGCCTGGCGGTGATCAAGGATCAGGTCACCTTCTGGGTCGAGCCCGACGGCCTGCGCTGCCGCGGCGAGATCGTTCCCGGCGCCTACTGCCGGGTGCGGGTGGGCAAGGAGCTGCGCAACCTGGTGCCGGGCTTCTACGTCGCCATCGGCGACGGCGACGCCGGCGACGACGACCGGCCGGGGCCACTCCTGCGGCTCTACTGGCACCTGGCGGAGCCGGCGGCGGCGGTAGCCTACGTCGCCGAGGCCACCCGGCGGCTGAACGCTGCCGGCGTCCCCTTCCGCACCAAGGTGGTGGCCGATCCCGGCGGCTATCTGCGGGCCGACGCCGGCGTCCTCTACCTGGAGCGGCGCGACTACCGCCGCCTGCGCCCGGAGATCCGTGCCATCCACCGCCGCCTCGCCACGAGCTTGCGGCCGGAGGTACCCCTCTTCACCCGCCCCTTGCTGCCCGGCCTGGGGGTGGCGGACGACCCCCGCGACGGCACCAGCTTCGGCCAGTCGCGCTGCCGACTCGTCGCCGGCGGCCTGTGGCTCGCCCACCGTCGCGGCGCCACCGGCCCCGCGGCGCGCGCCGGCGCGCTGGCCGAGGTCTTCGCCGCCGCCGGCCTCGATCCGCGGCGCCCGCACCTCGAACCGGGCTCGCGCGACGTCGCCGCGCTGGCGCCGCGCCGCCGCCGGAGCGCGACGCGATGAGCGGTTCTCCTGCCGCCGATTCCGCCGCCGAGGCGCGAGGGCTCACCGCCGCCGGGGCGCTGGCGGCGGCCCGCCGCATCGGCACCGAGCTCTGCCGTACGGCCTTCTGGGACGACGAGCGCCGGCGCTGCAACTGGCTCGGGCGGGCCGACCGCCAGGGGGACGTGCCCGGCTCGGTGGTACCGGCGACCGCCGCCCTCGAGGCCGATCTCTACCGCGGCAGCAGCGGCGTGGCCCTCTTCCTCGCCGAGCTGGCGGCGGTGAGCGGCGACGAGGAGGCGGCGGCCACGGCCGTGGCCGCCCTGCGCCGTTCCCTCGCCTACCTGCGCCAGCAGCCCCTGGAACGGGCTTCGCCCCTCTCCCTCTTCAGCGGCCACCTCGGCGTCGCCTTCGCCGGGGCGCGGATCTGCCGTCTGCTCCCCGCTGCCGGCGAGCTGGAAGCGGCGATCGCCGCCCTGCGGCCGGCGATCGCCGGCGCCTTCGACGAGC
>RFGL01000467.1 GCA_003697015.1 Acidobacteriota bacterium | reverse complement strand
GTTGGGAGGTGCCGTCGGCACGTTGGCGCCGGGGGTGGTGGGGGGCATCGTCGGCCATCGCAGGGTCCTCGCTGGCGTCGATCCTATCCCATTCCGCGGCGCGGTGCCGTGCTATGCTGCGCCGGCCGATCCACCCCCGACCGAAGGAGATGCGCATGGCGACGTCGCTGCCGGCGTTGACGCTGGGGATCGAAGAGGAGTACCAGATCGTCGACCCGGAGACGCGGGAGCTCAAGTCCTACATTCAGGAGATCCTGGAGCAGGGCCGCCTGGTGCTGCACGATCAGATCAAGGCCGAGTTCCTGCAATCCCAGGTCGAGGTCGGCAGCCACGTCTGCCGCACCATCGACGAGCTGCGCTCGGAGGTGGTGCGCCTGCGGCGCGAGGTATGTCGGTTGGCGGAATCGAACGGCCTGCGGGTGGTGGCGGCCAGCACCCACCCCTTCTCCAGCTGGGTCGATCAGGAGCAGACCATCGGCGAGCGCTACACCCAGCTGCGAACCGACATGGCGGAACTGGCCCGCCGCATGCTGATCTTCGGCACCCACGTCCACGTCGGCATCGACGATCAGGAGCTGATGATCGACGTGATGAACCAGGCGCGCTATTTCCTCCCCCACCTGCTGGCGCTGTCGACCAGCTCGCCGTTCTGGCACGGCCGCGACACCGGGCTCAAGTCCTACCGCACGGTGATCTTCGAGAGCCTGCCGCGCACCGGCCTGCCGCCCCAATTCCGTTCGATGGCGGAATACCGGGAGTTCGTCGACACCCTGATCGGCACCGGTTGCATCGACGAACCGACCAAGATCTGGTGGGACGTCCGTCCCCATCCCAAGTTCCCGACCCTGGAGTTTCGGGTCTGCGACATCTGCACCCGGGTCGACGAGGCGGTGTGCCTGGCGGCGCTGGTGCGGGCGATCTGCGGCAAGCTGATCAAGCTGCGGTTCGACAATCAGGCCTGGCGCCCCTACCGCCATCACCTGATCACCGAGAACAAATGGCGCGCCGTGCGCTACGGCATCGACGGCCGGCTGATCGATTTCGGCAAGCGCCGTGAGGTGCCGACGCGCCGGCTGATGACCGAGCTGCTCGACTTCGTCGACGACGTGGCCGACGAGCTCGGCGTGCGCCGCGAGGTGGCCTACCTCGAGACCATCCTCGCCGGCGGCACCAGCGCCGATCGCCAGCGGGCGGTGTATCGCAACAAGGGCAGCTTCGAGGCGGTGGTCGATCACCTGGTGGCCGAGACCCGCGAGGGCTGCGACTGACGCTCGAGACCGAGGTCGGCGCCGAGCTTGTGCGGGGCGCGGGCGAGGTAGTCGGCCAGGTCGCGGGCGGCCTGCCGCGCCAGGGGATGGGCGTGGGAGGCGTAGCAGCGGGCGCGCTCGGCCAGCGACTGCGCCGCCCACGGCGGGTGGGGCTCGACGGCGGCGAAGGCGTCGACGCACAGCCGGTCGAAGTCGACGGTGCGGGCCAGATTGATCCGATCGAGGAGGCGCTGGGTGTTGAGCAGGAAGGTGGCGAAGGGCTGGGCCAGGGCCTCGAAGAGGCGTTCCCCCTGCTCGGCGTCGGCCTCGGCGATCTCCTTGAGCAATGTGCTGGTGCGCCCCATCACCTCGAGGCTCGGCCAGGGATCGCGGCGGAAGCGGTCGAAGGCGGCGACCAGGAGATCGGTGGCGGCGACCGCATCGTGGTCGGCGCGCCAGCGCAGGCGGGCCTCGATCGCCAGCACGTCGGCTCCCTCGCCGCAGCCGGGAAGCACCAGCTCGGCGCGCTCGTCGCCCCCCTCCGCCAGCCCTTCGGCGAGCAGCAGGCAGTCGGACGGGGTCAGGGGCTCGGCGCTCTGCTGGGTCCAGGTCGCCGCCGCCTGCACCACATGGCCCTGGGCGTAGGTCCGTCGCGCCATCCGCCGCCGGTCGAGGTCGTCGCTCGCCTCGTGGGGGAAGGGGATCGACGGGAAACGCAGCTCGCGCAACTCGTGCAGCCGTTGCGGGTCCAGGGGCTGGCCGCTGACCGGCGGCTCCGCGGCGTCCAGCCGGGCGGCGAGCTCGAAGACCTCGCTCATGGAAAAGCTGCCCTGATTGCCGACGTTCTTGGCGAAGCCGAACTCGATGCGCGGGCGATCGTCGGTCGAGATGCGGTCGCCGTGGTGCCGGTAGATCGTCTCCGCCAGCCGATCGCCGGCGACGAAGCCGCTGTAGAAGCCCTCGATTCCCTCCACCCCCCAGGCCCGGCGCAGGGCGCTGCGAAAGGGCTCCTCCGCCACCCGCCGGCGCAGCCGGTCGAGATCGTGCTCGAGGGGTTCGAAGGAGGCCACCAGCAGCAGGTCGCCGTCGCCGGTGGCCCAGCTCTCGAGGTAGGGGAAGACCGAGCGCATGGTGACGTAGGCGGTGGTGACGACGTCGCTGTCGACCTCGTAGGCCTGCAGCCACTGGAGGAAGATGCCGCCGCTCGACAGCACCTCCGCCACCGCGCGGTAGAAGTCCTGCGAGAAGAGGCTGGCGATGCCCGCGCGGTAGGGATTCGACGGTTCGGAGAAAATGACGTCGTAGCGCTGATCGATGGTCTGTACGACCTCGCGCCCGTCGCCGATGATCACCCGCACGTTGGGCTGATCGAGCACGTTCTGGTTGACCGGCGCCAGGGTCCTCGCCACCTCGAGGATGGCGGGTTCCAGCTCGACCACGTCGACCCGCTCCATGCCGCCGACGCGCGACAGCCAGCCGGCGGTCGAGCCGGTGCCGAGGCCGATGACCAGCGACCGCCGCGGCGCCGGGTGCAGCAAGGCGCCGACCAGACCGCCCATCACCTGGGTCCCGGCGTCGCCGCGCGCGCTGCCGTCGACCTTGCCGTTGACCACGAAGGAGGCGTCGCGGCGAGCCATCAGGGCGACGCTGCTCTCGCGCCCTTCCGCTTCCCAGATCAGTTGGTGATCGAGGGTGCGCTTGGTGCTCTCGAGCTCGTTCGGGGTGGCGTAGATCGGCGCTACGCGGCCGGCGCCGATCGCTTGGTGGCGCCAGAAGGCGGTCGGTCCGCGGGCGTTCGTCGCCAGCACCAGGGCGGTCAAGGCGACGGCGCCGGCGACCGCTGCCGGCAACGGCCGCCGCCGGTGCAGGCTGCCGGCGGCCAGGGCGATGAGCGCCACCGCCACCAGCGCCAGGGCGGACAGCCGCCACAGGGTCGGAGCGGTGAGCAGGGGCAGGAGCAAGAAGCCGCCGGCGAGCGAGCCACCGATCGCCCCCCAGGTATTCCAGGCGTAGGTCCAGCCGACGTCGCGGCCGACCCGCCGGTCGCCGCTGCCGAGCAGGGCGATGAGCAGCGGAAACTGGTAGCCGCTGACGATCGCCGGCGGCAGCACCACGATCACGGTGATGACGCTCCACGCCCCGACCAGGGACCAGAAGCCGAGGTTGACCAGCGGCCGCAGGAGGATCGCCAGGTAGGCCAGATCGTTGCCCCAGGCGAAGGGCAGGATGAGCAGCAGGGCCTCGACGGCGAAGGTGAGGGAGAGGGTGAGGAGGGTCGGTCGGACTTTGCGCGAGCCGGCGGCGTAGAGCAGACCGCCGAGACCGATGCCGAGGAGCGCCGTCGCCAGGATCAGGCCGAAGGTATAGGACGAGCCGCCGAGGATCGGCGCCAGCATGCGGTACCACACCAATTCCATGAGCAGGAAGGTGAAGCCGGCCACCGCCGCCAGGGCATAGATCAGCGGCGCCGGGGCGAGCGGCCGGCCGCCCGCCTCCGCCGCCGGGCCCGGCGCCGGGGCGACCGCCGGCCGGTCTTCGAAG
>RFGL01000466.1 GCA_003697015.1 Acidobacteriota bacterium | reverse complement strand
GCCGAGGACCAGGGCGGCGAGCAGCAGACGCAGCAGGGTGGCGCCGCCGAGCCCGAGCCGCGCGCTGCCGCCGGCGCCGACGTAGAGCCGGTAGGCGAGGTCGACGAGGAAGGGGGAGAGAGCGGCGAGGAGGGCGATCCCCGCCTCCAGCCGGGCGTAGAGGCCGAGGGGGTTGGCGCTGGCGTCGGCGCGGCGGCCGAGGAGCAGGCCGCCCGCCCCCAGGCCGCCCATGAAGATCGCCAGCACCGCCGCCGTGGCGGCGGTGGAGTGGCCGAAGACCAGCTGCAGCAGGCGCAGCCAGCTCACCTGGTAGACCAGGGCGCAGAAGCCGGAGACCAAGACCAGCAGACAGCCGCGCGCGAGGCCGGAGGAGCGCATCGTCTAGGGACCTCCCCCGGCCGTCTGCTGCGGCAGCAGGCCGCGCTCGAGACGCGGCGGCGCGGCGGCGAGGAAGCGCTCCAGGTCGGCCGCTGCCTGCGGCTTGAGGGGGTCGTCCGCCGCCTGGTAGCAACGGAAGCGGTCGAGCAGGAACCTGCCCTCCCACGGCACCGAGGGCTCGAAATCGTGCAGGGCGGCGGCGCAGCGCCGGGGATCCCCGAGCCGGCGGGCGATGCGCACCCGGGTGCGCTGCCGCAGCTCCTCGACCAGGTGAACGCTGAAGGGCTCGCTCAGGGCGTCGTAGAGGGCGCGGCCGCGCTCGGCGTCGGCCGCCGCCACCTCCACCGCCAGCTCGAGGGCGCGGGCCAGCACCGGCGGGTAGGTCCAGGGGTAGTCGCGGCTGGCGCGGAAGACCGCCTCGAGCCGCTCGGCGGCTGCCGCCGTCCGCCCGCTGCGCAGGGCGAAGCGGGCGCCGACGGCGTCCGCCTCGACCGGCCGGCGGGGCCCGAGGGCCTGGATCCGCTCCGGGGTGCGCGGATCGGCGAGCTCGGCGCCGGCGTCGGCGAGCAGCAGGCGATCGAGGGGGCCCTGGGGCGGCTCGGGCTGCTGCGACCAGAGCAGGAAGGCGCGGCGCAGGTCCCCCTGCCGGTAGGCGCGGCGGGCCTGGATGCGGCGGGCGAGGGCGGGGTCGGCGTCGGGCGGCAGGAGCGGCATGCTGCCCCAGGCGACCTCGCGGGCGGCGCGCAGATCGGCCAGGCGCCGGGGATCGAGGGCGCCCGCGGGCAGGGGCGGCCGGGCGGCGTCGAGCAGCCGCGCCGCGGCCGCGAGGTCGTCGATGAAGAACAGCCCTTCCCGCCCCAGATTGCGCACGAAGCCGAACTCCATCCGCGGGTGGTCGTCGGTGTTGATCGGCGCCGAGCGCAGGCTGCGGGCCAGGCGCGGCGTCGCCAGGTAGCCGGCGTAGAGGCCGTCGAGGCCCTCCACCCCCCACACCAGATCGAGAGCGCTGGCGTAGGGCTCCTCCTCGACCCGGGCCCGCAGGCGCTCGAGGTCGTGCACCGGCGGCTGGCGGCCGGCGACCAGCAGCAGGTCGTTGGCGTGCACCTGCCAGCTCTCGATCGCCGGCAGCACCGAGCCGAGGGTGGCGTAGGCCATGCTCACCACCTGGGCGTCGACCTCGTAGCCCTGAAGCCATTGCAGGAGCATGCCGCCGGGGGCCAGCCGGCGCGCCACCGCGCGGTAGAACTCCTGCGAAAAGAGGCTGGCGATGCCCGCCCGATAGGGATTCGACGGCTGGGAGAAGATCAGGTCGTAGCGCTCGCCGGTGGTGAGCAGGAATTCCCGTCCGTCGCCGGTGATCAGCTCCACCTTGGGATGGTCGAGGACCCGGTGGTTGACCGGGTGACAGAGGCGGGCGACGTGGGCCACCGCCGGTTCCAGCTCGACCACGTCGACCCGCTCGATGGAGGGGATCTCCGCCAGCCAGCCGGCGGACAGGCCGCTGCCGAGGCCGATCACCAGGGCGCGCTTCGGCGCCGGGTGAAGGAGGCCGCCGATCAGCACGCTCATCACCATGTTGGGCGCGTCGCGCAGGGCGCTGCCGTCGGCCTTGCCGTTGATCAGGAAGATGTATTGCGCCTGGCCCTCGACGGCGACGCTCGACTCGACGCCGTCGACCTCCCAGACGATCTCCCGGCGGTGCTCGTGGATCAGCCGGGTGAGCTCGTTGGGGCCGTGCGGGAAGCGCGCCGGCATGCGCCCGGCGCCGATCGGGGTGTGGCGCCAGAAGGCGCTCGGCCCGGGCAGCAGCAGGAGGGCGACGGCGGCGGCGGCGAGGGCGACGGCGGCGATCGGTTGGCGCCGCGGCGGCCGCTGGCGGCGGCCGGCGACCACCGCCGCCAGGGCGAGGGCGGCGAGGAGCGCCGCCACCGTGCGCCACACGCCGGGGGCGGTGAGGAGCGGCATGAGGCCGAAGCCGCCGGCGATCGAGCCGGCGATGCCGCCGGCGGTATTCCAGGCGTAGGCCAGGCCGACCTGCCGGCCGACGTCGCGCCGTCCGCTGCCCAGGACCGCCACCAGGAGGGGGAATTGGTAGCCCGCCACCAGCGCCGGCGGCAGCACCACCAGGGCGGTGATCAGGGCCCAGGTGGCGGTGAGCAGAGCGAAACCGGCGTCCCCCAACGGCCGCAGCAGCATCGCCAGGATCGCCAGCCGGTCGCCGAGGGCGAAGGGGACGATCAGGAGCAGCGCCTCCAGGCCGCAGGTGACGCCGAAGGCGGCCAGGGTCGGCCGCCGGCGTTGTTCGCCCGCGGCGTAGAGCAGGCCGCCGGCACCGATGCCGAGGAGGGCCACCGCCAGGATCAGGCCGAAGGTGTAGGACGAGCCGCCGAGGAGCGGGGCGAGCATGCGATACCACACCAGCTCCATGAGCAGGAAGGCGAAGCCGGCCAGCGCGGCGGCGGCGAGCACCGCCGGCAGGGGCGCCGGCACCCTGCCGCCGG
>RFGL01000465.1 GCA_003697015.1 Acidobacteriota bacterium | reverse complement strand
TGGGGGGAACTTATGGGGCCGCGTGTGATAGGCAGCGGGTGATGGGATGGCGTGACCGAACGCTGCTGGTGGCCTGTGCGGTCGGGGTGGTGGCCCTGGCGTTGCTGCTTCTTTCTGCGGAGCAGCGGCCGGCGGTGGACGATCCGCTGCTGGCCGCCGGGCCGTCCGCCTCGGCGGAGCTCGCCCGCCGGGCGGCGGGCCTGGTCTACGACGACGGGTACTACTACTTGGTGATCGCCCGGCGCCTGGCGGCGGGCGAGGGCTCGACCTTCGACGGCCGCCATCCGACCAACGGCTACCATCCCCTGTGGCTCCTCAGTCTGCTGCCCCTGGCCCGCTTGCCGCCAGCGGCTCTCCTGCTCGCAGTCTTCGCCCTTCAGACCCTCCTCGCCGCCGGCGCCGCGGCGTTTCTCTACCGCAGCGCGCGCCTCTTGATGCAGCCTGCCGCCTCAGGGCTGGCGGTGCTCGTCTGGCTGGTGGCCCAGAGCGCCTATTGGACGCTCTGGTCGGGCATGGAATACGCCCTCCACGCCTTCGTCGTCGCCGCCCTGCTGGACTTCGACCTGCGCCGGCGCAGCCGGAGCGCCGGCGGACGGCGCTGCGCCGGCGCCCTCGGCCTCCTCGCCAGCGCCGCCTTCCTCGCCCGTCTCGAAACCCTGCTCCTCGCCCTGCTCCTCGCCGCCGTGCCGCGCCGTGACGGCCGCCGGCTGGGACGGTTCTTCCTCCTTCCCCTCGGCGCCACGGTGCTCGCCTACGCTGCCGTCAATGCGGCCGTCTTCGGCCACCCTCTGCCGCTGAGCGCAGCGCTCAAGAGCGCGTGGTCGCAGCAGCTCCTGGCGGCCGACCCGGTGCGTCTCGCCCACGGCTGGCTGGCGGCCAAGCTCGCTCTCCTCGCCTGGCCCCTCCTCCACCTGCGACGGATCTTCGCCCTGCCCCTCCTGCTGGCGCTCGGCGGCGCGGCGGTCATCCTGCTCCGCAGCGCGCTGGCCATCGCCCGGCGCCGCACCGGCGAAGGGGGCGGGCTCCACCCCCTGACCCCGGCCGCCGCCTTCGCCGTCGCCCAGGTCCTCGCCGGCGTCGTGCTCTACCACGGCGGCTACAGCTTTCAACCGTGGTATTTCGTCGTCCAGCCCTGGCTCGCCGCCATGGTGGCCGGCCTCGCCGCCGGCGCGGTCGAACGGCGCCTGCGGGCGGCCGGCTGGAGCCGGCGGCGGACGGTCGCCGTCGTCCTCGCCGCCGCCGCCCTTCTCGCCCTGGTGGTGGCGCGCAACGCCGCCCTGCGCCGCACCCGCCTCGCCGACTTCCCCGCCGAACCGCTCTACGCTGCCGCCGCCTGGAGTCGGGCTCAGGTCGGCAGGGAGGAGACCATCGGCGCCTGGAATGCCGGCATGATCGCCTTCTTTTCCGGTCGCCGGGTGATCAATCTCGACGGCCTGGTCAACTCGCGCGAGTTCTACCATCGCGGGCGCCACGACCTCTGCACCTATTGGCGGCGGGAGGGGATCGACTACCTGGTCGACGTCTTCCCGCCGGGAGACCCCTTGGCGCGGGTGGCGCGGCAGGCCGCGGGCTGCGCCGGCCGGCTGGAGCGGATATGGTCGGGACCGGGAGGGCCGGGCGGCGAAGGCGCCGCCGCCTTCCGGCTGCGCCCCCGGGATTGACGGAGAGCCATGGCGATGCGACCAGGCCCCACGGCGACGGACGAGCGAGCGGTGGCGGCGCTGCGCGCCCTCCTCCTCGCCTCCCTCCTGCTGCCTCTGGCCGCCGTCCACCTGCTGGCCCTCGAGGTGCCCTTCTATTGGCGCTTCGCCGCGCTCCTGCTGTGGTACGCCCTGCTCTGCTGGCTGCTCTTCGAGCACCGTGCACGACGGCGCCGGCGGCTCGACGTCTTCCTCGCCGTCGCGGTGCTCAACCTGCTGGTCTTGACCCCCGAGCTGGGGCTGCGTCTGGCCGGATTCCGCCATCTTTCCGGGATCCACTTCGGCTATCCACGGCCGGCGCAGTTCCTCCGCCTGGAGCCGGACCCGGAGCTCTTCTGGACCCTGCCCCGCGACCGCCCGGGGGTCAACAGCTGGGGCTTCCCCGGGCCGGAGATCGGTCCCAAGCCGGCCGCCACCCGCCGCCTCCTGGTGCTCGGCGACTCGGTGCCCTACGGCGGCTACCCGCGCATCGTCGAGCAGCTGGTGAACGCCCGCCTCGGCCCGCCTCGCTGCCAGGTGGTGAATCTCTCTCTCACCGGCTACAGCAGCCACCAGGGACTGGCGCTGCTGCTGCGCCACGGCGCCGCCGTCGCTCCCGACCTGGCGGTGGTCTCCTACGGCTGGAACGACCACTGGCTGACCCCCGGGGCGAGCGACGCCGAACGCCTCGTGCCGCTGCGCCGCGGGTGGGCGGCGCGAGGGCTGGTGCTCCTCGAACGGCGCTCGCGCCTGCTGCAACTCGGCGGCTGGCTGCGCCAGCGCTGGCGCGAACAGGCCGCCCCCGCCGCCCGCCTGCGCGTCCCCCCCGAGCGTTACCGCGCCAACCTGCGCGCCATCGGCCGCTGGCTGGCCCGGCGCGACGCCATCCCGCTCTTCCTCACCCCGCCCGCCGCCCACCGCAAACTGGGGGTGCCGCCCTACCTCGTCGAGCAGGGCTTCGCCCCCGACGCCGGCGCCGTCATCAGCCGCCACCGGCAGTACAACGCCATCGTCCGCCAGCTCGCCGCCGAGGAGGGCTGGGCCGTCCTCGACCTGGAAGCGAGGATCGAGGCGCTCGATCCCCTGGACGAGATCTTCACCGCCGACGGCATCCACCTCACCGCCACCGGCAATGCGGTGGTCGCCGTCGAGGTCGCCGGCGCCGTGGTCGAGCTGCTGGCCGCAGGCGAGACCGCGGTCGCCCCGGACGGGGGCTGAGGCGTCGCGCGGCCGGGCGCGGTCGGCATGCTACCCTCGGCGGCGATTCCTGTGGAGACCGCGATGCTCGATCTGCCCGACCTGCTCGGCGCCTTGGGAGTGGCCCTGATCCTCACCGCCTACGCCCTCTTGCAGAGCGAGCGCCTGGCTTCCGCCAGCCCCTGGTACTCCCTCGCCAACGCCGTCGGTTCGGCCCTGATCCTGGTCTCCCTCTACTTCGACTTCAACCTCCCCTCGGCGCTGGTCGAGGGCGCGTGGCTGGTGATCAGCCTCTTCGGCCTGGGCCGTTCCTGGCGCGCGCGCCAGGCGGCCGGCGTCCGCCTGCCGCGCGCTCCGACGTAGGTTGCCGCCGCCACGGCTCAACGTTTTCGCTCTGCGGCCGGTAGTACAGGGCAGGTGACGGTGATGACGGACACGAGCCGATGAGCGACGCCGCCGCGATCATGGCCTTGGAACGCCCGCCAGCCCCGACTCCGGAGGCGCGCCGGAGCTGGCCCGCCCTCCTCCAGCGCGCCCGGCGCGGCGACGCCCGGGCCTTCGAAGGCATCCTGCGGCGCCACGAGCGCCGGGTGATGGCCACGGCCTGGCGCCTCCTCGGCCGGCTCGAGGACGCCCAGGACGCGGCGCAGGAAGTCTTCCTGCGCCTCTACCGTCACCTCGAGAAGCTCGACCCGGAGCGCCCCCTCGAGCCCTGGCTCTACCGGGTGACGGTCAACGTCTGCCGCGACCTGGGCCGCCGGCGCCAACGCCGGCGCGACGTCCACCAACCCCTCGACGAGGCGGCGGCGGCGCGCCTGGCGGACGGCGATCGGGCCGCCGACCCGGCCGCCGGCCTGGAGCAGGAGGGCGCCCGCAGCTTTCTCGCCCGCGCCCTGGCCGGCCTGGGCGAGAAGGAGCGGGCGGCGATCGTGCTGCGCGATCTCGAGGGTCTCTCCACCCGCGAGGTGGCGCGGATCCTCGGCGCCTCGGAAGTCACCGTGCGCACCCACGTCTGCCGCGCGCGGCGCAAGATCAAGGCCCTGCACCAGCGATTGACGCCGGAGGATCGACCATGAAGTGCGACCCCTACCGCGACGCCATCGCCCTCGCCGCCGGCGACGACCTGCCGCCCGGGGAGGCGCGGCGCCTGGAGGAGCATCTCGCCTCCTGCCCCGCCTGCCGCGCCGAGGCGGCGGAGCTGCGCGCCAGCCGGGCGGCGTTCCAGGCCGCCGCCGCCCCTCCCCTCGACGAGGCGGTGCTGGCGCCGGTGCGCCGGGCGGTGCTCGACGAGATCGCCCGCCAGCAAGGCCGGCGGGCGACCCTGTTGCCCTTTCCCCGCCGCGTCGCCGGCCGCTGGCTGGCCGCCGCCGCCGTGGTGCTCGCCGCCCTCGGCGTCGCCTGGCTGGCGCGGCGGGCCGGGACGCCGCCGTCGTCTCCGCCGCTGATCGCAGGCCATGAGACGCCGCCGGCGACGACGGCCG
>RFGL01000464.1 GCA_003697015.1 Acidobacteriota bacterium | reverse complement strand
GCGGCGCGGGCGCGCTACCGCCGCGCGGTCGAGCTCGAGCCGCGCAACCCCACCGCCCGGCAGGCGCTCGAGCGGCTGGCGGCGGCGGCCGAGCGCCAGGCCTTCGTCGACGCGCTCTCCGCCGGCCACCGCGCCCTGGCGGCGGGGGACTACGCGGCGGCGCGAGATGCTTTCGAGCGCGCCGCCGAGCTCGAGCCCGGCTCGCCGCAGAGCGCCGACGGGCTGGCCCAGGCCGAGGCCGGCCTGCGCCGGGCGGCGATCGACGTCGCCCGGCGGCGGGCCCTCGCCGCCGAGGCTGCAGAGGACTGGCCGCAGGCCGCCTCAGCCTACGGATCGGTGCTCGCCCTCGATCCCACCGTCGCCTTCGCCCAAGAGGGGCGGGCGCGCAGCCTGGCGCGGGCCGAGCTCGACCGCAAACTCGACTTCCACCTGCAGAACCCGGAACGCCTGGCGGACGACGCGGTGCTGGCGGAGGCCGGCGCGCTCGTCGCCGAAGCGCGGCGGATCCCCCATGCCGGACCCCGGCTGGCGCAGCAGATCCGCCGCCTGGACGAGGCGCTGGCGCTCTATCGCACCCCCATCGCCGTCGACCTCGTGTCCGACGAGCTGACCGAGGTGGTGATCTACCGGGTCGGCCGTCTCGGCCGTTTCCGCCACCGGCGCCTCGAGCTGCGCCCCGGCACCTACACCGTGGTCGGCAGCCGCCGCGGCTTCCGCGACGTCCGCCTCACCCTCCGCCTGACGCCGGGGGAGGCGCCGGGCGTCCTCGCCGTGCGCTGCGAGGAGGCGCTGTGAGCTCCTACGCCATCGAAGACGGTCGCGGCCGGCGAGCGGTGACCGCCGGCGACTTCCCCCTCACCGTCGGCGGCCGGGAGGCGGACGTCGAGGTCGATCCCGCCGCCGGCGTCGTCGCCTACCTCGGCCTGGCCGGCGGCGAGGTCTTCGTGCAACCGGCGGAGGGGCGGCGCGTGCGCCACGACGGCGTGCCCCTCACCGCCTCCCAATGGCTGCGCGACGGCGACGTGCTCGAGCTCGCCGGCGGCCGGCTCGTCGTGAAGGCGGACGGCGGCGGGCTGCGCTTCGTCGCCGAGCGCCGAGCGCCGGCGACGGACGAAGGGACGACCGGCATCCGCCTGACGCCGCCGCCCCATCCTCCCGCCGCCGGCGCCCTGATCCGACCGATCCCGTTCACCCCCCGGCGCCGTCCCACCGCCGGGCGCCGGCGGCGCGGTCCGCGCCCGGCCCGGGTCGCCGCCGCCCTGCTGCTGGTGGCCCTCGCCGCCGGCGCCGCCTTCGTCTTCACCGCCCGGGCGGTGGAGATCACGATCGAGCCGCCCCCCGACCGCCTGTACCTGGACGGCGCCCTGCCCGGGGTCGAGCTCGCCGGCCGCCGGCTGCTGTGGCCGGGACGCTACGCCCTGGTGGCGGAGAAGGACGGCTACCGGCGCCTGGAGACGAGCTTCGAGGTCGGCCGCGAGCCGCGCCAGAGCTTCCGTTTCGCCCTCACCAAGCTGCCCGGCCGGCTGGTGATCGAGGCGCCCGGCGACGCCGAGGTACGGATCGACGGCGAGCTCGCCGGCCGCGCCCCCCTGGCGCCCCTCGAGCTGGCGCCGGGAGAGCACCGGGTGGAGGTGCGCTCCGGCGGCTACCTGCCCTTCTTCACCACAGTGACCATCGCCGGCGGCGGCGTCAGCCAGCGCCTGATCGCCGAGCTCACGCCGCATTGGGCGCCGGTGCGCTTCGCCTCCGAGCCGCCGGGCGCCAGCGTGCGGATCGACGGCCGCGAGCTCGGCCGCACCCCCCTCGCCGTCGACCTGGCGGCCGGACGCCACGCCTACGAGCTGGTGCTGGCGGGCTTCGAGCCCTACCGTGGCCGGGTGCGGGTCGAGGCCGGCCGGCCCCAGAGCCTGCCGCCGGTGCGCCTCCAACCCGCCGCCGGCATCCTCCACCTGCTCACCACGCCGCCGGCCGCGGCGGTCAGCGTCGACGGCGAGTACCGCGGCGAGACCCCCCTCGAGCTGCGCCTGACGCCGGAGGTCCGGCATCGCCTGCGGCTGAGCAAGGCGGGCTACGACGGCATCGAGCGCGAGATCGAGGTGCGGCCGGGGGAGCGCCGCCGGCTGAGCCTGGAGCTCGACGCCGCCGAGGGGAGAGTGCGCCTGACGGTCTACCCGCCGGACGCCGCCGTCGTCGTCGACGGCGAGCGACGCGGCCGCGGCAGCCAGGTCCTCGCCCTCAGCGCCGTGCCGCACGTCATCGAGGTCGAGAAGGCGGGCTACGAGGGCTACCGCCGCAGCCTGACGCCGCTGCCCGGCGTCCTCCAGGCCCTCGAGGTGCGTCTCAAGAGCCTGGAGGAGGTCAAGGCGGAACGGACGCCGCCGCTGCTCGAGGTCGCCGGCCACCGGCTGAAGCGCATCGACCCCGGCCCCTTGACCCTCGGTGCCTCGCGCCGCGAGCCCGGCCGCCGGGCGAACGAGGTCCTGCGGCGGGTCGAGTTGGTGCGCCCCTTCTACCTCGGCCTGCACGAGGTCACGAACGCCCAATTCCGCCACTTCGCCCCCGACCACCGTTCCGGCGCCGCCGGCGGCCACAGCCTGGAGCACGACGACCACCCGGTGGTGCGGGTGACCTGGCAGCAGGCGGCGGCCTACTGCAACTGGCTGAGCGCGCAGGAAGGGCTGCCGCCGGCCTACGTCGAGCGCGACGGCAAGCTGGTGGCGGCGCAGCCCCTGACCACCGGCTACCGCCTGCCCACCGAAGCCGAGTGGGCATGGGCGGCGCGCTACGAAGCCGCGGCGGCGGCGCGCAAGTTCCCCTGGGGCGACGCCCTGCCGGTGGCCCCGGGCAGCGGCAACTACGCCGACCGTTCGGCGGCCCGGATCCTGCCGGCGGTGCTCGGCGATTACGACGACGGCTTTCCCACCACCGCGCCGGTGAGCCGCTTCGGCCCCGACGCCGCCGGCTTCTTCAACCTCGGCGGCAACGTCGCCGAGTGGGTGCACGACGCCTACGCCATCCGGCCGCCGGCCGGGCCGGAGCCGGAGCGCGATCCCACCGGCCCGGCGGCGGGGGAGCTGCACGTCATCCGCGGCTCCAGCTGGATGCACAGCACCGTGACCGAGCTGCGCCTCAGCTTCCGCGACTACGGCAAGGACGGCCGGCCCGACGTCGGCTTCCGCATCGCGCGCTACGTCGAATGATGGAGAAAGGATCCCCGATGAAACGCCTCGTGCCCCGTCTCGCCATCCTCCTGCTGCTGCTCTTCGCCCTCGCCTGGCTGGGCTCGACCGCCGGTCAGACCCCCGGCCGCTCCGGCGCCGGCGAGAGCGAGGATCTCGACGTCTTCGTGCCGTCGGAGAAGGTGCCGGCGGACAGCGCCATCTCCTTCCCGGTGGACATCTAGTGGCGGCGAAGCGCAACGGCTCCGGCGAGCTGGTCTATCAGCTGGCGTCGCTGATCCTGGCGGTGATCGTGGTCCACGCGCTCTACGTCACCTGGATCCGTCCCCGCGCCGACGCCATCCTCGCCGAACAGGCGGCGCGCATGGCGGCCGACCCGGACTACGTGCAGGAGCGCTCGTTCTACGTCATCGTGCGCGACTTCGAGCAGGAGGCCTGCTTCGTGCTGCTGCTGTGGGCGATGGCGATCCTGGCCTACAAGGGCTTTCTCACCCGCCGCGAGGAGCGGTTGCTGGAGCTCGAGCTGGTGCCCCTGGCCGAGGGCAACCGCATCCTGCCGGAGGACGCCCGCGAGTACGCCCGCCAGATCCAGAGCCTGAGCCCCGCCGAACGGCGCCGGCTGCTCCCCCGCACGCTCCTCGCCGCCTTCCAGCGCTTCCGCGCCACGCGCAACATCCAGGACGTCTCGACCACCGCGCACGGGGTGTGCGAGGCCGAGGCCGAGCGCCTCGACTCCGAGCTCTCCCTGGTGCGCTACATCGCCTGGGCGATCCCGTCGATCGGCTTCATCGGCACCGTACGCGGCATCGGCGAGGCCCTGGGCCAGGCCCACCAGGCGGTGGAGGGCGACATCGCCGGCGTCACCCGCAGCCTGGGGGTGGCGTTCAATTCGACGTTCATCGCCCTGTTGATCAGCATCTTCCTGATGTTCTTCGTCCACTGGCTGCAGCTCAAGCAAGAGCGCCTGGTGCTCGACTGCGAGAGCTACGTCGACCAGCACCTGATCCAGCACCTGCAGGTGCCCTGAGCGATGCCCTCCCCCCAGCCGAGCACCGGTCGCCGGACGCCGCCACCGCGCGGACGGCGCCGCAGCGCAGCCGGCGAAGCGAGCCAGCCGACGGCACCAGCGCCCGGACGCCCGCCTACCCGGCCAGGTCCTCGCCGCCGACGCCTACGCCGCCGGGCCTCAGAGCCGGCGGGCACCGGTCGCCGGACGCCGCCACCGCGCGGACGGCGCCGCAGGGCCGCCGGCGAAGGAGGGGAGGGATGACGGGCACGCTGGTCATCGAGGTCCACGACGCCGGCGTGTTGGCGGCCGGTGAAGAGGGCGTGCGGGGGGCGCCGAGCCCGGGCTACGCCCTCCTCGACGGCGAGCGGCTGCGTGTCGGCGACGACGCCCGGCGCCGCGCCCGCTTGCTGCCGCGCCGGGTCTGCCATCGTTTCTGGCATCGGCTCGCCGGCGACGACCTCGATCCGCCCTTCGACGGCCTGCGACCGGCGGACCTGGCCCACGCCCACCTCCAAGCGGTATGGCAGGCGGCCGGCGACGCGGCGCGCAGCGTCATCCTGGCGGTGCCGGGCTGCTTCAGCGGCGGCGAGCTCGGCCTCCTGCTCGGCATCGCCGGCGCCCTCGACATGCCGGTCGGCGGCCTGGTCGACCTGGCCCTGGCGGCGGCCAGCGGCCGGCCCGAGGGCCGGCTGCTACACCTCGACCTCCACCTCCACCGGCTGGTGGTGAGCGAGATCGAGCACGGCCGCGAGCGACTGCGGCGGCGGATCGAGACTTCGGAGGACGCCGGCCTCGTCCCCCTCTACGACGCCTGGGCGCACGACGCCGCCCGTCGCTTCGTCCGCCGGACGCGTTTCGATCCCCTGCACGCGGCGGCCAGCGAGCAGCGGCTCTACGACCGGCTGCCGGCCTGCCTGGCGCAGCTGGCGACGGCGGAAAGCGCCGCCCTCACCCTGCCGGCACCGCAGGGCGAGCTCACCATCGAGCTCGGGCTCGGCGACGTCGTCGCCGCCGCCGAGCCCTTCTACCGGCCGCTGATCGGCGCCGTGCGATCCCTGGCGGGCGGCGGCGCCACCCTGCTCCTGGCGCGCCACGTCGCCGCCCTCCCCGGCCTGCGCTCGCGCCTGGCCGAGGCCGGCTACGACGCCGTCCCCCTGCCCCGGGGCGCTGCCGCCGCCGGCGTCCTGCGTGCCGAGGCCGCCATCCGCCCGCCCGCCGGCGGCGCCGGCGGCGGCCTGCCCTTCGTCACCCGCCTGCCGCGGGAGGGGGCCTGAGATGGCCCGCCGGCGCCAGCCCAACGTCTTCGGCCTCGCCTTCCTCGACGCCATGACCTGCGGCCTGGGGGCGGTGGTCCTGCTCTACATGGTGATCAACGCCGGCGTCGGCCTCCACGCCGGCCGCCTCTCCCACGACCTCCAGGCCGAGGTCGACCGCCTCGAACGCGAGGTCCTCGACGGCCACCGCAATCTCGTCGAGCTGCGCAACAGCCTGCGCCGGACCGACGAGGAGCGACGCGCCGCCCGCGGCCTGTCGCGCCGGCTGATCGAGCAGCTGACGGCGATCCGCGAGGAGCTCGCGACCTACGAAGCCAGCACCCTGGCGCGCCGCGAGCACCTCGAGCGGCTGAAGAGCGACCTCAAGAACCTGGAGCAGGAGAGCCGGCGTCTCGCCGCCTCCATCCCCGACGACGAAACGCCCGGCGACCGCCGGCGCGCCTTCATCGGCGACGGCGATCGCCAATACCTGACCGGGCTCAAAGTCGGCGGCAAGCGGATCCTCATCCTGATCGACGCCTCGGCCAGCATGCTCGGCGACACCATCGTCAACGTCATCCGGCGGCGCAACCTGCCCGACGAGCAGAAAATCCGCGCCCGCAAGTGGCAGCAGGCCGTGGCCACCGTCGATTGGCTGACCACCCAGCTGCCGCGCTACGCCCGATTCCAGATTTACGCCTTCGCCGACGACGCCCGGCCGGTGCTGCCGGACGCTGCCGGCACCTGGCTCGAGGCCGGCGATCCCGAGGTGCTCGAGCGGGCGATCGGCAGCCTGCGACGCCTGGTGCCGGGCGGCGGCACCAGCCTCCACCACGCCTTCGCCGCGGCCGGCACCCTGCGCCCCGCCCCCGACAACCTGATCCTCCTCACCGACGGCCTGCCGACCCGCGGCGCCGCGGCGCCGCGCAGAGCGACCGTCTCCGGCCGCGAGCGCGCCAAGCTCTTCGACCGCGCCGTACGCCAGCTCGAGCGCGGCGTGCCGGTCAACGTCATCCTGCTGCCGATGGAGGGCGACCCGCTGGCGGCGAGCGCCTTTTGGAAGCTCGCCGTCGCCACCCGCGGCGCCTTCCTCAGCCCGCCCGAGGACTGGCCATGAGACGGCGGCGGAAACGCTCCCGGGACGGCCTCGGTGGCGGCTTCAGCCTGTCCTTCCTCGACGCCATCAGCTGCGGCTTCGGCGCCATCGTCATCCTCCTGGTGCTGACCAAGCTCGGCGAGCCGCGCGCCCTCGAAGAGGCGCACCGCGAGCTCCAGGGGCGGGTGCTGGCCCTCGAGCAGGAGCTGCACGAGATCCGCGGCGAGACCCGGCTGCTCGACCGCCGGCTGAAGAGCCGCGTCGAGCAGCTGTCGCGCGAACGCCAGCAGATCGCCCGCCTTCAGGGCGACCTGTCGCGGATCCGCGGTCAGTTCGCCGCCACCCGCCAATTGTCCGAGGTACAGGAGATCGTCGAGGGGCGGTTGCTGGCGGCGCAGCAGAGCCTGAGCGAGGAGATGAAGCGCCTGCTGAGCACCTACCGCCGGCCCAAGCGCGACGCCCTGGTCGGCGGCATCCCGGTCGACAGCGAGTACGTCATCTTCGTCATCGACACCTCCGGCAGCATGGTCGAGCACGCCTGGCCGCTGGTGGTGCAGAAGATGCGTCAGGTGCTCGACGCCTACCCGAAGGTCAAGGGGGTACAGGTGATGAACGACATGGGGCAGTACATGTTCTCCGGCTATGCCGGCAAGTGGATCCCCGACACCCCCGGCCGGCGGCGGGTGATCCTCCAGCGCCTGGCGGGCTGGAAGGCCTTCTCCAACTCCAGCCCGGTCGAGGGCATCGAACGCGCCATCCGCGCCTTCGCCAGCGGCGACGAACGGATCAGCATCTACGTCTTCGGCGACGAATTCACCGGCCCCTCGATCGAGGACGTGCTGGAGACCGTCGCCCGCATCAACCGCCGGGACGAGGCGGGCCGGCCGCGGGTGCGCATCCACGCCGTCGGCTTCCCCACCATCTTCACCATCCCCAACGTCGCCGAGGCCACCGGCATCCGCTTCGCCACCCTGATGCGCGCCCTCTGCCAGCAGAATGCCGGCACCTTCGTCGGCCTCAACGCCACCCGCCCGTAGGCTTCAGTCCTCCTCCTCCGGGACGAAGACCTCGATCTCGGCGCTGCCGCGGTGGCAGGTCCAGCAACCGATCTTGTTGGGGTCGGTGTCGGGGGGGAAGTAGGTGTCGACGTTCTGCCGCAGGTAGACCACCAAGCGGATCATCTCGCGAGCCTTCTTCTTGTTGTCCTTGTCGTCCAACTCGTACTCGTCCGGCACGTGACAGAAGGAGCACTTCACCCCCAGCATCTTGGTAAACCCCTTCATGATGCCCTTGAGCTGATCCTTCTCGATGTCGGGGTCGAGTACCTGGAGATTCTTGAATCCGCCGCCCTCCTTGGCCGCCGCCGGCGGCTGGGCCACCAGGAACAACGCCGCCGTCATCGACACCAGCCCTACGCGCCACAGGATCTGCTTCATGTCCGCTTACCTCTTCGAATGTGGTTGATGGAAACGATCAGCCGCCCTCCTGCGGGCGGAAGCTAGTCTCAAGAAACGTGATCAGAGCGTCGATCGCCACCGGCTCGAGCTTGTCGCCGAAGGCCGGCATGTCCTCGCCCTTGCCGTCGCGGATCGCCGCCCGCATCTCGTCGCGGTCGTGCTCGCGCCAGAACGCCGCCGCGGCGAAGTCCGGCACCTCGAGATCGAAGGCGCGGCTCTGCGGTCCGTCGCCGTGGCCGTTCAAACCGTGGCAATCGTAGCAATGCTCCTGGTAGTGATCAGCCGCCCGCGCCACGATCGCTCGCTCGTAGTCGAGCTTGGGCGGCAGGTCGCGGTCTTCGTAGAGCGCCAGGGCGGTGAGCAGCAACCAGGCGGCACACCAGGTCGTCGCCAGCAGCGCCCGACCCCGTCGCCGCAGGGGGAGATACGGCAGGGCGAAGAGCAGGCCGAGGCCGGCGACGGGCAGGATCAGGCTCTCCACCCAGGGCACCGCCGTGACGTACTTGCCGAACTGGAAGAGCCACAGAAAGTACCACTCCGGGCGGGCGACGTAGTCGCTGTCCGCCGGGTCGGCGGGCAGCTCGAGGGGGGCCGGCACCGCCGCCGCCAGCAGGTAGGCGGCAACCGTCCCGGCGAGAGCGAAACCCAGCCAGGGCAGCCACCGCTGGCGGCCGGTACGCAAGACCGGCCGCAACAGCCAGGCGAGGAGCAGGCCGGCGGCGGCGGGCAGCACCGCGGCGTGCAGGGCGTAGAAGCGCGGCAGGGTGGCGGCGTTCAGTGCCGGTCCGCCGCGCAGCAGGTCGGCCGCCGGCGGCCCGACCAGCGGCGCGGTCTCGATGATGCCCAGGCGGACGATGGTGCCCCAGTAGGCCTTCTGGTCCATCGGCAGCAGAAAGCCGGTGAAGCAGAGACCGAGGATCAGCAGGTAGAGCGACGCCGCCAGCCACCAGCCCCGAGGCCGGGCGGCGTGAGCGCCGCGGAGAAATCGAGCCAGCAGATGGAGGAAGCCAGCGAGCACCAGGCCGGAAGCGAGGTGGACGTGGAGACTGCGCAAGAACGCCCCCCACCCCCCTGCCTGGCGCCAGTAGAGCAGCGAGTCGAAGGCCTCGGCGGCCGACGGCACGTAGCCCGCCATCAGACCCCACCCGCTCGCCACCAGGAGGGCGAAGAAGAGCACGCTCAGCACTCCGGCGGCGCCCTCGACGGCGGCCAGGATCTTCATCCCTCGACCACCTGACGCTCGGCGACGCCGCTGCGGAAGCGCTGATGGCGCACCACCAACCGCCCCTTCTCCACCTTCCAGGGCAGCGGGTCGAGGGGGCGCGGCGACGGCCCTTCGAGGGGCCGGCCGTCGCCGTCGAAGGCGCTGCGGTGGCAGGGGCAGACGAAGCCGCCGTCATCCCGCGGCCGGACCCGGCAACCGGCGTGGGGGCAGAGGGAGCTCACCACGTCGAAGCCCTCGCCTCGACGGCGCACGTAGACCACTTCGCGCAGGGTCTCCTGGCGCCAGCGGTCGCGCCGTTCGACGGCGAAGCTCCTGGCCACCCACTGCCCCTCCTTCAGACGCCGCGCCCGCCCGAGGTCGGCCCAGGTCCCCTCCTCCGGACCGGCCGGCAGCCGCGCCGAGCGCCACCAGAACAAGGCCGGCGGCAGCGCCGCGGCACCGGCGAGCGCCGCCAGCAGGGTCTGCCACAATTCCAAGAAACGGCGGCGGGTCATCGTCCGATCCCCCAGGTGCACGGTCTCCCTCGGTCGGAGAGGGCGAAGAACCGCTCCCGGACGCGCGACGAGAGCGGCCGTCGGATCGCATCGGCAGGCCGTACTATCGCACAGTCCCGCCGTCGAGGGCGGCGCCGCGAGCGCAACCGTCGCGGCTCAGCGCAGGCCGAGCTCACGGTCGATCAGATCCTCGAGCAGGTCGACCTTCTGGCGCTCCTCCGCCATCTCGGCCTCGAGGGTCAGCTGGCGCTGCTCGAGGGCGAAGACCTTGTCCTTGGCCGCCCGCAGTTGACCCTCGAATTGCTCGAGCATCATCGCCCAGCGCTCTTCGTTCTCCTCGTCGTCGCCGCGCTGCTGCTCGAAGGTCTCGCGCAGGGTCTCGAGCCGCTCGACCTCCTGCGCCGCCAGATCCTTCTCGCCCCGCACCTTGGCCAGCTCCTGGCGCACCGGTACCAGCTGGGTACCGGCCAGCTCGAGGCGCTTCATCAGCAGCTCCAGCTGCTGGTCGGCGCGGTAGTCGCGCAGCAAGGCCACCAACTCCTCGACCGATTGCCGCAGGCCGGCGACCTCCGCCGTCAGGTCGGGCGCCGGCGGCGGCGCCGGCGGCGCCTGCGCCGCGCCGGCCGCCGGGATCGCCGCCATCACCAGAAGCCACGTCAACGCTCGTTTCATCGTCGGATCCTCCTCGGCTCACTCTACCTCGACCGCGACTTCGGTCCGCACCCTCACCCGCGGCCGGGCGCCGGCGGCGCCCGCCGCCTGCGCCAGCTCCCGCGCCAGCGCTGGCGGGATCGGCGCCGGCGCCCGCACCGTCACCTCGAGCACCGGTCGGCCGCCGTCGTAGCGTTCCTCCACCCCCACCAGGGCGACGTCGCGCACCGTCTCCAGGCGTTGGGCCAGGGCGCGCTCCAGGGCTTTGACCTCCTCCCCCTGGCCGCGCATGCCGGCGGCGAGGGGGATGGCGAGGACGACGACGACGGCCAGCAAGCCGCCGAAGGCCCAATGCACCCAGCGCTGGCTGCGGCTGGCGCCGGGCTTCCCGCGCACCCCGGCGGCGTAGAAGGTGGCCGCCGCGCCGAGGATGATCGCCACCACGTTGGTGCCGAAGAGGAGGGCCGCGCCGCCGGCGTTGGCCCGCGCGCCGTGGGCCAGGGAGATGCCGGTGGTGGCGATCGGCGGCACCAGCGCCGCGGCGATCGCCACCCCGGGGAGAGCCGCCAGCAGCCCCGGCCGTCCCAGGCAGTGGGCGGCCGCGACGCCGGAGAAGAACGCCACCCCCATGTCGAGCAGGGTCGGGCCGCCGCGGGCCAGAAGCTCGGGCGTCAGGGCGTCGAGGGGCACCAGGAAGCCGCCGCCCAGGCCGATGGCGAGGGCGATCAGGTAGCCCCAGCCGATGGCCCGCGCCGCCCGCCGCAGGAGCGGCAGATTGCCCTGCACCAGGGCCAGGCCGGCACCGAGGATCGGCGTCATCAGCGGCGCCACCAGCATCGCTCCGATCACCACCGCGGCGCTCGACTGCAACAGACCGAGGGTGGCGATGGCGGTCGAGAGGGAGATCAGGGCCATGAAATCGAAGCTCCAGCGCGAGCCCGACTCCAGGGTCTCGTAGAGGCCGATGCGGTCCTCGCGGCTCATCTGCGGCACGGTCAGGTCGAGCCAGCGGCCGAGGCGCGCCTTGATCCGCTCGACGAGCGAGAAGCGGCTGCGCACCGCCGCCACGCTCAACCCCTCGCCGCCGGCGAGCAGGCGATTGGGCAGGGTGCCGAAGAGCTGCTGGCGCAGGGTGCCGGCGTTCGAGGCGCCGAGGAGCAGCAGGTCGTAGCCCTCCTGCGCCACCTTGCGGATGGCCTCGGTGCGGTGCTCGGCGAGCTCCACCCGGACGTCGACGTGAGGACCGGTCTCCACCCCGGCTTCGGCCAGCGCTCCGGCCAGCAGCCGCTCGCCGACTTCCGCTGCCAGCTCCCCCGCCGGCGGCTCGACCAGCAGCGCGGTCAGCCGGCCGCCCTCGGCCCGCGCCAGCCGTTCCCCGAGAGAGAGCGCGACCGCGGCGTGCGGCCCGCCGGCGGTCGGCACCAGCACCCGGGCGCACCGTCCGAGATCGCCGGCGAGGCGCACCAGAACGGTGTGGGCGGGGGAGGCGTTGAACAGCTTGCGCGCCAGGGAGGCGCCGCGGCGCGGACGCGCGTCCTTCTTGGCCACCAGCACGTAGTCGGCGTCGACCGCCGCCACCTGGGCGAGGACGGCGGCGAGGGGCGAGCGGGTGGGCAGCAGGCGTACCTCCACCGCCGGCGCCGGCAGCGGCAACCCCGGATCGGGCGCCGGCCCGTCGCCCGCCAGCCGTTCGAGCTCGGCGACGGCGGCGGCCGGGGCGGGGGCCAGATCGGCCGGCGCCGCGCCGGCGGCGACGACCCGCGCCTCGCCGTCCGCCTCCCCGGCTTCGAGGCAGAGCACCACCAGGTCGCGCTCCAGCGCCCGGGCGAATCGGTACCCCAGGCGCGTCAGGCCCATCGCCTCGCGCTCGCCGGTGACCACGGCCAGCACGCTCATCTCAGACCGCGGGGCGGGGACGGCGAGACCGGGTCGCGACGCCGGATGGGGCCGGGGTGGCGAGCGGTCGCAACGCCGCGGCGTCGACCGCATCGAGGACGATCGGCGGCGCCGAGATGGCGCCCAGGGGGGTGGTGGGGGTCACGCGCACCACCGGTCGGCGGCCGACCGCGGCGAGGCGCGCCAGGAGACGCAGCAGGCTGTCTTCCCACGCCAGGTCGGGCAGCGGCGCCGCCAGCCTCCCACCTTCCACCCGCCGCACGCCGCGGGCGACGGCGCGGACGTGCAGATGGACCGGATCGAAACACTCGAGGGGCTCCAGCCAGGCGACGTAGAGACCGCCGTCGGCCGCCGCCAGCAACTCCTCCGCCGGCGCCGCGCCCGGCAGCAGGAAGAGATTGCCGAAGAGCGCGTCCTCGCCGCCCACCGCCTGGGCGGTGGAACGCAGGCCGGCCAACAGCCCCTGGTGACGATTGAGGGCCGGGGTCGAAGGCTTGCCGTCGACGATCAGGTCGAGGGGGCGCTTGGCCGCTCCCTCGAGGTCGAAGGGGAAGGCCAGGCCGTCGCTGGCGGTGCCGTCGTCGCGCAGATTGACCAGACGGTCGAAGACCTGCACGTTGCGGTGGCGGCTGAGGAAGGAGAAGCCGTCGAGGTAGGAACGGGCGGAGAAGGCGTAGCCGTTGAGTAGGTTGAGCAGCTCGATCGTCGCCTCGCCCGACAGCAGGACGGGGATCGAGCCGGACGCCGGGGCCGCCTGCGGCGTACCGGGCTCGGCGTGCGTGCTGCGCGCCCGCTCGAGGATGCGCTCGGGGGCGAGCGCCTCGAAGGTGCGGGCCGCCCCCGCCGCCCGACCGCCGCCGGCGTGGAGGCCGGCCGCCACCTCGAGGGAGACGTCGGTGGCGGCGGCGGCGCGGCGCAGGCCGTGGCTGTTGAAGATCGCCAGGCGGTTCGCCGACCAGCGCAGCCGGGCGCGCTCGCCGTCGGGGCACAGGGCGCGGAGCCGCTCGGTGGCGCCGGCGACGTCGAGCTGCTCGATCGCCGGATCGAGCAGCACCGCCGACGGCGGCAGCGTGACGGCGTTGGCTTCGCCGTCCCGCTGCAGCACCGGCCGCTTCTTCATCCGCGGCTGCACCTTGGCCAGCGCCAGGGCCTGGCGCACGGCGCTCTCCAGCTCGTTGCAGTCCAGGACCTCGGTGCGGAACCAGCCCAGGCGGCCGCCCTCGACCACCCGCACCAGGACGCTGGCGCGGGGTCGCTCGAGAACGCCCCCGCCGCGGGCGTCGGCGCGGCCGCGGCGACGCTCGAGCCAGACCAGCTCGGTCTCGTCCGCCGGCGAGGCGGCGAGCACCCGCTCCAGGCAGGTGGAAACCTCATCCAACGAGCAGAAGGTGGCGTCTCCCAATGCAAAAAACCCCGTGTCGGCCGGCGGGCCATCCGGGCGCCGCCGGTGGGATGATTCTATCAACGTGCCGGCGGCGGAGGGGACGGCCTGGCTTGTGTTTTGCAGAACCTCCTTGAGAGAATCGTCCGGCGGCCGGCAGCGATCGCACCGGCAACCGGCCCAAGCCGCACCAACGACGCATGTGGGATTTCCCATGAGCTGCAAGGTCCACTCCCCGACGTCCCTGCCAGGGGACGCCTGTGCCCCGGCGGCGCTTCGATCGCGCCCGCGGCGGCGCGGAACGGCGCTGTGGCTGGCCCTCGTCCTCCTGCTTCCCGCCGCCCCGTCCCCGGCGGCGGCACAGAGCGACCCCCTCGCCTTCACCCGTCACCAGATGGTCGATCGCCAGGTCAAGAAGCGCGGCGTCAAGGCGCCGCGCCTGCTGTCGGCGATGGAGGAGGTGCCGCGCCACCTCTTCGTCCCCCAGGAGCAGCGCGAGCGGGCCTACGACGACGCCCCGGTCCGGATCGGCCGCAACCAGCTCCTGCCCCAGGCCTATCTGTCGGCGCGGATGATCGAGCTCCTGGAGCTCGACGGCGACGAGAAGGTGCTCGAGATCGGCACCGGCTCGGGCTACGACGCCGCCTTGCTGTCGCGGGTCGCGCGCGAGGTCCACACCATCGAGATCGACGAAGACCTCGGCCGGCAGGCCCGGCGCACGCTGCGCCAGCTGGGCTACGACAACGTCACCGTCCACATCGGCGACGGCTACCGCGGCCTGCCCGAGGAAGCCCCCTTCGACGCCATCCTCCTGACCACCGCCCCGGAAGAGCTGCCCGAGCCGCTCTTCGAGCAGCTCAAGGAGGGCGGCAAGATCGTCGCCCCGATCGGCACCCTGGTGCAGAAACTGCAAGTGATCACCAAGACCGCCGACGGGCGCCAGGTCCGCAACCTCATCCCCGTCCGCCTCGGTCGCATGACCGGCGAGATCGAGGAACAGAGGCGCTAGCCGTTGCTCTCCGACCCGCGGGCCCTGCGGCCGCCGAAGGCGGCGGTCGATCCGCGGCGTCCCCTCGGCTGGCTGGCCGAGCGCGAACGCCTCGCGGACGGCCGCGTCGTCCCTTCCCTGACCGTCTTTCTCGCCGGCCGCGAGTGCCCGTGGAGCTGCGTCTTCTGCGATCTGTGGCGCCACACCCTCGACCGGCCGACGCCGGACGGCGCCCTGCCGCGCCAGCTCGAACTCGCCCTCGAGGCGGCCGGCCCGCCCCCCGCCGGCGCCCAGATCAAGCTCTACAACGCCAGCAACTTCTTCGATCCCAAGGCGGTGCCGCCGGCCGACGAGGAGGCGATCGCCGGCCTCGTCGCGCCCTTCGCGCAGGTGGTGGTCGAGTGCCATCCGAAGCTGGTCGGCCGCCGCGCCTTCGCCTTCGCCGAGCGCCTGGCGGGGCGGCTGCAGGTGGCGATGGGGCTGGAGACGATCCACCCCGCCGCCCTGCCGCGACTGGGCAAGGGCATGAGCCGGAGCGACTTCGCCCGCGCCGCCAGCGCCCTGCGCCGGCGCGGCCTCGGCAGCCGCGCCTTCGTCCTCGTCGGCGCCCCCTACGTACCGCCGGCGGAGACGGTCGACTGGGCCGTCTACTCCGCCGCCTTCGCCTTCGACGCCGGGGTCGAGCACGTCGCCCTCATCCCGGTACGCGGCGGCAACGGCGCCCTCGAGGCCCTCGCCGCCCGCGGCGACTTCACCCCGCCCAGCCTGGCGCAGCTCGAAGACGCCCTCGGGCGCTGCCTCGAGCTGGCCGGCGGCGCCGTCACCGCCGACCTCTGGGACCTCGATCGCCTCGCCGACTGCCCCGCCTGCTTCGGCCGCCGCCGCGAGCGCCTCGAGCGCCTCAACCTGAGCGGCCGCAACGAGCCCCGCGTGTCCTGCGAGCACTGCGCCTGAGGCCGGCCGGCGCGCTAGGTGCAGTCGCGCGCCCGGCTCACCACCTCGAAGGAGACGGGGCCGTCGTGCCGCTCGAGGCGCGCGGCCAGCGCCGGATGGACGATCATCATGCCGCACATGCAGTCCTCTCCCGGAACGACGTCGATCACCTCGACCGCGAGGCCGGAAGCCGTGCGCTCGATGCCCCCGATCTCCACCCGGTAGCAGGTATTCGGCCGCTCCCCCGTCGCCGCCAGGACGACCATCTGGCGCTCGAAATCGACCGCCGGCGGCGGTTCTTCGCCGCCCAGCTCGCGCCACGCGCGGGCGAAGCTTTCGGCGTCCCGCAGCACCTCGAGGCGCTGGCTCGTGATGGGGGAATTCTGCGTCTGGTAGATCACCTCGTAGCTCACGTCCGGCGTCTCGCTCATGGCTGCTCCACAGATCGCCAGCAGGCCGACGGCGATCGATTCCAGGGACTTCATTCTCATTTCTCGTCCTCCGCCAGCAGGCGTTTGGCGATGATCTCCTTCATGATCTCGCTGGTGCCGCCGCCGATCGACAGGATGCGGCCGTCGCGGAAGAGCCGCTCCACCGGGTACTCGCGCACGTACCCGTAGCCGCCGAAGATCTGCACCGCGGCGTGGGTCACCCGCTCGCAGACCGCGGCGGCGAAGCTCTTGGCCATCGACACCTCCATCACCTGGTCGACGCCGGCCTGGATCTTGGCCGCCACCCGATAGGCGAACTCGCGGCTGATCGTCACCTCCGTCGCCATGTCGGCGAGGCGGTGACGAATGACCTGGAAATCGGCCAGGGGGCGGCCGAAGGCGCGGCGCTCGGCAGCATAGCGCAGGGCCTCGTCGAGGGCCAGCCGGGCGGTGGCGTTGGCGATCACCACCATCTGCAGGCGCTCGCTCTGGAAGTTCTCCATCAACAGCTTGAATCCGGCGTTCTCCGGCCCGATGCGGTTGGCGACGGGCACCCGGCAGTCGTCGAAGAAGAGCTGCGCGGTATCCGACGCCCACCAGCCCATCTTCTTCATCGGCGGCGACGTCGAGTAGCCCGGGGTGCCGGCCTCGACCACCAGCAGGCTGATGCCGGCGGCGCCGGGGCCGCCGGTGCGCACCGCGACGGTCACCTGGTCGGCACGGCAGCCGCTGGTGATGAAGCTCTTGCTGCCGTTGACCACGTAGGCTTCGCCGTCGCGCACGGCGGTGGTGCGCAGACCGGCGACGTCGGAGCCGGCGTCGGGCTCGGTCACCGCCAGAGCGGCGATGCGCTCGCCGGCGAGGACCGGCGCGACGAAGCGCCGCTTCTGCTCGTCGCTGCCGTGGCGCACGATCGGCGGCAGGGCGATGTGGTGGGAGCCGAGGCCGGCGACCAGGCCGCCGGAGCCGCTGCCGGTCAGCTCTTCGGCCACCGCGATGCCGGTGAAGACGTCGCCGCCGACGCCGCCGCAGGTCTCGGGGTAGCCCACCCCGAGGATGCCGAGCTCGGCCGCTCGGCGGTAGAGCCGGCGGGGGAAGGATCCGGCCTCCTCCCAGGCGTCGACGTGGGGCAGAATCTCGTCGCGGACGAAGGACCGCACGGTCTCCCGCACCAGCCGATGCTGCGAGCCGAAGTAGCGCTGATAGGTCTCGCCGCTCACCTCAGAACTCGACGTAGCGCAGGAAAAACGCCGCCGGGTTCATCCGTCCGGCGGCCAGCAGGTCGGCGAGATCCGGGGTGAGCTGGAATTGGCCGGCCCGGATCACCTCCCGCCCTCTGCGTTCGGCGACCAGCAGCAGCTCGAAGCCGCTGATCCGATCGGGAAACTGCTCCCGGGCCTGGAGCAGGGCGTTGGCGCACTCCTGCAAGGCCTTGAAGACCAGCGGCTCGGACGGGGTGAGGATCTCCACCAAGGGCTGCCCCTCGCTGCTGCCCTGGTAGAGCGCGACGCCGTCGAATCCCTGCCCCTCGAGATACGTCCGCACGTACTCCGCGACGTCGTCCGCAGCGTAGGGTTGGCGCGGCAGGCGGGCGAGATCGACGTAGCCGGCAGCGGTGCGCGGCAGAGCGTCGCCGGCGCTCTGCTCGGTCTGGCGCTTGCGCGGCTCGGGCAGCTTGAGCCCCCGATCGCCGCGCAGAACCAGCAGATCGGCGACCGTATCGAGGGCCGGCGGCGGCGCCTCCCGATGCAGCTCGTCGATGGTCTCCAGCCCTTCGATCACCCGCGCCGTGCCCAGGTTGATCCGGTTCTCGCGCTCGGTCTTCTCGACGTCGATCTCGGCCAGCGGGATCGAGCTGATCACCCCGCTGGGCATGGTGAAGACCGCCTGGTCGCCGTCGACCTCGTACTTGTCGCGAGCGACGATCTGCGTGCCGTCTTTCAAGAAGATGACGTAGGCGAAGGCCGGGCTCGCCAGGATCAGCGAGACGACCAGCACGGCAAATGTCCTGCGCAGCATGACGCGATCCTCCGTCCGGTGGGCCGCCGCGGCCGGCGGTGATCTCGGCTATGATAGCGCGTGCCGGCGGATCCTTCACCCTCCGCCCTGCCGGCCCGCCATGCCGCACCCCCTGACCTACCGCCTGCCCCTGCCCTGGCTCATCGCCTGGCGCTACATGGTCCACCAGCGCAGCCGGATGCTCTCCTCCACCGCCCGCGCGGCGCTCCTCGCCACCGCCCTCGGGGTCACCGCCATGGTGATCGCCATGGCCTTGATGACCGGCTACACCGAGGACCTGGAGCGCAAGCTGGTCGGCCTGCAGGCCGAGGTCACCGCCGTCCCCACCGGCCTGAACGTCGACCCGGACCGCGATCCGCGACTGGCGGCGGTGGCGGCGCTTCAGGAGGTCGAGCGCGTCAACCGCACCACCTTCGGCGACGGTTCGCTCGCCAACCCGGCGACCGGCGAGGACGCCACCGTCATGCTGCGCGGCGTCGACCCGGAGCGCGATCCGACGGTGGCCGATCCGGCGCAGCTGGCCACCGGCGACGACGGCCTGCCCCGCATCCTCGCCGGCCACCAGCTGCTGCGCCGGCTCGACCTCGCGCCGGGGGACGCCGCCCGGCTGGTGGTGATGGAGATCGACGGCCGGCGGCCGCGCTTCCACTACCGGAGCGTGCGCGTCGGCGGCAGCTTCACCACCGGCTTCGCCGAATTCGACGCCAGCTGGGTGCTGCTCGACCGCCGCCAGCTCGAGGGGCTACGGGGCACGGGGGGGCTGGAGGTCGTCGAGTTCCACCTCGCCCCGGGCGCCGATGCCGAGGCGGCCGCGGCGCGCATCGAGGCCCTGCTCGGCGGCGACTACGCGGTGCAGAGCGCCCGGGCGCTCAACCGCGAGCTCTTCCTCGCCCTCGAGCTGCAGCAGCTGCTGCTCTTCCTCGTCCTCGGGCTGATCGTCGTGGTCTCCACCTTCAACATCGCCTCCACCCTCGTGGTGCTGGTCCGCGAGCGCATGCGCGACGTCGGCGTCCTCGGCGCCATGGGCCTCGAGCCGCGCCAGCTGTGGTGGGTCTTCACCCTTTACGGCGCGTTCCTCGGCGCCCTCGGCACCCTCGGCGGCGTCGCTCTCGGAAGCGCCGCATCGTGGCTCTTCACCACCTTCGAGCTGGTGCGCTTCGGGCCCGAGATCGCCGCCATCTACTTCATCGACTCGGTGCCCTTCCGCGTCCAGCCCCTCGACCTGCTGGCGATCGTCGTCTTCACCCTCGCCGTCACCCTCGTGGCCTGTGCTCTGCCGGCCTACCGCGCCGCCTCGGTGCGGCCCTCCCTGGCCCTGCGTTACGAGTAGTCATGCCGCAGCAGCATGGCCCATAAACGGCCGAAGGGGGCCGGATTTCCGGCCCCCTTGGGTATGATGCGCGTGGCCCGAAGGCCACGGACAAGGTGGGTCAAGGTGCAAGAACGAAGCGCCTCGCCAAGGTGGCGTGAGCTGGCGCTCCGCCGGTGGGGCGCCAGGTCCGAGCTACGGATGTAACCCGGCGGGCCCCGGCGAGAGGGGTCGTCGCGTACGTTTTCGACCCCTTTCACCCTCTTTATACGATCGAGCAGCCGATTCTGTTCCCTCGGGAATAGAATTTTTTGCATGATTCGTGGCGAATGCCCAGCGGCGCACCACGAAAAGGCAACCCAGCGGGACGTCCCGGCGGAGCAGCGAGAACCATGGCCTTTCGTCCTCCCCCCACCACCGACGAAGACCGGCGGCGGCTGGCCACCTACGCCGGGCTGTGCGCCGGCTGCGCGCACCTGCAGGTGCTGCGCTCCCGCCGCAGCACCTTCGTCCGCTGCGGACGGGCCGACGACGAGCCGGGCTTCGAGCGCTATCCCCCCCTGCCGGTACGCGAGTGCCCCGGTTTCGAGCGCCGGGGGTAAGATCGCCCTCCATGTTGCCGCCGCGCTCGACCCCGCCTGCCCCGCCGAAGCTCCGCCGCCGTGCCGGTGGGGCGTTGCTGGCGTTCCTCCTGGCGGCGGCCGGCGCCCCGCCTCCGGCCGCCGCGGACGGGACGATCTTCGCCGACGTGGCGCAGCAGGCGGGGGTCGACTTCGTCCACTGGAACGGCCGCATCGGCACCTTCTACTTCCCCGAGATGACCGGCCAGGGCGGGGCGCTCTTCGACTACGACGGCGACGGCGACCTCGACCTCTACCTGGTCCAGGGGGCGATGCTGGCGCCGGGGAAGAAGCCCGCCGACAGCCTCGACCCTCCCCCCGAGCCCCTGCCGCGCGACCGCCTCTACCGCAACGACCTCCGCCTCCTCCCCGGCGGCCGGCGCCTGCTGCGCTTCACCGACGTCACCGAGAGGAGCGGCATCGTAGCCACCGGCCACGGCATGGGGGTCGCCACCGGCGACTACGACGGCGACGGCGACCTCGATCTCTACGTCACCAACGCCGGCCCCAACCAGCTGTGGCGCAATGACGGACCCGGCGACGGCGGCCGCGTCACGTTCACCGACGTCACCGCAGCGAGCGGCACCGGCGACCCCGGCTGGTCGACCAGCGCCGCCTTCTTCGACGCCGACCGCGACGGCGACCTCGACCTCTACGTCGTCAACTACGTCGACTTCACCCCCGCCAACAATGTGGTCTGCTACGCCACCTCCAGCCGCCGCGACTACTGCGGCCCCCAGGCCTACCGGCCGCTGGCCGACCGCTTCTACCGCAATCGCGGCGACGGCACCTTCGACGACGTCACCAACCGGGTGCTGATCGGCTACCGGCCGGGCAGCGGGCTGGGGACGGCGAGCGCCGACTTCGACGGCGACCGCTGGCCCGATCTCTACGTCGCCAACGACGGCGAGCCCAACCAGCTGTGGCTCAACCGCCGCGACGGCACCTTCGGCGACGACGCCCTGCTCCTCGGCGTGGCGATCAACCGCGCCGGCCAGGCCGAAGCCAGCATGGGGGTGGCGGTGGCGGACTTCGACGGCGACGGCGACGAGGACGTCTTCCTCACCCATCTGAGCGGCGAGACCAACACCCTCTACGTCAACGACGGCAGCGGCGTGTTCGAGGACCGCTCGATCGAGAGCGGCCTCGCCGCCCCCAGCCTGCCCCTGACCG
Source organism: Acidobacteriota bacterium (assembly GCA_003697015.1). GTDB lineage: Bacteria > Acidobacteriota > Thermoanaerobaculia > Multivoradales > J023 > J023. Next base: position 5,854 of record RFGL01000464.1, on the reverse strand, counting down.
GCTTCGGCACCGGCTGGCTCGACGTCGACGGCGACGGCTGGCTCGATCTGCTGGTGGCCAACGGCGCCGTACGCATCCTCGAAGACCTGGCCAGCCGCGGCGACGACTTCCCCCTCGCCCAGCCCAACCAGCTCTTCCGCAACCGCGGCGACGGCACCTTCGAAGACGTCAGCCACCGCGCCGGGGCGAGCTTCCAGCAGCTCGAGGTGAGCCGCGGCGTCGCCTTCGGCGACCTCGACAACGACGGCGGCGCCGACGCGGTGGTGTTCAACAACCACGGCCGGCCGCGCCTGCTGCGCAACCGCCGGCCGCCGGCCGCCTGGCTCGGCCTGCGGCTGATCGGCGCCGCCGCCGGCCGCGACATGCTCGGCGCCCGGGTGGCGGTGGTGCTCAAGAGCGGCCGCCGGCTGTGGCGGCGGGCAGCGAGCGACGGCAGCTACTGCTCGGCCAGCGATCCGCGGGTGCTCGTCGGCCTGGGCGGCGGCGGGGATCCCGTCGTCGAGTTGCGCGTCCTATGGCCCGACGGCCGCAGCGAACGCTTCAAGCCACCCCCCCTCGGCGCCTACGTCACCCTGCGTCAAGGCAGCGGAGAACCCACGCCATGAGCCCAGCCACCGGAGCGTTGCAACCCCCGTCCCGAGGCCGGCGTCCCCTGAGCGGGCGGACGCCGGCCGCCGCCACCCTCCGCGTCTGCGGCCGGCTGGCGGCGGCTTGCTTGCTGCTCGCCGCCGGCGCCTCCGGGCAGGCGACGGCGGACGGGGTCGAGCGCCTGATGCCGCCGGATCCGGCCCTCGAGGCGGTGGAGATCCCCGACCTCGAGCCGCTCGAAGACGCGGTGGAGGAGCAGCTGCGGCAGGCCGTCGCCGAAGCCCGACAGACCCTCGCCGGCGAGGATCGAGAGGCTCACGCAGCGGCCTACGGCCGCCTCGGTCGCCTGCTCCACGCCTACCGGCTGACCACCCCCGCCCGGGCCTGCTACCGCAACGCCGAGCGCCTGGCGCCGCGGGACTTCCGCTGGCCCTACTACCTCGGCTACCTGCTGCATCAGGCGGGGGAGCTGGAGGCGGCGGCGGCCGCCTACCGGCGCGCCCTGGCGCTGAGCGACTCCGACCTCGCCGCCCTCGTCCACCTCGGCGAGGTCGAGCTGGCCCGCGGCCACCTCGACGACGCCGAGGGCTACCTGAAGCGCGCCCTCGAACTCGATCCGGCGAACCCGGCAGCGCGCGCCAGCCTGGGCCAGATCGCCCTCTCCCGCGGCGATCCGGAGCTCGCGATCGAGCACCTCGAGGCGGCGCTTCTGGCGGTGCCGGCGGCCGATCGCCTGCACTATCCCCTGGCCCTCGCCTACCGCCAGCTCGGCGATCTGGAGCGCGCCCGCCAGCATCTCGAGCTGCGCGGCACGGTCGGGGTCAAGGTGCGCGATCCCCTGATCGAGGCCCTCGCCAACCTCGCCGAAGGCGAGCGCGTCTACCTCCTGCGCGGTCGCCAGGCCTACGCCGCCGGCCGCTTCGCCGAGGCCGCCGAGGCCTTCGCCCAGGCCGCCGAGGCCGATCCGGACAGCAGCCGGGCGCGGGTCAACCTCGGTACCGCCCTGGCCCAGAGCGGCGACGTCGACGGCGCCATCGCCGCCTTCCGTGCCGCCCTCGCCATCGATCCCGACAACCCCACCGCCACTTCAACCTCGGCTCCCTCCTCGCCCAGCGCGACGAGCCCGCCGCCATCGAGCACCTGCAGCGCGCCGTCCAGCTGGTGCCGGAAGACGCCGCCGCCCACCGCCAGCTCGGCGCCCTCCTGCGCCGCGCCGGGCGCCGGGAGGAGGCCCTCCACCACTACGGCGAAGCGGTCGCCTTCGCCCCCACCGACGAGCCCTCCCTCTTCGGTCGCGCCGCCCTGCTGGTCGACCTCGGGCGCTATCGCGAGGCCAAGATCCAGCTCGAGGCGGCCCACCAGCGTCTCCCCCAGGCCGGGCGCATCGCCTTCGCCCTGGCGCGCCTGCTCGCCGCCTGCCCCGAGGTCGAGCTGCGCGACGGCGAACGAGCACTCTCCCTGGCGAGTGCGGTCTACGACGCCGCCCCAACCCCCGAGCACGCCGCCCTGGTGGCCAGCGCCCTGGCCGAGCTCGGGCGTTGCGAGGAGGCGGCGGAGTGGCAGGGCAAGGCCGTCACCGCCCTGCGTCAGGCGGGTGTCGCATCGCAGGCCGCAGCCTACGAAGCCGACCTGGCGCGCTACCGCGACCAGCGCCCCTGCCGGCCGCCGGCCGCCGCCGCCCCGCCGCCGACGGATGGCCCCGACTCCCGGAGTGAGAGCCACCCGTCGCCGGCGTGACGTCGCCCCCCCGGGCGCCGACGCCTGGGCGCGCCGCGCTCGACCGCAACAGAATCAGCCGGGCGGAGACCACGGCGTCCACGGCGCAGAGCCTTGCGCCGGCCTGGGGGACGGCGTATGATGGGTTCGGTTTTAGGCCACAGGGAAGCGGGGGATGCTCCACGGCCTGAGGACGGCGCGCTACGACGAGTTGCATGCCGAGCCCCAAGTGTTTCAAGAGAAACAGCTTCGGCTGAAGCCTGCGAGCGGCCGGCAGTCGGTGAGGCGTTGGCATCGGCTTCGCCGCAGCGAGCCTCGAACCGCCGTCAGGAGAGCCCTCGGCGATGCTTGACAGGGAAAATGCCCTGGCTCGTTGCAATTCAAGCGGGGATTTCCCCGACAAAGAAGGCGCAGATCTGCTAGACTCACGCCAACTCAATGAATGTGCGTTGCGCTGCACACTGTTCAGAAGGAGAAGGGTAATGCTCAGAAACGTCCGTCTTTCACTGCTCCTGGTGCTCGCCGGCGCCCTCGCCGCCCTGCCCGCCGTCGCCACCGGCCCGCTGGCCGAAGTCGACGTCGGCGCCACCGCCATCACCTTCCTGCCGACCAAAGGCTTCGGCAACGCCGGCTACCTGCTCAAAGTCAGCGGGCCCGACGGCGCGGTCCACGAGGAGCGCTTCGTCCGCGGCGCGACGCCCAGCTTTTCGCTCTTCGACGACTTCGGCGACCTGCGGCCGGACGGCGCCTACACCTGGGAGCTGGTGGCGATCCCCGCCAACCGGGTGCGCGGGAGCGACGATCCGGCGGTCACCCGCATGCAGTCCGGCAGCTTCACCGTCGCGGGCGGCAGCATCGTCGCCGGCGGCGAGGAAGAAGCGGCGCGCCCCGGCGCCAACCCGAAACCGATGACCGGCGTGCCCCTCAAAGACCAGGTCATCCTCGACGACCTGATCGTCGACGGCTCGATCTGCGCCGGCCTCGACTGCGTCAACGGCGAGAGCTTCGGCTTCGACACCCTGCGGCTCAAGGAGAACAACCTGCGGATCAAATTCCAGGACACCTCCAGTTCCGCCAGCTTCCCGACCAACGACTGGCAGATCACCATCAACGACTCCTCGAACGGCGGCCAGAACAAGTTCTCCATCGACGACATCGACGGCGGCCGCACCCCCTTCACCATCGAGGCCAGCGCCCCCAGCCACTCGCTCTACGTCGACGACGGCGGCCGCATCGGCTTCGGCACCTCGACCCCGGTGGTCGAGCTCCACGTCGTCGACGGCGACACCCCGACCCTGCGTCTCGAGCAGGACGGCTCCAGCGGCTTCACCCCCCAGACCTTCGACGTCGCCGCCAACGAGACCAACTTCTTCATCCGCGACGCCACCAACGGCTCCACCCTCCCCTTCCGCATCCGCCCCGGCGCCCCGACCAGCGCCATCGACGTCGCCGGCAGCGGCGACGTCGGCATCGGCACCTCGTCGCCGGGCGCCGAGCTCCACGTCCGCCGCACCGACGCCAACCGCGTCGAGCTGCGGCTCGAAAGCGCTGCCGCCTCCAACCAGGCCGCTGCCGTCCGCATGATCAACGCCGCAGCGACCTGGGAGTTTCAGACCGACACCTCCGGCAACCTGCTGTGGCGCGACGTCACGCCGAACGTCAATCCCGTAGTGATCGAGCCGAACACCTCTCCAGCCGCCGGCGAATCGGTGATCCGCGTCGAGAGCAGCAACCGGGTTGGCATCAACGTGGGCAACAATCAGGCGACCGAAGCACTCTACGTCGATGGCAACATCTTCGCTACAGGCACCATCACGCCGATGTCCGACGCGACGATGAAGGAGGATTTCGCCGCCGTCGACTACGATGACGTGCTCGCCGCCGTGGCTGAGCTCAACATCTCCACCTGGGCCTACAAGACCGAACCCGGGGTTCGTCACATGGGGCCGACCTTGCAGGACTTCCGCGCCGCCTTCTCGGAGCTCGGCAAGCCGGAATCCCGCGGCATCGCCACCGCCGACCTCGACGGCGTCGCCCTGGCTGCGATCAAGGCTCTGCACCAGAAGCTGCAGCAGCGGGACGCCGAGATCGAAGCCTTGCGCCAGCAGATGGCGGAGCTCCAGAGCACCCTCCAGGCCCTGGCAGCCAGTTCGTCGACGAAGTAGGTCGCCAAGACCCGCTTGCCGCCGTAGACGGACAACCAAATCGCCCTGGATCCGACTGGCTCCAGGGCGCTTGTCATAGGGGTTGGCTTTTATAGGGGTTGACCGACGTCAGTCCCAGACCTGAAACGGCGGCGTCCGATACGGGAAAAAATCCCTGCCGGCAGCGCCTGACTGCCGGCATGGGAGACTTCATCTACACCACAGAAGACAAGCGTTCGTCGCTTCCTTGGCTTCACGCCGGCTGACAGATCACCTGGCACCAGCCTTGCAGTAGCTCTTGCATCATCGCTGATGGAGGGGATCGACGAAGGGGATTCGGTCGCTACGGCCGTCCGTCACGAAATCAACCGACCTTGGAGGAGTAATCCAATGAACCAACTCAACGCCAAGAGGCTCGTCTTCGTGAGCCTGCTCAGTCTGCTGCTCGTACCGGGAGCCGCCTCGGCCGATCCGACCATCGCTCAAGTCGAGAACTTCGGCGATACCCTGGTCTTCCACCCGGTGGTCGAGTTCGCCAAGCTACGCCTGACCGTCACCGGCCCCTGCAACTTCGTCTTCGAGCAGACCATCGACCAAGGCGAGCCCTTCTTCCGCCTCGACGAGACCACCATCGACGGCACCTACACCTACGATCTGGTGCGCATCGAGGCCGTCGATCCGGCCGTGATCAAGATCCTCAAGCAGGCGCGTGCCGTCGGCGACGAAGAGACCCCGAACCAGCTGTGCCGCGACGGCAAGCTCCCGGCGGCGCCGATCGCCCAGTCCGGCGGCTTCACCGTCTCCTTCGGCAAGATCATCTTCGACGACCGCGCCTTCGAGAAGGGCGCCGGCATGCCCACCGACGTCGACCACCTGCTCGGCGATCCCCTGCCGGTGGCGTCCAAGGGCCCCGCTCCCAGCCGCCCGCCGGTGCCGACCAAAGACTTCGTGATCAACGACGACCTGATCGTCGACGGCTCGGCCTGCATCGGTTTCGACTGCGTCAACGGCGAGGTCTTCAGCTTCGACACCATCCGCCTCAAAGAGAACAACCTGCGGATCAAATTCGACGACACCTCCGTCGCCGCCAGCTTCCCGAGCAACGACTGGCAGCTCACCGCCAACGAGTCCGCCAACGGCGGCGCCAGCAAATTCTCGATCGAGGACGTCACCGGCGGCCGCACCCCCTTTACCGTCGAGGCCAACGCCCGCAGCCACTCCCTCTACGTCGACGACGGCGGCCGTATCGGCAACCGCACCGCCACCCCGTCGGTGGAGATTCACACCATCGACGGCGACACCCCCACCCTGCGGCTGCAGCAGGACGGCTCCTCCGGCTTCGAGCCCCAGACCTGGGACGTCGCCGGCAACGAGACCAACTTCTTCATCCGCGACGTCACCAACGG
>RFGL01000463.1 GCA_003697015.1 Acidobacteriota bacterium | reverse complement strand
GACGGCGGCGAGGTGTGGGTGGTCGACAGCCGCGACCACCGGATCAAGGTCTATGACGCCGCCGGCCGGCCGCTGCGTGATTTCGGTGGCCGGGGGGATGGCGACGGCGAGTTCCGGTTCCCGATGGGCATCTATCTCGATCCGGTGCACGACGAGGTGCTGGTCACCGACCAGGGCAACGGCAGGGTGCAGATCTTCGACCGCCAGGGCCGCTTCGTCGCCTGCTTCGGCCGCCTCGGCGGCGGCCGGGGCCGGCTGTCGGTAGCGCAGGGCATCTGGGTCGACGCCGCCGGCCGCATCTACGTCGCCGACGCCTTTCAGTCCTGGGTCCAGGTGCTCGACCGGCAGGGGGGCTTCGTCGCTGCGATCGGCGGCTTCGCCCTGACTCCCGGCGGACTGCGCACGCCGACCGATCTGGTGATCGATCCCGCCGGTCGCCTCGTCGTCAGCGCCGCCGGCAAGGGGACGCTGGAGCTCTACGGCCTCGACGCTTTCAGCGATCCGGAGCGCTTCGTACCGGTGGAGGTCGCGATCGAGCCGGCGATGGTCGAGCTGCCGGCGGACGGGGAGCTCCGCGCCCGCCTCGAGGTGCCGGGCTATCCGCTGGAGGACCTCGAGCCGGCGACGGTCAGCGCCAACGGGGTGCCGGCCGATCCGGCATCGGCGGTGATCGAGGACCGCGACGGCGACGCCGTGCCGGAGCTGGTGGTGCGCTTCGACCTCGCCGCGCTGGCGCCGACCCTGCCCGCCGTAGGGCCGGCAGAGGTGCGCCTGCGCGGCCGGATCGGGGAGCTGGAGATCGACGGCCGCGGCCGCTTCGAGGTGGTGCCGGCGCCGCCGGGCGACGGCGACGGCGACGACGGTGGCGACAGCGACGGTGGCGACAGCGACGGTGGCGACAGCGACGGTGGCGACAGCGACGGTGGCGGCGGCGATCCCTGCGCCGGGGCGCCCCCGGGCGAGCCGGTGGACGCCGGCGGTTGCAGCCTGGATCAGCTCTGCCCCTGCGCCGGACCGCGCTCGGGCGGGCGGTGGAAGAACCACGGCCAGTACGTCAGCTGCGTCGCCCGGGCGAGCCGCGATTTCGTCTCCCAGGGGCTGATGAGCCGTGCCGACGCGGTACGCCGGATCCGCGGCGCGGCGCGTTCGGACTGCGGAGAGCGGCCGCGGGGAGGTGGCTGATGACGGGCGGTCGTCGCCGGGGATTCTTCGCCGTCGTCCTCGTCGCCGCGCCGGCCGGAGTGGCGCTCGTCGCGGCGCCGGGCGCCGCCCTCGATCCGCCCCACAACAGCGTCAATTCGATCAACTGCACCAGCTGCCACATGCCCCATCACGCCCCCGGTCTGACCTTGACCGCGGTGGCGGGCAACGCCAATCTCTGCATGTCGTGCCACAACCCCGCCGGCCTGGCGGCGGCCCGTCCGTTCCATGACGCCGATCAGGCCTTCCCCGGCCTCCGCGGCACCTCTCACCGCTGGGACTCCGGCCCCTCGGGCCACCTCGAGGCGGCGCTCACCAATGCCTCCAGCGGCCGGGTGGAGTCGGCCGGCATCTTCACCGGCCGCATCGAGCAAACCTACGCCATCACCATCACCAGCACCGGCGACGTCGGCAGCGCCACCTTCGGCTGGGTGGCCAGCGACGGCGCCAGCGGCGCGGGGACGACCGGGCCCAGCGTCGCGATCGGCGACGGCCTGAGCCTGGCGTTTGAGGCCGGCAGCACCTCGCCCCACTTCGTCCTCGGCGACCGCTGGACCCTCTACGTGCGCAGCGATCTGCGGCCGCCTGATCCGGCCGATCCCTTTGAAGCGCCGCTGATCCGCAACGTCGCCGAGGGCAAGGTGACGTGCTCCAGCTGCCACAACCAGCACGATCAATCCGAGCAGCCCTTCGACCCCGCGGCGCCGGCCTACGGCGGCGACGGCACCGGCTGGGGCCGGCACTACCAGCGGGTGGAGAACGCCACCAATGGGATGTGCAAGGTATGCCACAGCGCCCGCGACGTGCAGTCGGCGAGCCAGGGCTCCCATCCGGTCGGCGTGCCGATCCCCGCCGGCGATTTCCGCCCCCCCTCCCTCCTGCCCCTCGACGCGGTCGCCGGCGAGGTGCAGTGCACCACCTGCCATGCGCCGCACTTCGCCGACTCGGGCGGCGCCAACGGCGGTCAGGGGGACGGCTACATCCTGCGCGCGGGGATGGGCGAGCTGTGCTACGAATGCCACACCCTGGCCGATCGAGAAGGCGCTTCCCATCTCGATCCGTCCACCGGCGCCCTCTTCCCCGGCGGCCAGTACGGCTCGAGCTTTCCCGCCCATGCGCCGGACAAACGCGGCTTCTGCGTCAACTGCCACTGGCCCCACGGCTGGCCCGACGACGGCGCTCCGGCGCAGGACTATCCCCGCCTGTGGGTCGAGCGTTACGACGTGGCGGACGACGGCACCGATCCCGACGATGCCGAGGATCTGTGCTTCACCTGCCACGACGGCAGCCCGGCCAGCACCAACCTGCGCGACGAGTTCGCCGAGGGCACCAACGGTGCCAGCATCTTCCATCATCCGGTGGCCGATTCGGAGCAGAGCGCCGGCCGCTCGGTGGAGTGCGTCGACTGCCACAATCCGCACCGCGCGCGCAGCGACAACAAGCTCGCCGGGGTGACCGGCGTCGACCTCGCCGGCGATCCGGTGGGGCCGGGGACCGCCGTCGACCGCGAGATCGCCGAGTACGAGCTGTGCTTCAAGTGCCACGGTGACGCCTGGAACGCCGCGCGACCCGAGACCACCAACAAGCGGCTCGACTTCCAGCCCGGCAACAGCGCCTTCCATCCGGTGACCGCCGCCGGCCGCAACCGTTCCGCCAATCTCGCCGGCCAGCTCCTGGGCGGCCTCACCCCGACCTCCACCATCCGCTGCACCGACTGCCACAACAATCCGGCGACGGCGGACGCCTTCGGGCCGGCAAGAAACTCCACCGCCAGCCCCCAAGGGCCCCACGGCTCGACCCACGCCAGCATCCGGCGCGCCGCCTATTGGACCGACCTGCTGGGGCCGGCCGGCTGGCAGCGGGCCAACTTCGAGCTCTGTTTCCTGTGCCACGATCCGGCGCGGCTGGTGGAGGCGCGCCGCTTCGACGACGGCGCCTCGACCAATTTCTACGACGACGTCGAGGGCGAGGACAATCTGCACTGGCTGCACCTCGAGGATCGGGCGGACAAGTCGCGCGCCACGTGCAAGAACTGCCATTTCAACGTCCACAGCAACGTCGCCGCCGACACCACCCAATACCGCATCGACGGCGTCCTCTTCACCACCCCGCCGGACGACGTCAAGACCCATCTGATCAGCTTCTCCCCCGACGTTCAGCCCTTCGGCGGGCGGGCCAGGCCCGAGTGGTCGATCGATACCACCACCCGCCGCCGGCAGTGCTTCCTCAGTTGCCACGGCTTCGACATGGAGGGCTTTCCCTACCGCCCGGACAGCGGCGACGACGATCCGACCGTGCCGTGAACGCCGCCGGAGCGGCGGCTCGTCCGAGCCGGCTCATCCGAGCAGCAGGATCGGCGGCACCTGCGGCCGGTGGAGGCGCAGCAGGTGGTGGCCGATGCCGGCGCTGCCCAGCCACAGGGCGGGGGTGGGGCCGGCGGAGGGGATGCCGGAGGGCCAGTCGCCCCGCTCGCCGTAGCGGGCGACGAGGGTGGCGGCGGCACGCCCGACGGTGGCGGCGTAGCGCGTCTCGCCGAGCAGCCGGTCGCCGATCGCCAGCACCTCCGCCAGGCCGCAGCTGCCGTGGCAGAGGGTGGCGTCGTGGCGCGGCGCCGCGAGGGCGCGCTCGACTGCGGCGGCGGTGGTGGCGAGGGCCGTCCGAGCCTGCTCCGCATGGTGCTCGCGGCGCTCCCGGTCGACGGCCATCGCGCGCAGGCGGACGAGGGCGATCCCCGGCGCGCCGTGGCACCAGGCGGTGCTGAAGGAGGGCGTCTCGGCGGTCGAGCGGACGTCGCGCCAGTTGCCGGCATCGCGGTCGAAGAAGCGGTCCTCGTACGCCAGGGCGCCGCGGGCGAGGTCGAGCAGGCCTTGGTCGCCGGTGGCGGCGTAGAGCTCGAAGAGGCCGAGGGCGACGCCGCCGGCGCCGTGGGACAGGCCGGTGGGCGTGGCGGATTCCGGCGGCGCCTCGCCGAAGGGGCCGGCGAGCTCGGCGGCGTCCCAGGTGGCCGCCGCGCCGTCGCGCCGGGCGCTCGCCGCCAGCTCCTCCGCCGCCCGCCGGGCGAGGGCCAGCCAGGCGTCGTCGCCGGTGCTGTGGGCGAGGCGGAGCAGGGCGGCGATGGCGCCGGCGTTGCCGCCGAGGTAGTCGCGGGGGTGGGGCTCGTCGAAGGCGCCGGCGATCGCCGGCCGCAGGG
>RFGL01000462.1 GCA_003697015.1 Acidobacteriota bacterium | reverse complement strand
CCCGCCGCCGCCGCCTCCCCCGCCGGCGGTGCCGCCGATCGACGTCTCCCTGCTCGGGATCTTCGGGCCGGAGAACCGGCGGATCGCGGCGCTGACCGACGGCGAGACGATCATCAACGCCCTGGAAGGGGAGGAGATCAACGGCAAGTTCATCGTCGATCGGATCGGATTCGAGTCGATCGACCTGCGTTTCGTCGGCTTTCCCGACGTGCCGCCGGAGACCCTCGAGATCGACAGCTAGCTGAGGAGAAGGAGCCCAGGTGAGGATGGAAACGAGACGACCCGCAACCCGCTACCGGGGTGCTCCATTGGCCCTGGCCCTGGCCCTGGTGGTGCTCGCAGGATGCTCAGGATACAAGACCTATCGCAAGGCGCAGCTCGCCGAGCAGCAAGGCGACTGGGATCAGGCGGTGCTCTACTACCTCGAAGCGGTGGAGACCTATCCGGACAACATCTCCTACCGCGCATCGCTGATGCGCGCCAAGGTGCAGGCCGCCCAGGCACACTTCAAGAAAGGCAAGCGCTTCTACGACGCCGGCGTCCTCGAGCGCGCGCTGTTCGAATTCCGCCAGGCGGTGGAGCTCGATCCGTCCAACCAGTACGCGAGCTCCGAGCTGCAGAAGGTGGTCGACGAGCTGCGGGCGCTCAAGCAGGCGCGCAATCCGGCGCGCTCGATCGAGGAGATGAAGGAACGCACCCGCGGTACCCGGGCGCAGCCGCCGGTGCTCGATCCGCGCTCCAAGGAGCCGATCGACCTGATCTTTCCCGAGCCCCAGTCGGTGCAGCAGATCTACCGCGCCCTCGGCAAGGCGTTCGGCATCAACGTCCTCTTCGATCCCAAGCTGAAGGATCAGAAGATCCCCATCCAGCTCAACGACGTCACCGCCCAGGACGCGTTGGAGATCGTCATGCGCACCGTCGGCCACTTCTACAAGGTGCTCGACGAGCACTCGATCATCATCGCCGACGACACGCCCCAGAACCGGCGCAACTACGAGGATCAGGTGATCCAGACCTTCTTCCTCTCCAACGCCGAGGTCAAGGACGTGATGACCATCATCCGCAGCCTGATCAGCGCCAAGCACGTGGCGGCCAACGAGCAGCTCAACGCCATCGTGCTGCGCGACACGGCGGACAAGGTCAAGGTCGCCGAGCAGATCATCCTCTCCAACGACAAGGCGCGGGCCGAGGTGGTGGTCGACGTCGAGCTGCTGCAGATCAACACCAACAAGCTGCGGGAGCTGGGGCTCAGCCTGACCTCGAATCAGTTCGGGGTGTCCCTCGATCTGGGCGGCGACGACGTCCCTCTGCGGCTTTCGGACGTCGAGTTCCTGAACGCCAACAACTGGGTGCTGACGGTGCCGAGCTTTCTCTACGACTTCCTCAAGACCTCGACCGACGCCCAGCTCCTCGCCCAGCCCAAGGTGCGGATCAGCGAGGGCGAGAAGGCGGTGCTGCGCATCGGCGACCGGGTGCCGATCCCCACCACCACCTTCAACACCTCCAACGTCGCCGGCACCAACATCGTGCCGATCACCTCGTTCCAGTACCAGAACGTCGGCATCACGATCGAGATCGAGCCGCGGGTGCACCACAACAACCAGGTGAGCATGAACCTGCGGGTCGAGGTATCGAACATCTCCGGCCAGGTCGAGGCGGCGGCGGGCCAGACCCAGCCGATCATCGGCGAGCGGGCGATCGAGTCCAACATCCGTCTGCAGGACGGCGAGACCAACTTCCTCGCCGGCCTCATCCGCACCGACGAGATCAACAGCTCGAACGGCATCCCCGGCCTGTCGGACATCCCGCTCCTCGGCCGGCTGTTCTCCAGCAATCGGCGGGAGAACCAGCGCACCGACATCGTGCTGACCCTGACCCCGCACATCATCCGCCGGGCCGACATCACCGAGCAGGATCTGCTGCCGATCTGGGTCGGTACCGAGCAGAACATCACCTTCCGCGGCGGCAGCCCGCGGATCGAGTCGAACGTCACCGGCCCCTTCGACGGCGACGTCCGCAGCCGGGTCGAAGAGCGCCTGCGCCAGCGCATGCGTTCCCTGCCGCGCGGCCTGCAGGACGCCGGTGCGGTCAACGGCGACGACGAGGACGAGGACGACCCGGAGCAGGATCCGGCCCAGCAGGGCATCGACCTGGTGCCGCCGAGCGGCCTCGAGGGGGGCGGCGGTGGCGGCGGCTGAGGAGACGGCCATGGATCGCGCCACGGATCGGCCTGTGCCCGGCGGTCGCCGCCGCCGCGCTCAGGCCGCCTACAGCCTGATCGAGATGATCGTCGCCTGCGCCCTCTTGACCACCCTGGCGGCGGTCAGCTACCCGGTGGCCAAGTACACGGTCAAACGCAGCAAAGAAGCCGAGCTGCGCGCCCACCTGCGGGAGATGCGCAACGCCATCGACGAGTTCAAGCGCTACAGCGACGCCGGCCTGATCCCCATCGACCTCGGCACCGACGGCTACCCGGCCGAGCTCGAGATCCTGGTCGAGGGGGTCGATCTGGTCGGCATGGTCGACTTCCGCAAGAAGTTCCTGCGCCGCATTCCGATCGACCCGATGACCGGCGAGGCGGAATGGGGCTTGCGCAGCTACCAGGACGAATGGGATTCGACGTCCTGGGGTGGCGAGAACGTCTACGACGTCTACTCCTTGTCCGCAGGGGTGGGCTTGAACGGCATTCCCTACGCGGAGTGGTAGGCCGCGTCGACCTCGAGGAGCTCGCAGCATGTCCGCCCAACCAACGGTCCGTGCCCGGCAACGGGGGTTCACCCTGATCGAGCTGATCATCGTCGTGGCGGTGATCGGCATTCTCGCCTCCCTGGCGATGCCCAACCTGATCCAAGTGCCGCGCCGTGCCGACGAGGCGGTGCTGAAGAACAACCTCCACGCCATCCGTCAGACCCTGGACCAATTCAACGCCGACAAGGGCTACTACCCGTCCACCCTGGAGGAGCTGGTGGAGGAGGGCTACCTGCGCGACGTGCCCCTCGATCCGATCACCGACCAGCGCGAATGGGCGCTCGAGTACGAGGTCTTCGACGAGGAATTCGAGCCCGCCGAGACCGATCTGCCGGAGGACGGCGCACCGGGGATCATCGACGTCCACTCCCTCTCCGAGGACCTGAGCCTCGACGGCACCCCCTACAACGAGTGGTAGAGCGCAGTGAGGCGGCGGAGACCGACGATGGCAGACGGCACGCGGCGCGACGGGGGGTCGAAGGCTCACCGGGAGCAGGGCTACAACCTGGTGGTCCTGCTGGTGGCGATCACCGTCCTCAACACCCTGATCGCCGCCGCCCTGCCGGTGTGGAGCACCTTCAACCAGCGCGAGAAGGAAGAAGAGCTGATCTTCCGCGGCCTGCAGTACGCCGAGGCGATCCGCATCTTTCAGCTTCGCCACGGCCGCCTGCCGATCCGCTTGGAGGAGCTGATCGAGGTCGAGCCGCGCTCGATCCGCCAGCTGTGGCCCAACCCGCTGGCCGCTGACGGCACCTGGGGGCTGGTCATCGACACCGGTCCGCGGGGCGGCCAGCGGGGCCAGCAGGGGGGGCAGCGGGGAGGCCGGCCGGGCGATGACGAGGGGCGTGGCCGCGGGCCGCGCGACGGCGGGGCGCCGAGCCAACCGGGTCAGGGCGGCGGCGGGGTGATTCTCGGCGGCGGTGGCGGCGAGCAGATCCAAGGCCCGATCCGCGGCGTCTTCAGCCGCGAGGGGGAGGAGGCGATCAAAACCTGGATGGGGTCGAACAACATCGCCGACTGGCAGTTCACCGTCGACGTCTTGCAGCAGCGCCGCAGCCGCGCCCGGCAGAGCGACGTCGGCGCGCCGCGATTCGGCGGCATCAGCGGCGGCGTCCAGCCGGGCATCATCCCCTCCGGCCCCAACGCCGGTCAGCCCTGGCCGGTCAACTCCGGCACCATCGGCCGTCCTTTCCCTCCCGGCATCCAGGTCCAGACCGTCACCCCGCCCGGCTCCGAGCGAGGGCGCGATCTCAATCCCCAGAACCCGCGCGGCGGCAATCGCCCGGTGCAGCAGCCCGGCGGCGACCGGCGCAACCGCTGATGGCGCTCACCGTCCGCATCCAGCGCCTGCCCCACGGCGCCGATCTGCCCTTGCCGGCGCCGGCGACGGCGGGCAGTGCGGGCTACGACCTGCGCGCCGCGCTCAGCGAGCCGCGGACCCTCGCCCCCGGCCAGCGCGCCCGGCTGCCGACCGGACTGGTGATCGAAGTGCCGCCGGGCTACGAAGCCCAGGTGCGGCCGCGCAGCGGCCTCGCCCTGCGTCACGGCCTGACCGTCCTCAACAGCCCCGGCACCATCGACAGCGATTACCGCGGCGAGATCGGCGTGATCCTGGTCAACCTCGGCCAGGAGGCGGTGACCATCGCCCGCGGCGACCGCATCGCCCAGCTGGTGGTGGCGCCGGTGACGCGGGTCGACTGGCGGCCGGCGGCCGCGTTCGCCGCCAGCGCCCGCGGCGGCGGCGGCTTCGGCTCCACCGGGCGGGGCTGAACGGGTGGTGAAGGTCGATCCCCACCGCTGGCCCGGCCGCCTGCTGCTGCGATTCGGCGGCTGGATCCTCCGCTGCCTGCTCCGCGTCCTCGGCACCACCTGCCGGTTGCGGGTGGTGGCGGGGGAGGAGCACCTCGAGCCCCTGCTGGCGCCGGCGGGGCCGCCGTTCGTGCTCAGCCTGTGGCACGACCGCGCGGTGCTGGCGGCGCTCTACTTCCACCGCTGGGTGCGACGCGGCCTCGACCTCACCATGCTGGCCAGCCACTCGCGCGACGGCGAGCTGGTCAGCTACGTGGCGCGGGGCTGGCGCTTGCGCCTGGTGCGCGGCTCGGCCAGCCGCGGCGGCAGCCAGGCCCTGCGGGGCGTCTACCGCATGATGACCCGGGAACGCTCGTCGCCGGTCATGATCCCCGACGGCCCGCGCGGCCCGCGCCATCGTTTCAAGGTCGGCGTCGCGGTGCTGGCGCAGATGGCCGGCCGGCCGATCCTGCCCTTCGGCTTCGCCGCCGCCCGCGCCCGGCGCCTCCGGTCCTGGGACCGCCTGATCGTGCCCCGTCCCTTCACCGCCGTCGTCGCCGTCGTCGGTCCGCCGCAGACCATCCCCCGCGGCCTCGACGCCGCCGGCCTGGAAGCGGAGCGCCGGCGTCTCGAGAACCTCTTGTGCGAGCTCACCCGCCGGGCCGAGGCCGCCGTCGCCGGCTGACGCGGCGGGCTCCGCCACCTGCGCTACAATCGCGCCTTCTGAGGACGTCGATGCCCGCCCACGCCCTGCTCCCCACCCTCCGCCCCTTGCTCGACGCCCTGATCGACTACGCCGGCCTCTTCCCGCCGGCGGCGTTGTCCCTGGCGGCGGCGGTGGAGGAGTACGATCGCCAGCGCCGCGGCCCGTACGCCTTCATGCTCGGCCGCTTCGTCGTGCCGCTGGCGCGTCTCGAGGAACTCGCCGGCGCCGTCTCACGACTGCCGCAGGACGGCGTACCGGGACCCTGGCCGCTGTCGGTTCTGGTGGCGGCAGAGGCGCCGGAGATCGAGCGGCTGACGGCCTTCGACGGCGCCGCCGCCGGCCTGGCGATCCGTTCCCTCGAGCTCAAGGCGGCCAGCGCCGCCGGCGTCGCCCGGGTTGCGGCCCGGGTGCCGCGATCTCGGTTGCCGCGCTGCGAGCGCTACGTCGAGATCCCCCTCGACCGCGATCCGGAACCCCTCGTCGCCGCCCTCGGCGAGCACCGCTTGCGGGCCAAGATCCGCACCGGCGGCGTCGTCCCCGGCGCCTTTCCCAGCGCCGCGTCCGTGGCGCGATTCCTGGTCGCCGCCGCCGCCGCCCGGGTTCCGTTCAAGGCCACCGCCGGCCTCCATCACCCCCTCGCCGGCAGCTATCCCCTGACCTACGCGCCGGACAGCCCGTCGGCGCCGATGTTCGGCTTCGTCAACCTCTTCCTCGCCGCCGCCTTCGCCCGCGCCGGCGCCCTGGCCGCGGGCGAGCTGGCGGCGCTGCTCGAGGAGCGCGACGCCGCCGCCTTCACCTTCGACCCCGAGACGGCGGGCTGGCGCGGCCGCCAGCTCGATCGGGCGGCGCTCGCCGCCGGCCGCGAGCTCGCCGTCTCTTACGGCTCATGCTCCTTCCGCGAACCGGTGACGGAGCTCGAGCAGCTGGGCCTCCTATGAACGATGCGACCCACGATCCCGAGCTGCGAAGCTGGGTGAAGACGGCCAACGCACCGCAGGCCGACTTCCCGATCCAGAACCTGCCCTTCGGCGTCTTCCGCCGCGCTGCGGGGGAGGGCGGCCGCGCCGGCGTGGCGATCGGCGACCGCGTCCTCGACCTCCACCGCGCTTCCGAGCTGGGGCTCCTCGGCAGCGATCAGGCCCTGCTCAGCGCCTGCCGGGCGCCGCGTCTCAACGAGCTCATGGCCCTCGGCCCGAGCGCCTGGTCGGCGTTGCGCCGGCGCTTGTCCCAGCTGCTGCGGGGCGACGCCCCCGGCGAGCCTCGGACGGCGGAGGCGCTGGTGGCGATGGCCGACGTGGAGCTCCTGCTGCCGGCGCAGATCGGCGACTACACCGACTTCTATTGCTCCCTCCATCACGCCATCAACGTCGGTTCCATCTTCCGGCCCGACAATCCCTTGATGCCCAACTACAAGCACCTGCCGGTGGGATATCACGGCCGCGCCTCCTCCCTGGTGGTGAGCGGCACGCCGGTGCGGCGGCCGTCGGGCCAGACCCGAAGCGGCGACGCGCCGCCGTCCTTCGGCCCCTCGCGATCGCTCGACTACGAGCTCGAGCTCGGCTTCTTCGTCGGCCCCGGCAACCGGCTGGGCACGACGATTCCGCTCGCTCGGGCGGCGGAGCACATCTTCGGCTACTGCTTGGTCAACGACTGGTCGGCGCGCGACGTCCAACGTTGGGAGTACCAGCCCCTGGGCCCCTTCCTGGGCAAGAGCTTCGCCACCACCGTCTCCCCGTGGGTGGTGACCGGCGCGGCCCTCGAACCCTTCCGCGTGCCCGCCTGGGAGCGCGCCGCCGGGGATCCCCCGCCCCTGCCCTACCTCGACCATGACGCCGATCGCCAGCGCGGCGGCGTCGACCTCAACCTCGAGGTCTACCTCTCGACCGCCGCCATGCGGGCCGCCGGCCAGGCGGCAGTCCGCTTGAGCCGCAGCAACGCCCGCCAGCTCTACTGGACGCCGGCCCAGATGCTCGCCCACCACGCCTCGAACGGCTGCAACCTGCGGCCGGGGGATCTGATCGCCAGCGGCACGGTGTCGGGGCCGGAGAAGGGCTCGCGCGGCTGTCTGCTGGAGCTCACCGGCCGCGGCAGCGAGCCCCTCGAGCTGCCCGGCGGCGAACGCCGCACCTTCCTCGAGGACGGCGACGAGGTCATCCTGCGCGGCTACTGCGCCGGTCCGGGCTGCGCCCGCATCGGCTTCGGCGAGTGCCGCGGCGTCGTCCTCCCCGCCCGCGCCGATTGAGCGACCACTTCGTTGGCACCGCCGCCGCCGCGGGGGTGAAAACGGAGGTAGCGGCGCCGTAGAGCCTTGCGCCGGACTGCCAACGACGTTGGCGGCGGTCCCCTGCCACCGACTTCCGGGGAGCGGGAACCGCCCGAAGATTCCGGATTTCGATCACAGATTCATCGATTTCGAGAGGGTTCTCTTTTTTCGGGAAGTGCAAGCCGGCACGACGATTGCTCTTGACCCGGTGCCGGCGACGTCGAGACGTCGGGTCGTCCGCGATGAACGCCTTGCGCAGGAGCGGTCGCGATGGTGGCGCTGCTGCACGTTGCTCATGAATGGAGGTCTTCTGATGGTCAGAACACGAGATTTCGATCGCCGCATCGGCGCCGTACACATCCCCGAGGCGGAGGACGCCATCGGCACGTCGAGCGGGCCGGAGCTCGACGACGTCGTCCGCCTCGCCCAGCCCGAGTTCCCGAACGTTCCCCCCGCCCTCGATCCGCGGATCGGCTTCCACTTCGGCTTCTGCCGCACCAAGCTCCGCCAGGGGTGCTACACCATCACCTTCCGCCCCAAGTCGACGACGACGTTCTTCCTCTTCTCCTACCAGGGCACGTTGCGGGTCGAGAAGCTGAACGTGGGGTATCGCATCAGCGGCGATCTGTATACCCGTTCGCTCTTCGACATTTTTCCCCGGCTGACGGTCAAGGCGGCGGTGGAGGCGCAGCCTGCGCTGAGCGCCACGCCGGTGGTGATCGATCGCTTCGACCCCGGCATCCTGGTGGCCCCGACCAACAAGATCCCGATCTTCCCGCGCCGCCGTTACTACTCCTACCTCAAGGGCACCGGGGCGCGGCTGTGGTCCTTCGGCAGGCCGTGCTCGTTCACCCTCGACTTCGACGAATTCCGCTACCAGCACCCGGCGAGCGGCTTCAACGGCTCCTTCCCCACCACCCCCACCCGCTCCCTGCGCTTCGCGCTGAAGCACACCGGCACGCCGGATCTGTACGAGGGGAAGGCCTTCGAGGGCTCGACCGAGGTCGGCACGGTGTCGATCCGCCGGGTGTCGAAGTACTTCCGCAAGGCCACCCTCCACATCCACACCCTGCAGGGCGCGGTGGCGCCCCAGTCGGTGCCCGGCGCCGGCGGCACGACGGAGAGCTTCCGGTCGATCTTCGCCGGCGTCGGCTGGGATCTGAAGGTGATCTACGCCAGCGGCACCATCCCCCTGCCGGCATCGCTCAACGGGGTGCAGAATCCGAACAGCTGCTGGAGCTCGGCCAACTCGGCGACCCTCCTGGCGTCGGTGCCGGGCTATGATCCGAGCGAGCTCGACAAGGTGTGGAAGGCGCGGCTGCTGGCGATCCCGGCGGCGATGGGCTGCTCGCGCGGGCGCATGTTCGACAACGGCACCGGCGACCCCAACAACGTGCCCCGCGAAGGCGCCGTCACCCACAGCGACGACGGCTACCCGGCGGCGGACAGCCCGAATTTCGGCACCGCCCAGGGCAAGAAGCAGCGCGACGTGCCGCGCGCCTTCCTGCGGAGCGCCGCCCACGAGGTCGGCCACACCTTCAACCAGATCCACCAGTTCTTCGAGCTCGGCTCCGACAACTCGGTGATGACCGTCACCCCGTCGGTGGCGAACGTGCTGGCGGCCGGCGGCGACAGCTTCCCGGACGACATCAACCTGGCTTTCAACGACACCGTCCGCCGCCATCTCATCCACCTCCCCGATCCGGCGGTGAGGCCCGGCGGCATGGCCTTCTTCGGCAGTGCGATCAACGCCCCCCAGGCCGACGCGGTCACCTTCCCCAGCGAGCTGACGGTCGAGGTCACGGCGAGTGCCGACAAGGTGCGCCTGGGCGAGCCCCTGCCCCTCAAGTGGGCGCTGCGCAACCACGGCGAGGAGGCCGTCCCGGTGCCGTCGCGGGTCGACGTCGAGAGCCTCACGGCGCGGGTGAGCGTCACCGACCCGCAGGGCAAGGTGACCTTCATGCGTCCGGTCGAGCTCGAGACCTGCTCCCACATCGCGCTCGAGGACCTGGCGCCGAAGCGGGCGGTCGAGGGCGAGACCGTGGTCTACTACGGCCAGGACGGCTTCGCCTTCGAGACCCCGGGACGGCACACCGTCGAGGTGATCGTGCTGTGGAGCCTCGGCGATCTGCACTTCGCTGCCTGCGGCGAGACCACCGTATGGGTGGCCTATCCGCTGACCGACCGCGACAACGAGGTCGCCGCCCTGCTGCTCGATCCGGACGTGGGCTGCGCCGTCGCCACCGGCGAGCGGGAGCGTTTCCCGGCGGCGGACGAGCGGATCAAGCGCGCGGTGAAGATCCAGGAGAAGCACCCCGCATGCCAGCGGCTGAAGAAGCTCGGTCTCGTCTAGACTCAACGCCTGCCCTGGGCGAACCGCGGGCCGGTGGCGCTCGCCCCGGCCCGCGGTTTTCTTCTCCGCCAGCGTCGCTCGGCCCGCGGCTCCGGGCGCCGGTCGTCCTGGCGACTCTGCTGGCCCTGGGCTGCGGGGGTAGCGGCGGCGGAGAGGTGGACGAGGTTGTGGAGGAGAACATGGCCCGCTACGACCATCATCAGCTGCGGCTCGACGTAGGCCGGCCGGTTGCTCTTGCCGGCGGTGATCGATCGATGTGGGCTGCAGACGCCTCGCCGCCGTCCCTGGTCGAGCTCGAGCCGGCGCGCGCCGCGCGCCGCCGCGCCCTGCCTCTCGACGCAAGGCCCCTCGCCGTCGCGGTGGCCGGCGGGACGGTCGCCGCCGCCACCGGCGACGGCCGGCTGATGGCCTACGATGCGGCCTCCGGGGAGCTCCGTTTCGAGCTCGCCACCGGCGCCGCCGACCCCGTCCTGGCGGCGGCCGGCGACGTGCTCTGGCTGCTCGATCGGCGCCGCGGACGCCTCCTCGCCGTCGACCTCGAAGGCCGGGAGCGCGCCCGCCTCGCCGCCCCCGGTGCCGTCGCCATCGCCGCCGCGGAGAACGGCGTCTTCTGGCTCTCCGGCCGCGACGCCACCCTCCACCACCACGATCTCGCCCGCGGCGAGGCGCGCGCCGTCACCCTCGATCTCGGCGGCGCCGGCGCCGGGGCGATCGTCTTCTGCGCCAATGCCGTGTGGGTGGCCCTGCCGGGGGAGCTGCTGCTCATCCCCGCCTACTCCCTGCGCCCGGGCCCGCGCCTGAGCGTGCCCCTAGAACGCGTCGAGCACCTGGCCTGCACCGACCAGCGCCTCGTCGCCGGAGCCGACGACGGCCTCGTCCTCCTCGACCCCGCCGCCGATCAAGCCGCCCAACGCCTCGACCTCACCTTCCCCCACGGCCTCGCCCACCTCGCGGCCGCCGCCGACCACCTATGGGCCGTCGAACGCGACGAGCCCATCGCCCACGTGCTGAGGATCTACTGAGCCCGAATCGCGCATACCGAGCTCTCGGTCCACTTCGCTCAAGCTGTAGTGTTTGATGGGCTTGCTGAGGATCCTTTTCACGATCTTGATTCTCGCCCCAGACGCAAAAGCGTCGGCACGCGATGGTCCACCAAAATAGAATAGAAGCCTGTCGGCTGTGGCGCGGCTTACAGGCTGGACCAATCCGCCGCAGAGATCGTACTGCCGATAATCGCCTCCACCTCCCTAAGTAGCATCCGCAGCTGAGGCACCGAGTATTCCCGGTTCGACGGTATCGCCATCCGCCGATTCCCAAAGACCATCATTGCATGCCGGCTGCCCGGGAACGGTCCTTCGAAGCCGAGCCGCCGAAGCCGCCGGACGAAGGTGCGACGTTTGCAAGGTGACCAGGTGGCCATACCGCAAGGGTAGCACCGCAGGCGACTCTTCGCAAGGTTTTTCAGATTTTCATCGAGGCCAATGCGCCCCGGCGCTCTCAGGCAGAAGGTGACTGCGTAAACTATTGGGAAAGCGAGGCTTATAGCACGCGGGGATTGTTGGTTGCCATGGTTGAAGGCGACAAACAGAACTGTCGTTACTTATTGATGGAAACATGCGCTGATTTTTTGTTTGAATTTTGATTTTTTGTTTGAATTTTGATTGCTGTGGCCGTATTCATTTGGCGCCAGCTTTTTCGCTGACTGGCTTGGAATTCAAATCGATACCGGCAATGACCGGCAGCTCATGTCCTAGCTTGAGACCCAGAAGAATCCAGTCCTCCAGGGTCGAACGCAGCTCGGCTTCGCATGTGCGCAGGGTGTCACCGAAGGCGACGACGCCTAGGCAGCCAGGGATACGACCGCCGAAGGTGCCGTCTTCGAGCTTGTCGTAGTGGGCACGCGCCATGGCGGCTTCGACGTAGTCGGTGAGGGCGAATCGTGCTTCCATGGCTTGATTGTAGCGCGTCGGCTGAGCGGCGGGACGAAAAAAGGCGGGCCGGAGCCCGCCTCGGTGCTTGCCGGCGGTTGACCGGGCTATTGGCTGGTCAGGCGGCGTTGGACGCGGGCGCGCTCCAGGGCGGCCTGGCGCAGCTGGAAGGCGCGGGGGTCGGTGGCTTTCATCTCCCGCGCTTCGGCGAGCAGGCGCTGGGCCTCCTCCGGGTCGAGGTCGGCGGGGTCTTTGGCCTGCTCGGTGAGGATGGTGAGCTTGTCGTCGACCATCTGGGCGAAGCCGCCGTCGACGTAGAGGGCGAGCGTCTCGCCGCCCTCGGCCTTGACCCGCAAGAGGCCGATCCCCATGCGGGTGAGGAGCGGTGCGCGGCCGCGCATGATGCCGACCTCGCCGTCCCAGGCGGGGAAGACGACGAGGGTGGCGTCGGTCTCGAGCACCGCCCGCTCCGGGGTGACGACGCTGCAGTGGAAGGTGTTGGCCATGTCGCGCCTCCGCTTACGCCGCCTTCAGCCGCTCGGCCTTCTCCGCCGCCGCTTCGATGGCGCCGACGTACATGAAGGCGCCTTCCGGCAGGTGATCCCACTTGCCGTCGCAGAGCTCTTCGAAGGAACGGATGGTGTCGTCGAGCGGGCAGTTGACCCCCTTGAAGCCGGTGAACTGCTCGGCGACGTAGAAGGGCTGCGACAGGAAGCGCTCGATCTTGCGCGCCCGGCCGACGATCACCTTGTCTTCCTCCGACAGCTCGTCGACGCCGAGGATGGCGATGATGTCCTGCAGGTCCTTGTAGCGCTGCAGGATCTGCTGCACCCGGCGGGCCACCCGGTAGTGGCGCTCGCCGACGTACTCCGGCGCCACCAGGCGGCTGAAGGAGGCCAGCGGGTCGACCGCCGGGTAGATGCCCTTGTCGGAGATCGAGCGCTCGAGGTTCACCGTCGAGTCGAGGTGGGTGAAGGCGGTGGCCGGCGCCGGGTCGGTGTAGTCGTCCGCCGGCACGTAGATCGCCTGGATCGAGGTCACGGCGCCGCGCTTGGTCGAGGTGATGCGTTCCTGCAGCTCGCCCATCTCGGTGCCGAGGGTGGGCTGGTAGCCCACCGCCGACGGCATGCGGCCGAGCAGTGCCGAGACCTCCGAGCCCGCCTGGGAGAAGCGGAAGATGTTGTCGATGAAGAGCAGGGTGTCGGCGCCGGTCTGGTCGCGGAAGTACTCCGCCATGGTCAGCGCCGACAGGGCCACGCGCAGCCGCGCCCCGGGGGGCTCGTTCATCTGCCCGAAGACCATCACCGTCTGATCGAGCACCCGCTTGCCGGTGTCGCCGATCTTGGCCTCGGCCATCTCCAGCCACAGGTCGTTGCCCTCGCGGGTGCGCTCGCCGACGCCGGCGAAGCAGGAATAGCCGCTGTGGAAGCGCGCCAGGCGGGCGATCAGCTCCTGGATGATCACCGTCTTGCCGACGCCGGCGCCGCCGAAGAGCCCGGCCTTGCCGCCTCGCACCAGGGGGCAGAGCAGGTCGATGACCTTGATGCCGGTCTCGAAGATCTCGGTCTTCGACGACAGGTCCTCCAGCTGCGGCGGCGCCTTGTGGATCGGCTGGCGTTCCTCGACCTCGATCGGGCCGAGGCCGTCGATCGGCTCGCCGACCAGGTTGAAGACCCGCCCCAGCACCGACTTGCCGACCGGCACCGTTACCGGCCGGCCGGTGTCGAGGATCCGCGCGCCGCGCCGCAGGCCGTCGGTCGAGCCGAGGGCGACGGCGCGGACCCGCCCGCCGCCGAGGTGCTGGGCGACCTCGCACCACAGGGTCTCGCGGGTCGTCTGCCCGAGGACGGTGCGTTCGATCTCCACCTTGAGCGCGTTGTAGATCGCCGGCATGCGGTCTTCCTCGAATTGCGCGTCGAGGGTCGAGCCGATCACCTGGGTGACGCTGCCGTAGTTGCCGTTGCTGTCCATGGTCTTTCCTTCCAAATCGGTAGAACCCGCTCGTTACGCCAGGGCGTTGGCGCCGCCGACGATGTCGAGGAGCTCCATCGTGATCGCGGTTTGCCGCGCCCGGTTGTACTGTCGGGTGAGGTTCTTGATCATGTCGCCGGCGGCGTCGGTGGCGGCCTTCATCGCCACCATGCGCGCCACCTGCTCGCTGACTGCGGCGTCGGTGAAGCACTGGAACAGACGCGTGCGGACGCTCGCCGGCAGCAGGTCGTCGAGCAGTGCCCGGGGCTCGGGCGAGAACTCGTACTCCACCGCCCGCGCGCCGCCCTCGGCCTCGCCGCCGGCGTCGTAGGCCAGGGGCAGCAGCTGCAGCACCTCGGGGGTCTGGCGGCTGGTGGAGAGGAAGCGCATGTAGGCGACGTGCGCCGAAGCGATCTCGCCCTTGGCGAAGCGGTCGATGAGGTCGTTGGCGATCGGCTCCACCTGCTCGAAGCGGACCTTGTCGTCGATCGAGGTGGTGCGCTCGGCCATCGGCCGGCGCAGATAGCGGAAGTATCCGGCGCCCTTCTTGCCGATCATGTGGACGTCGACCGGGCGCCGCTCGGCGTCGAGGTGGGCGATGGCGGCGCGCAGCACGCCGGCGTTGTAGCCGCCGCACAGGCCGCGGTTGGAGGTGATCACCACCAGAGCGCTGCGCTCGGCGTCGTCGTTGCGCCGCATCAGCGGATGGTCGATGCCGCCGCTGGCGCGCGCCAGGTCGGCGACCAGCTCCGCCAGCTTCTCGCTGTAGGGCTTCGACGCCACCGCCCGGTTGAACGCCGCCTGGAAGCGGGCGGTGGCGATCATCTGCATGGTGCGCGTGATCTTGCGGATGTTGCGCACCGCTTTGCGGCGCTTGACGAGAACTCTGCGGTTGGCCATGGCGTCAGGCGGCCTCCTCCTGCCGCTCGTTCTCGGTACCGCCGGCGAGGAAGGTCTTCTTGAAGTTCTCGATCACGCTGCGCAGGGTGGCGCTGAGCTCGTCCGACAGCTCGCCGGTCTCCTCGATCTGGTCGAAGATCTCCGGAAACTCGTCGCCGACGTGGCGCAGCAGGGCGGCCTCGAAGGGCAGCACCTGGGCGATCTCGAGGTCGTCGAGCAACCCCTGGGTGCCGGCGAAGATCGACACCAGTTGGTGGGCGAAGGGATAGGGGTTGTACTGCGGCTGCTTGAGCAGCTCGACCATCCGCGCGCCGCGATCGAGCTGCTTCTGGGTGGCGGCGTCGAGCTCGGTGCCGAGCTGCGCGAAGGCCTCCAGCTCGCGGTAGGCGGCGAGGTCGAGGCGCAGGGAGCCGGCGATCTTCTTCATGCCCTTGCGCTGCGCGTTGCCGCCGACGCGGGAGACGCTGATGCCGACGTTGATCGCCGGTCGCACGCCGGCGAAGAAGAGGTCGGGCTCGAGGTAGATCTGGCCGTCGGTAATCGAGATCACGTTGGTCGGGATGTAGGCCGAGACCTCGCCCTCCAGGGTCTCGATGATCGGCAGGGCGGTCATCGAGCCGCCGCTGTCCGGGAAGTGGTGGACGCGGTAGTTGTCCTTGTCCGGCAGACTCGCCAGCCAGGCTTCGGCCCGCTCCTTGCCGTGCGGCCGGTGGTAGAGGCCGTCGAGGTCGTCGGGACGGTGCTCGGGCGGGGCGGCGAGGCCCTCGGGATGCTTCTTGACCAGGCTGCGGTCGGTGGCGTTCTCCGGCGTGTCCGCCGGCACCACGCCGTACTCGTCGCGCAGCTTGACGGCACGCTCGAGCAGGCGCGAGTGGAGGTAGAAGACGTCCCCGGGGTAGGCCTCGCGGCCGGGCGGCCGGCGCAGCAGCAGGGACAGCTGGCGGTAGGCCTGGGCCTGCTTCGACAGGTCGTCGTAGATCACCAGGGTCGCCCGGCCGTGCTTGTACATGAAGTACTCGGCCATGGCGCAGCCGGCGTAGGGGGCGATGTACTGCAGCGGCGACGGGGTCGAGGCGCCGGCTTCGACGACGATCGTGTAGTCCATCGCCCCGTGCTCTTTGAGCTTCTCCACCACGCCGACCACCGTCGACTCCTTGAGGCCGATGGCGACGTAGACGCAGATGACGTCGGTGTCTTTCTGGTTGATGATCGTGTCGATGGCGATCGCCGTCTTGCCGGTCTTGCGGTCGCCGATGATCAGCTCGCGCTGGCCGCGGCCGATCGGGATCATGCTGTCGATCGCCTTGATGCCGGTCATCAGCGGCTCGTTCACCGGCTGGCGGTGAGCGATGCCCGGGGCGATGATCTCGAGCGGCTGGCGCTCGTCGGTCTCGATCACCCCCATGCCGTCGACGGGACGGCCGAGGGGATCGACCACCCGCCCGATCAGGACGTCGCCGACCGGCACCGACAGCAGCTCGCCGGTGCGCCGCACCTCGTCGCCCTCGCGGATGCCGAGGTAGTCGCCGAGGATGACGACGCCGACCGAGTTCTCCTCCAGGTTCAGCACCTGGCCCATCTGGCCGTTGGCGAACGCCACCAGCTCGCCCGCCAGGGCGTTCGACAGGCCGTAGACCTGGGCGATGCCGTCGCCCACCTCGAGCACCTTGCCGACTTCGGCGACGTCGATCTCACTGCGGTAATGCTTGATCTCCTCGGTGATCACCGAAGAGATTTCGTCGACTTTGAACTTCATAGCCCTACCTCTCCAAGACCGCGCGCCGCGGCTAGTGCGCAGCCGCCCGCAGGCGGCCGCTCAAGATTTCGAGCGAGCCCCGCTCGGCCAACCGGGCGCGGATGGTCCGCAGGTCTTTCGCCACGCTGGTGTCGATCTTGCGGTCGTCGATGCGTAGTACCAGGCCGCCGAGGAGCGATGGCTCCACCTTCTCGATCAGGTTGGGGCGCCGGCCGTCGTGGCGGACGATGAGCCGCCGCACCGCCGCCCGCACGTCGTCGTCGAGCGGCACCGCGGTGGCGACGAAGACGTCGACCTCGCCGCGCCGGGCCTGATACGCGCTGCGATAGGTCGCGACCACGGTCTCCAGCACCGGCAACCGGCCGTGCTGGTTGAGCACCTGCAGCGCGTCGACCAGCAGGTCGCTGGCGCGGCCGCGCAGCAGCCGCTCGATGGTCTTCTGCCGCTCGCTGATCTCGACCACCGGGCTGGCCAGGTAGGCGGCGAAGACCGGCTGCTCGGCGAGGAGGGACAGCAGCCCCTCGAGCTCTTCCAGCAGCGACTCCGCCGCGCCCTGTTGCTCGGCCAGATCGAGCATCGCGCGGCTGTAGACCCGTGCGATCGCGACGTGTTTTTCGTCCAGTTTCGCCATCGGTGCCTCGATGGTGGGCGGCGGACGCCGGCAGGCGTCCGGCCCGCGTCAGTTGATGCCTCGCTGCTCGATCTCCTGGATCGAAGACTCGATCAGTCGCCGGTGATCCTCCGGCCGCAGCTCGCGACCGATGATGCGCGAGGCGATGTCGGTCGCCAGCCGGCCGGACAGCTCGTAGAGCTCCTTGACCACCGTCTCTTTGGCGACGTTGATCTCGCGCCGGGCGCGTGCCAGGTGCTTCTCGGCCTCTTCCCGGGCGCTGGCTTCGATGCGCTGGCGCAGGACCTCGGCGTCGCGGCGGCCCTCTTCGACGATGGCGGTCGCTTCGGCGCGTGCCTTGGCCAGCATCTCTTCGTACTTCGCCAGCTCGGCGGCGGCCTGCTCGCGATCGTCCCGCGCCTTGGCCAGGGCGTCGCGGATGAAGTCCTCGCGCTGCTGGAGCGCCGTCAGGATCGGCCCCCAGGCGTACTTGCCGAGGACGAAGACCAGGGCGAGGAAGATCACCAGGGTCCAGATGGCGCTGCCGAGATCGCCGGCGAAGAGCCCGCCGCTTTCGCCGCCGCCGGCGGCGAAGGCCGGGCTGGCGGCGAGCGCCGTGAGGGCGCTGGCGAGGAATGCTCGTCGGGTCGTTTCGCTCATGATCGTTTCCTCCGCACGCCGGACGGGGCCGGCGCGCCGTAGGGCCGGATCACGCCGGACGGCCGCGCCCGGGGGGGGGCGCGGCGTCCGACCCGATCAGCCGAGGGCCAGGAAGCCCCAGATCACGCCGGCGAGGAAGCCGACCTCGATCATCGCGGCGGTGATGATCATGGCGGTGAAGATGCGGTCGGCCATTTCCGGCTGCCGCGCCATCGCTTCAACGGCGCTGCCGCCGATGCGGCCGATGCCGATGCCGCCGCCGATGACCGCCAGGCCGGCACCGATCGGGCCGCCGAGCTTGCCCAGGGAGCCGGCGTCGGTGCCGCCCTCCTGGGCGAAGACGGCGGGCGCCAACATCAGCAGCACCCCGGCTGCGCAGATCAACAGGGACCATTTGGCGAGTCTCTTGCTCATCGTTGCGGTGTCCTTTCTTGCCGCCGTCGCCGCGGATCTCGCCGGCTCCTTCTGCAGCCGGCGCCGCGGGCGGCGTGGTTTCGTCGGGATTCTCGCGTCGGGCGCAGGCGCGTAGCCGGCCGCCCGTCTCAGATACTCCGTTCGGGCCAGCTCAATGCGCGGGTGCGCCCTCCAGGTGGCCCTCGTCATGATCGTCGTGATGCACGTTCACCGACATGCCGATGAACAGGGCGGATAGATAGGTGAAGATGAACGCCTGCAGAAAGGCGACGAAAAGCTCCACCAGGCTGATGGCGACCGAACCGACGACGATCAGCACGATCACCGGCAGGCCCTTGATCAGGCCGAGGGTCGAGCCCGCCGCCAGCACCAGGCCGACCAGCACCGCCAGCAGGATGTGGCCGCCGGCCATGGCGGCGAACAGACGAACCGCCAGGGCGGCGACCTTGGCCAGGGTGCCGATGATCTCCAGCGGCACCATCAGCGGCGCGATCCACGGCGGCCCTGGGTTGAAGTGCTTGAGGTAGTCGACGCCGCCGAGGCGCAGGCCGTAGAAGACCATCAGGAAGAAGGTCATGATCGCCAGGGTGCTGGTGACGAAGATGTTGGCCGTCGGCGTGCCGCCGATGTGCAGGCCGGTGAGCAGGGGCATGACCGAGCCGATCGGGATCAGCCCCAGCAGGTTCATCGTCAGGATGAAGAAGAACGCCGTCCACAGGTACTTGACGAAGCGGTCGGTATGCGGCCCGAGGTTGGGCTTGGCCACCTCGTCGCGCAGGTACTGGCAGATCATCTCCACCAGGTTGCCGAAGCCGGTCGGCACCAGGCGTCCGACCTCGTCCGTGGGATCTTGCCGCCGGCGGACGAAGAGGGGCAGGAAGATCGCCAGCAGGAGCGCGCCGGCGAGCATGACCACGATCTGGTCGCTCAGCACGGTGATCTGTCCCTGGGGGGTGAGCAGGCCCCCCAGGAGATCGAGGTGAAGCTCCTTGGTGAGCAACGGGTGCTGGACGACGTGGCTCAGTGGATCGTCGCTGGTACCCGTGAGATAGACGTTCATCAATCCTCCGCTGGTTCGCGTTGCGCCAAGACCTTGATGCTGAGCAGCGAGTCCGGGATCAAGAGCCCGGCGTGGCTGATCACCACCCAGACGAGCAGGGGCTTCGGCGCCCACAGGCCGCTGCCGGCGGCGATCAGGCCGAGGGCGATGACCAGCACCAAGCGCACGCTCATCGCCATCATCGCGATCGGCGTCGCCTGGCCGGTCTCAACCCCCCTCGCCAGCAGCACCGGAACGGCGCCGGCGAGAGAGGCGGCGAGGCCGATCGCGCACCCCGCCAGCAGCGCCCCCACCGCCTCGTCGCCGGCCAGCCGCCGGGTCGGCAGCAGGCCGAGCGCGGCGAGCAACGCGGTGACGGCGATGGCGAGCGCCGCGAACCGCCCGTAGATCACCCAGCCGCTCGTCACACCTACCTCTACGGGCGCAGCGGGCCTAGTCTTCGCCCGGCGGCTCGTCGCCGCTGGCGCGAAAGGCGCGCATTGAGGCGCGCAGAAAGTTGTAGAGACCGCCGACCAAGCCGATCAGGGCTCCGGTGGTGACCCCCCAGGGTGCGGTGCCGTAGTGGCGATCCACCCAGGCCCCTGCCAGCAGGCTGCCGATCAGGGCGGCGGCGAATTCGACGCCCAGCCCTACGGGATGAAGTGATTGCCTGTCACGGCGGCCGGCCATGGCGGCGACTCGCGAGCGGATCCGTGTTCGCCCACCCGGCCCCTGCGTGCCGAGCGGGCGTATTGTGTACCAGAGTCGGCCGCTGCTGGCAAGGGGCACGGCCGATCTGCGTCGCTCGGCGTTGCGCCGGTCGCCGGTGCGCTTGCGCCCAGACCGACCGATCCGCTGGCGCGCCGCGCCCGAAACCAGTACAGTAGGCCCGGCCATGCAGCAAGTCACCCGCAGCACGCCTCCCGACCCCACCCCCGGCGACGCGGCGCCGGGGGACGTCGGCGTCGCGGCCGATTTCGAGGCGGCGGCGCTCCCCTACCTGGACGCGCTCTACAACATGGCCTACCGCATGACCCGCAATGCGGAGGACGCCGAGGACCTGGTACAGGAGACCTACCTCAAGGCCTATCGCTACTTCGACAAGTTCCAGCCCGGTACCAACCTCAAGGCGTGGCTGTTCAAGATCATGAAGAACACCTTCATCAACGGCTACCGCAAACGCCAGAATCAGCCGCCGCAGAGCGCCTTCTCCGACATCGAGGAGTCTTCCGAGACGATCCTTCACGAGGACGCCGGCCCGGGGATCAAGGACCCGGAGCAGGAGATTCTCGACAAGGTGCTCGACGAGGACGTGCAGCAGGCCCTCGACTCGCTGCCCAACGACTACCGGCTCGCCATCCTGCTGGTCGATCTGGAAGGATTCTCCTACAAGGAAGCGGCATCGATTCTCGAGGTGCCGGTCGGCACGGTGATGAGCCGCCTCTACCGCGGCCGCCGGCTGCTCGAGCAGGCCCTCCTGCGCTACGCCCGCCGCCGCGGCTACCTGCGCGATGCCCCGCCGCAGAAAATGAGGACCCGCCGGCGCAAGAACGCGTGAACCGGCCGGAATAAGCGCCCCCCCTTTCGACGTTGAACTGACCAGCCTGCCAGTTTGGAACCGCGTCTCGGAGGATCTCGATGAAAGTCAAGTCGGTGCGCGAGCTCGCCTTCCTCTTCGTCGACAACGAGATGGATCGGGACACCCAGGTCGCCTTCCAGGCGCGCATCCGCAGCTGTCCCGAATGCGCCCGCGAGACGCGCTATGCGCAGCACTTTCTCACCGTCGTTCGCCAGCGCTGCGGCCGCCGCTCGGCACCGCTTACCCTGCGCCAGCGGATCCACGAGGTCCTGCAACAGAATCCACCCCACTGAGGGCGGGCGGCGGCCGCCGCCCCCATCGCCTTGACGGGCCGCCCCGCGGCCGCGCGGCGCCGCCGGATCGCCCCCCACCCGTCT
>RFGL01000461.1 GCA_003697015.1 Acidobacteriota bacterium | reverse complement strand
GCCGGCTGCTGCGACGGGCGTCGCCGGGGCGGTGGGGCCGGCGGCGGCGGGCACGGGCACCGCGATCACGGCGCCTCCGCTCGCTCGCGGGCGGCGCGCTTCACCGCCGCGACGATGTTCTGGTAGCCGGTGCAGCGGCAGAGGTTGCCGGAGAGGGCGTGGCGGATCTCCTCCTCGGTGGGCTGCGGGTTCTCCTCCAGGAACGGCACCAGGGTGAGGAGAAAGCCGGGGGTACAGAAGCCGCACTGGAGGGCGTGCTCGCGGCGGAAGGCCTCCTGCAGCGGGTGCAGGCCGTCGCCGGCGGCCAGGCCCTCGACGGTGGTCACCTCGTGGCCGTCGGCCTGCACCGCGAAGATCAGGCAGGAGCGCACCGCGGCGCCGTCGAGGAGCACCGTGCAGGCGCCGCAGACGCCGTGCTCGCAGCCGACGTGGGTGCCGGTCAAGCCCAGCTCGTGGCGCAGGAAGTCGCTCAGCAGGAGGCGCGGCTCCACCGCCCGCTGGTAGCGCTCGCCGTTGACCGTCACGGTGATCGATTGGGGTTCGCTCATGGTCGCCATCGCCTGTGCGGGCGCCATTCTCCCCTACCACCCGGGCCTTTGTCGAGCACCGGCAGCGGTCGTTGCCAATCCCCCTCCGGCGCCTGGACTTTGGGGCCGACTTCCGCGTATCCTTCGGTCAGCTCACCACAGGTGCCCGCCGGGGGTGAGATCGTGGGCGGGCTGGACGACGGACCAAGATGAGGATCAAGGAGGTCTTCGATGGCGTGGCGTAACCCGACCCGCGCGCGCTCCTACCGCGTGCTCTTGCTCTGCGTAACCCTGGCCTGGCTGCCGGCGGCGGCCCTCTTCGGCCAAGCTCAGGCCACCACCGGCATCATCGAAGGCACCGTGCAGGCCGAGGACGGCTCGCTCCTGCCCGGCGCTACCGTGACCCTGCTCAACACCGGCACCAACTTCGCACGCACCGTGATCACCGACGATCGCGGCCGTTTCCGCAGTGTGCTCCTGCCCCTCGGTACGTACCGGGTGACGGCGGCTCTCGACGGCTTCGCCACCCAGGTCCAGGACGGCATCGAGCTGACCGTCGGCAGCGTCGTCAGCTTGACCTTCCAGCTGCCCCTGTCGGCCGTCGAGCAGGAGATCGTGGTCACCGCCGAGGCCCCGCTGATCGAGACCTCCAGCACCCAGAACAAGGTCACCGTCGATCGCCGCACCCTCGACAGGCTGCCGAACAATAACCGCAACTTCCTCGAGTTCACCAAGCTGACGCCCGGGGTGTCGATCGTCCAGGGTCCGGACGGCGACGAGCTGACGATCAACGGCCAGAAGGGCATCCAGAACAACATCTCGGTCGACGGCGCCGACTTCAACAACCCCTTCTTCGGCGAGCAGCGCGGCGGCCAGCGGCCGGCCTTCACCTTCAACATCGACGCGGTGCAGGAGTTCGTCGTCATCGCCGACGGCGCGCCGGCGGAGTACGGGCGTTCCTCCGGCGGCTTCGTCAACGTGATCACCAAGTCGGGCACCAACGAGCTCAAGGGGACGGTCAACGCCTTCTTCAAGAACGACAGCCTCTCCGCCCGCGCCGAGCGCGCCGACGGCAGCAAGGAGCCGGAATTCGATGCCGACCAGCAGCAGATCGGCTTCACCCTCGGCGGCCCGATCAAGCGCGACAAGGTCTTCTTCTTCACCGCCCTCGACGTCCAGGACGGCGAGGCCACCAAGCAGAACGATCCCAACCGCATCGACCCGCGGGTGGTCGCGGCCTTCGAGCGCCTCGGCAGCCCGGGGGAGAACCTGCCGATCACCCGCACCAACGACGCCGTGGTCTTCCTCGGCAAGGTCGATTGGCGCGCCGGCGACGACAACCTGGTCACCTTCCGCTACGCCTTCACCGACTCGACGCAGGAGAACGGCACCTTCGACGTCGACTCCTGGGGACGCAGCGCCAACGCCATCGAGGATGATCGCTCCCACGCCGTCACCGGCTCGGTGATCTCCAACCTGTCGAGCAACCTGCTCAACGAGGCGCGCTTCCAGTGGGCGCGCGAAGAGCGGCCGCGGCCCTACGACGGGCCCAACATCGCCGGTACCGACCGGCCCTTCCCCGACACCGCCTTCGACTTCGTCGGCCAGTTCCGCTTCGGCATGCCGTTCTTCATCCCGGTGATCTACAACGACGTCCGCCACCAGATCAACGAGAGCGTCACCTGGCTCAAGAACGACCACACCCTGAAGGCCGGCATCGAGTGGAACCTGACCTCGGCCTTTCAGACCTTCATCGGCTTCGCCAACGGCCGCTTCATCTTCAGCTCCACCGACGGCTTCCTCAACTACATCGACAACCCCGACTACGTCGAGTGCTCGGACGGCAGCTCGTCGCCCAACGGCGTCTGCCCCGAGGGCACCGAGATCACCGGCCCGGTGCTGCTCTACCTGCAGCAGGCCGGCGTCGGCGGCCTGACGGTCGAGGAGGCCGGCACCCAGGACATCCGCCAGAAGGAGCCGGCGGTCTTCATCCAGGACACCTGGCAGCCGAAGAGCAACCTGACCTTCACCTACGGCCTGCGCTGGGAAGCCCAGGTCCAACCCGACCCGATCACCCCGCCGGACGAGGTCTTCTACGCGCCCTTCATCGGCCAGGTACGCGACGGCCAGAAGTTCCCGTCCAACGGCAAGATCCCGTCGGATTACGACATGTGGCAGCCGCGCCTGGGCATCGCCTGGGATCCCAAGGGCGACGGCCGCACCGTGGTGCGGGCCAACGCCGGCATCTACTCCGCCCGCATCCCCGGCCTGGTCCTGGCCTCCACCCGCTCCACCAACGGCAGCCGCGGCCAGACCCTCTTCCGCAACAGCGCCCTGCGCGACATCCTCGGGCCGCCGCCGCCCTACACCGAGCTGATCCCGCCGGAGGCGGTGGGCGATCCCTTCCTGCCCGACGTCTTCGTCTTCGACGAGGACTTCCAGAACCCGCGCACCACCAGCTTCGCCCTGTCGTGGGAGAGCGAGGTGGTGCCCCGGCTGTCGGTGCTGCTCAAGGGCAACTACAACAAGACCGACCACCTGACGCGGTTCATCAACCGCAACGACCCGCTGCTCGGCGCGGTGTGGTCGAGCGGCCTGCCGCCGGGGGGTGCCAACGGCATCAACACCCTGACCACCGTCGAGTCGACCGCCAAGAGCCGCTATTGGGGCGGCACCGTCGGCCTCACCTACCGCGGCCGCAAGCTCGACTTCCAGGGCTACTACACCTACTCCAAGGACAAGTCGGACGACGACAACGAGCGCGATCCCTTCACCTTCCGCTATGCCCGCGTCACCGACCTCGACGCCGAGTGGGGCTTCTCCGACCGCGATCAGCGCCATCGCCTGAACGCCTGGCTGCTCTACCGCGCCCCCTACGGCATCAACCTCAACGCGCGCTTCACCTACCGCACGCCGCAGCCGGTGTCGATCACCGAGACCGGCGAGATCGCCAACACGCCTCAGGACCGCATCAACGCCGACGGCACCGTCACCCGGCGCAACCTCGGGCGCAAGGACAACGACTTCAAGTCCCTCGACGTGCGGGTCTCCAAGTCGTTCCGGCTCGGCGGCCGCGAGATCGAGCTCCTGGCCGACGTCTTCAACGTCTTCAACGCCCGCAACCTGCTGCGGCCGCAGACCACCAATCTGGTGTTCAACTTCGACGGCACCGTCACCTCCGGCACCGGCGAGCCGCGCCAGATCCAGCTCGGCGTGCGCTACGTCTTCTAGGACCCGCTGCAGCCGGCGGGCGCCCCCTCCGCGGGGCGCCCGCCCGTTGCCGCCGCGGCGGGGGAACTTCGCCCCGCCGGCGGCGTATAATCCCCAGATGCATTGTTGCGCCCCATTTCCGCCCGTCCGCCGCGGCCCGCTCGCCGGCCCCGGAAGCGGGCTGAGCCAAGGAGAAGAACCATGAGCAAGCGCTTCGCGATCCCGATCCTGACCTGCGTGCTGGTCGCCGCCGCCGCCTGGGCGGACGAGCAGGAGATGAGCTCCGAGACCCCCGAGCAGAGCGCCGAGCTCGCCGCCGCGATGGAGACCATGGCCAAGCTCGCGGCGCCGGGCGAGCACCACGAGCACATCGCCAAGCTGGCCGGCAACTGGACCTACCGCAGCACCATGTGGCCCGCCCCCGGCCAACCGCCGATCGAGTCGGAGGGCACCCTGGAGGCGCGGATGATCCTCGGCGGCCGCTTCCTCGAGTCGACCTACAAGGGCGACTTCATGGGCACCGCCTTTGAAGGCCGCGGCATCGACGGCTACGACAACTACACCCAGAAGCACACCGCCTACTGGATCGACAGCATGGGCACCATGAACCTGACCTTCAGCGGCGACTGCTCCGACGACCACAAGGTGACCACCATGGAGGCCGCCTTCGTCGATCCGATGACCGGCCAGCCGATGAAGTTCCGCTCGGTGACCACCCTGGTCGACGACGACCACTTCACCTTCGAGGCCTACATGGTCTCCCCCGAGGGCGAGTTCAAATCGATGCGGCTCGAAGCCAGCCGCAAGAAGTAGCCGCCCCGCGCCTCCGTTCGGCGAATTGCCGCGGCGGCCGGCGGCGCGGTAGCATGGGTGCGTCCGCCGGCCGCCGGTCGACCGACCTGCGGCCGGGCGCCCAACAGCCGTGCCCAGCGCTTCGAGGAGGCTTGATCGGTGGATTTCTCTCTCACCCCCGAGCAGCGCGACGTGCGCGACGCCGCACGCGACTTCGCCCGCGGCGAGATCGACCCGATCGTCGACGAGATCGACGAGGCCCAGCGTTTCCCGCGCGAGGTGATGGCCAAGGCCGGCGAGCTCGGTTTTCTCGGCATCATCTTCCCCGAGGAGTACGGCGGCGCCGGCCTGGGCTACGTCGAGTACGCCCTGATCGTCACCGAGCTGTCGAAGGTCGACCCGTCGGTCGGCATTTCGGTCGCCGCCCACAACTCCCTCGGCACCAATCACATCTACACCTTCGGCGACGAGGAGCAGCGGCGGCGCTGGGTGGTGCCCCTGGCCCGGGGCGAGAAGATCGCCGCCTGGGGGTTGACCGAGGCCGGCGCCGGCTCCGACGCCGCCGGCATCCGCACCCGCGCCGAGAAAGTGGACGGCGGCTGGGTCCTGAACGGCGCCAAGGTCTTCACCACCCACGGCTCGGTAGGCGACGTCTGCGTGGTGATGGCGGTCAGCGACCCCGAGGGCGCCCGCTACCACAACGTCTCCGCCTTCGTGGTGGAGAAGGGCATGGAGGGCTTCCGTCCGGGCAAGAAAGAGAACAAGCTCGGCATCCGCGCCTCCGACACCGCCGAGGTGGTGCTGGAGAATTGCTTCGTGCCCGACGACCACCTCCTCGGCAACCCCGGCGAAGGCTTCATCCAGGCGCTCAAGATCCTCGACGGCGGGCGCATCTCGATCGCCGCCCTGGGGCTCGGCACCGCCATGGGCGCCTACGAGCACGCCCTGGCCTACGCCAAGGAGCGGGAGCAGTTCGGCAAGCCGATCGCCTCCTTCCAGGCGATCCAATTCCACCTCGCCGAGATGGCGACCCGCATCGCCGCGGCGGAGGCGCTGCTCCTCGCCGCCGCCGCCGCCCAGGACCGCGGCACCAAGGTCAGCCAGCTGGCGGCGGAGGCCAAGCTCTATGCCGGCGAGGCCGCCGTCTTCTGCGCCGAACGCGGGGTGCAGATCCACGGCGGGTACGGCTTCGTCAAGGACTACCGGGCGGAGAAGTACTACCGCGACGCCAAGATCTGCACCATCGGCGAGGGCACCAGCGAGATCCAGCGCCTGGTGATCGCCAAGAACCTGCTGCGCGGCTTGGGCCGATGATCGAGCGCATCGCCCACGTCGGCATCGCGGTGGCCTCGATCGCCGAGGCGCGGGCCCTCTACGAAGCCCTCGGCCTGGCGGTCGAGGCGATCGAGGAGGTGCCGGAGGAAGAGGTGAGGGTGGCCTTCATCCCCATCGGCGACAGCGCCATCGAGCTGCTCGAGCCGACCTCCGCCAGCTCGCCGATCGCCCGTTTCCTCGACCGCCGCGGCCCCGGCATCCACCATCTCTGCCTGGCGAGCGACGACGTCCGCGCCGACGACCGGCGCCTGCGCCGGGCCGGGTTTCGCGTGCTGCGCAGCGAGCCCAGCCGCGGCGCCGGCGGCTGTTGGGTGCAGTTCGTTCACCCTAAGTCCGCCGGCGGCGTCCTGCTCGAGCTCTCCCAACCGCCGGCGCCATGAGAGCGGGCTCGATCGTCCTCCTGCATCTGACCGACCCGGGGGAGAAGTACTGGGGGATGGTGGAGTCGATGCAGGAGGCCGGCGTCACCCTGCGCGGCGTCAACCTGTCGAGTTTCGACGACTGGCTGCGCGCGGTGGCGAGCGAGGAACGGCCGTCGATGGGGCTGGTGACGGTCTTCTTTCCCATGCGCCGGGTGGAATGCATCTTCCTCGACGAACGCGTCGGTGCGGTCGAGAGCTACGTCGAACGCTTCGAGCGCGCGACCGGCCGGTCCCTCGCCGACTACCTCGCCCGCCGCGACTGAGGGCGCCGGAGCCACGCCTACCCGACCCTCTTCAGAAGGTTGTATGATGGCGTGACGCGGAACTCCACGAGGAGAGGAAGTCGATGCTCCGACCACGATTCAAGTGGCTGCTCTGGCCCTGCACCTCCCTGCTGCTCGTGGCGGCGGGAGCCGATGCCCAGGTGGGGCCGGAGAACGCCGGCCACGCCGAAGCCGAGGATCTGCGGGACGAGGAGGGGTGGCACGTGGTGCGGCCGGGGGAGACCATGCGCTCCCTCGCCCGGCGCTATCTCGGCGACGAGGAGCGCTGGACGGAAATCATGTCCCTGAACCCGTCGATCGACGATCCGAGTCTGATTTTTCCCGGCCAGAGGCTGCGCGTGCCCCTGCCCGAGAGCCATCTGCCGGAGAGCACGGCGCTGGTGGTGGCCACCGCCGGCCGGGTGGAGAACCAGCTGCGGCCGCTGCCGTGGGAAGAGGCGCGGCGGCGCAACGTCCTCTTCCTGCAGGATGCCATCCGCACCTACGAGTCGGCCTCCTCCGAGCTGCTGTTCAGCGACGCCACCCGCCTGGTGCTGAGCGAGAGGTCGTTGATCTTCCTGCGCGACGCCGGCACCGGCCAGGCGCCGGTCGACCGCGAGCTGATCGAGATCGAGGTCGGCCAGGCGGACCTCGAGTACTCGGGGCCGGCGGCCGGCGCTCCCGACGTCGAGATCATCCTCGGCGAGTCCACCGCCAGGCCGCGTCCC
The DNA here is from genome assembly GCA_003697015.1 of Acidobacteriota bacterium. GTDB lineage: Bacteria > Acidobacteriota > Thermoanaerobaculia > Multivoradales > J023 > J023. Next base: position 18,770 of record RFGL01000461.1, on the reverse strand, counting down.
GACGACGGCGGCAAGCTCCAGACCCGCGCCCGCTTGAAGGAGAGCAAACGGGCCGAGCTGATGGTCTACGACGGGGCCAGCGAGCTGGCGGCGGCCGGCGCGTCGGTGACCGTCGAGGAGGGCATGGGGGCGACCGTCGAAGCCGGCGCCGCGCCGTCGCCGCCGGAGCCGCTGCTGGCGGCGCCCGAGCTGCTCGATCCGCCGCCCGGCTCGAGCTGGCCGATCAACCGGCCGCTCTTCCGCTGGCAGCCGGTCGCCGGTGCCGCCAGCTACACCCTGGAAGTGTGCGGCGATGCGCGCTGCGGCGAGCTGGTGAGCCGCGCCACCGGCCTCGAGGCCACCTCCTGGCGCCCGGCCGGCCTGCCGGTGGCCAGCCTCTACTGGCGGGTCAACGCGGTCAGCCCCTCCGGCCTCGACGGCTACCTCAGCACCGCCGTGCCCTTCGACGTCCTCGCCGAAGGCAGCGACGAAAATCCCCCCTGGGCCCAGGTGCGCTTCAACGGCCCGCAGGTCAGCGTCTTCGACCGGCTGATCGTCGGCGTCGGCGCCACCGTCGAGATCGAGGTCGGCGACGAGGAGACCGGCGTCGCCGACTGGACGCCGATTTTCGACGGCGCCGAGGTCGACCCCGAGGTGCTGCGCGGGCCGTGGGAGCCGGGGGACCACACCGTCGCCGCGGTGGTCACCGATCGGGCGGGCAACCGCTTCGAGCTCGAGCCGGTGACCTTCGCCTACGATCCCAATCCGCCCGAGGTGGAATGGGGCTTCCAGGACGAGCCCGCCGCCGGCTTCGCCTACGGCATCGAAGACCACCAGCTGCCGGCCGGCGTCCGGCGCCTGAACAAGCCCCTGCGGCCGATCGTCTGGTCTCACAACGGCACCTTCTGGCGCCCGCTGCAAGGGCGGCAGGACGGCGTCCGCTCGACCGAGCCGCTGCTCATGCTCAAGGCGGAGAAGAAGCCCGTGCCCTTCGCCGACGGCAGCCTGCGCCTCGACAAGGAACGCCATCTGTGGATCCGCGCCACCGACGCCATCTGCCGCGGGGTCAACCTCAGCGTGCAGGTGGTCAACCGGCCGCAAGGGCCGACACTGGTGGTTCGTTCCGTCGACCTGCTGGCCAACAAGACCGAGCTCGCCTGGCCGCTGATGACCCGCCCGCCGAAGCGCTGAGGAGCGCCCCATGGCCCTGGTCTCCCGGCTGCCCCTGATCGCCCGACTGGCCCTCGCCCTGGGGGCCGCGGCCCTGCTGCCCCTGGCGATCAGCCTCTACCAGCTGAAGAGCAACCACGACGCCCTGCAGGATCAGATCGCCCGCACCCACCTGATCGCCGCCACCACCACCGCCTCGCGCATCGGCGTCTACGTCGGCGGCCTGAACACCCTCGCCGAGTCCCTCGCCGCCAATCCCGAGCTCGCCCGCGACCCGCGGTCCCCCGCCGTCCGGCAGCTCCTCGGCGGCACCCTGTTGGCGGAACCCGATCTCGCCATGGTCGGCATCTTCGACCCGGAATGGCGGATGGTGGTACAGGCCCAACGCCGCGACCTGCGCGACGACGTCGCGCCGCTCCTCGACGACCGCAGCGAGCAACCGGTGCGGCTCGTCGGCGGCAACGAGCGCCGCTGGCTGCGGCTGCTCGCGCCGGTGCGGGCGGGGGCGGATGACGGGGTGCTCGGCCGGGTGGTGCTGATCGCCAGCGCCGAGCCGGTGGCGGCCATGCTCCAGCTCGAGGAGCTGCCGGAAGAGGCCGAGCTGCTCCTCGCCAGCAGCGACGGCACGGTGCTCTTCCCCCGCGGCGCGGTGGCGGACGAGGGGCTGGCGGCGGTGATGGCGCGGGCGCAGCAGCGCAAGCTCGGCGAGAGCACCCGGCTGCGGGTCGACGGCGGCGACCAGCTGGTGGCCTACGACCTGGTGGCGGGCACGCCGTGGTTCGTGCTGTCGCGCCAGAGCGCCCGCAGCGTCGAGGTGGCGCGGCTCGGCATCTGGCGGGCGACCCTGGTGGCGATCATCGGCGCCGTCCTCCTCCCCTGCTCTTCTCCACCCTCGCCTACACCACCTTCGTCCGCCCCTTCCGCCGCCTGATCGACGCCCAGCGCCAGCTCGCCGGCCTCGCCCCGGAGCAGGCCAGGGGCTCCGAGCTCGACCAGCTTCAGGCCTCGCTCAACGTCCTCGAACGGCGCATCCGCGACCACGAGCAGCTGGGCAAGGTCTACCTCGGACGGTACGAGGTCCGCGGCGTGGCGGGCAAGGGCTCGATGGGGCACGTCTTCCGCAGCTGGGATCCCGCCCTGCGGCGCGAGGTGGCGCTCAAGACCATCCGTCTCGACGCCGACGAGAGCAAGCGCGAGAAGCTGACCTCGCGCCTGCTGCGCGAGGCGGTGACCTACGCCCGCTTCAACCACCCGAACATCGTCACCGTCTACGACGTCGCCAGCCAGGGCTCGGCGGCCTTCATCGCCATGGAGATGGTCGAAGGCACCACCCTCGAGGCCTACTTCGATCGCTACGCCCCCCTTGATCCGGAGCAGGTGATCCCCCTCGGCGCGGCGATCGCCCGCGCCCTGGCCCTGGCCCACGAGCACGGGCTGATCCACCAGGACGTCAAGCCCGGCAACGTCCTGCTCGGCCGCGACGGGGGGATCAAAGTCACCGACTTCGGCATCTCCCAGCTCGCCACCACCACCGAGGCGACCGGCGGCGGCACGGTCACCGGCACTCCCGGCTACATCGCGCCGGAGACCCTGTGCGGCGAAGGCTACTCGCCGAGCGGCGATCTCTTCGCCCTCGGCGTGGTGCTCTACGAGGCCCTGACCGGCACCGTACCCTTCTCCGGGCCCAACATCCAGGAGATCGCCATCACCACCATCGCCGAGGATCCGGTGCCGATCCGCAAGCTCAACCCCGAGGTACCGGCGGAGCTCGCCGACCTGGTCAGCCAGCTGCTGGCCAAGGATCCGGAAGACCGGCCGGCGAGCGCCGCCATCGTCGCCCGGACCTTCGAGGAGTGGATGGACGCCGGGCGCCTGGAATGGAAGCCCAAGCCCCTGCCGCAGAAAGAGGAGCAGAAGCCCTCCACCCTCCCCACCGACGAGCTCGCCGCCAGCCTCGGCGCGTAGGGCGCGACGGCCGCCGCGCCGAACGCAAAACGGCCGGCGTCGCCGCCGGCCGCGATCGCAACGCCGCTGGAGACGCGGCGATCTACTCCGAGTCCGGTGCCTCCGGCACCCCTTCGCCGAGCTCGTAGTCGATGAACTCGAGCACCGCCATCTCGGCGCCGTCGCCCTGGCGGGGGCCCAGACGGGCGATGCGCAGGTAGCCGCCGGAGCGGTCCTTGAAGCGCGGCGCGACGTCGTCGAAGATCCGTTGCAGGATGGTCTTCGGCAACTCCTCCGGCTTCGGCTGGCCGAACTTGTGATGGCGCTTGGGCTTGACCTGCGGCGGCAGCCAGCGGCGGACCCGGCGACGGGCTTCGACCGTACCCTCTTTGCCCAGGGTGACCAGCCGTTCGGCGATCGGACGCAGCTCCTTCGCCTTCGGCAGGGTGGTGACGATGCGGCCGTGCTCCATCAGCGATGCCAGCTGATTGCGGAACATCGCCTTTCGGTGGGCGGTAGTGCGCCCGAGCTTTCGTCCTCGTACCGCATGACGCATGATGAATCTCCTCGCAGGGAAGGTGCGTCAGAAGGACGCTTCCATGCCCGGCGGCACCGGCGGCACGTCCATGCCGAACTGCAAGCCGAGCTTGCCGAGCACTTCCTGCAGCTCCTCGAGCGACTTCTTGCCGAAGTTCTTGGTCTCCAGCATCTCTTTCTCGCTCTTGCGCACGAGGTCCCGCAGGGTGTGGATGTTCGCATTCTTCAGACAGTTGGCCGAGCGCACCGACAGGTCGAGCTCGTCGATGCTGCGCGCCAGCAGCTTGTCGAGACCGCTGAGCGCCTCATCCTGCGCCGCCGGCGCCTCTTCCCGCATGCTCTCTTCGGCGTGGGTGAAGATCGCCAGGTGGTCGCGCAGGAGCATCGCCGCCTGCGACAGAGCCTCCTCCGGCGCCAGGGTGCCGTTGGTCCAGATCTCGAGCAACAGGCGCTCGTAGTCGGTGGCCCGGCCGACGCGGGCCGGCTCGACGCGGAAGTTCACCCGCCGCACCGGCGAATGCACCGAGTCGATCGGGATCCAACCGATGCCCATGCTCTCATTGAAGTTCTTGTCGGCGGTGACGTAGCCCCGGCCGCGCTTGACCTCGGCCTGCAACTTGAGGTGGCCTTCCTCGTTCAAGGTGGCGATCGGCAGATCCGGCTCGCAGATCTCGATCGTCGGATCGCCGACCAGATCGCCGGCGGTCACCTGGCCCGGGCCCTGGACGTCGAGGCTCAAGTACTTGGCCTCGTCGCTGTCGAGCTTGATCGGCACCTGGCGCAGATTGAGGACGATGTCGGTGACGTCCTCCACCACCCCCGCCATCGCCGAAAACTCATGTAGCACGCCTTCGATCTGCACGGCGGTGATCGCCGCGCCCTCGATCGACGACAGCAGGCAGCGCCGCAAGGCGTTGCCCACCGTCGTCGCAAAGCCGCGCTCGAAGGGCTGAGCCGAGAACTTGGCGTAGGTTGGCGTAGCGACGTCCTTGTCGGTATCGACGCGCTGTGGGCGCTGAAAATCCTTCCAAAGCATGGAAGAAACTCCTTCCTTGACGTGACCCTGATTACCGGCTGTAAAGCTCCACGATCAGCTGCTCCTGGATCGGGACCTTGATGCTGTCTCGGGTCGGTAAGGCCAGAACCTTACCGGAGAAATTCTCCGGATCGAGCTCCAGCCACTCCGGCACGCCGCGACCGCGGGCGGTCTCGACGCTGGCGCGGATGAATTCGTTCTTGCGACTCTTTTCCTTGACTGCGACCACCTGACCCACCCGCAGCTGCACGGACGGCACATTCACCTTCTTGCCGTCGACGGTGATGTGACCGTGGCGTACCAGCTGGCGGGCCTGGGCTCGCGAAGCGCCGAATCCGAGGTTGTAGACCACGTTGTCGAGGCGCCGCTCGAGCATCACCAGGAGGTTCTCGCCGGTAATCCCTTTCTTTCGATCGGCATGCTTGAAATAGGTGCGGAACTGCCGCTCCTGGATGCCGTAGATGCGCTTGACCTTCTGCTTCTCGCGCAACTGCAGGCCATAGCCCATCGTCCGCCGGCCGCGCCGCTGGCCGTGCTGGCCCGGGGGATAGGCCCGGCGTTCGATCGCACACTTCTCCTTGAAGCAACGATCGCCCTTCAAAAACAGTTTCATCCGCTCCCGCCGGCAGAGCCGGCAGACGGAACCTGTGTATCTCGCCACGGTTTGCTCCTTGCGATGACCGCTTCAACCACGCCCGGCTGGTACGCGTTCAAGTCGGTTCATGCCGCACCCGATCATCGTCGCTCCCCGCCGAGCGAGGCCGGACGGCGTGCCGTCCGGCCGTCTTGGTGCGGCGTCAGTTACAGCTCACTACACACGACGGCGCTTGCGGGGACGGCAGCCGTTGTGTGGAATCGGTGTGACGTCCTTGATCGACTTCACCTCGAGGCCGGCGCTCTGCAACGCCCGGATCGCCGACTCGCGGCCCGAGCCCGGGCCCTTGACGTGGACGTCGACCGTGCGCACGCCGAGATCCTTGGCGATGTGCCCGGCCTGCTGGCCCGCCACCTGGGCGGCGAAGGGCGTGCCCTTGCGCGAGCCCTTGAAACCCATCTTGCCGGCCGACGACCAACCCAGCATGTTGCCCTCCGGGTCGGTGATCGAGATCAGCGTGTTGTTGAACGTCGCCTGGATGTAGGCGTGGGCGTGCGGCACGTTACGCCGCTCGCGCCGTTTGCCGCCCTTCTTGTCGCCTCGCTTCTGCGCTCTCGCCATGACCTAACCTCGATCGCTACTTGCGCCGCGGACCGGGGCCGCGGCGCGGCCCTTTGCGGGTGCGGGCGTTGGTGTGGGTTCGCTGGCCGTTGACCGGCAGGCCGCGGCGATGGCGCACGCCGCGGTAGCAGCCGATCTCCATCAGCCGTTTGACGTTCTGGGCGACTTCCTTGCGCAGGTCGCCCTCGACGCGCACCTCGTCCTGGATGACCTTGCGGATCTTGCGCGCCTCGTCTTCCGTCAGGTCCTTGACCTTGACGTTCTCGTCGACGCCGGCCTTGGCCAGGATCTTGTGCGACGTGCTGCGACCGATGCCGTGGATGTAGGTCAAGCCGATCCAGACCGGTTTCTGCTGCGGCAGGTCGATGCCTGCGATACGTGCCATTGCTGATCGCTCCTAGCCTTGTCGCTGCTTGTGCTTCGGATTGCTGCAGATCACCCGCACGACGCCACGGCGCCGCACGATCTTGCAGTTGGCGCAAATCCGTTTGACGGATGCTCGAACTTTCATCGTCTCACCTCTACGGGCGGTCGCCGAGACGCGCTACTTGAGTCGATAGACGATCCGACCTCGGTTCAGATCGTAGGGCGAGAGCTCCACCCGCACGCGATCGCCGGGAAGGATGCGGATGAAGTGCTTGCGCATCTTGCCCGAGATGTGGGCCAGAACCTGGTGGCCGTTCTCGAGCTCGACCCGGAACATGGCGTTGGGCAGGGTCTCCACCACCTTCGCCTCGACTTCGATTGCGTCTTCCTTGGGCAAGTTCCAATCCTCTCGCCGACTTGGTTGATTCTCTCCGCACGCGACGAATCAGCTCGCCTTGCGCGCGTTCAGACGCTCGTTCAACGGATGATCGCAGCCCAAGACCCAAGGCCCCGCCGGCGTCACCGCCACCGAGTACTCGAAATGGGCCGACAGGGAACCGTCCGCCGTGCGGGCGGTCCAACCGTCGGCATCGGTCTTGACCTCCGGCGAGCCGGCGTTGACCATCGGCTCGATCGCCAACACCAGGCCCGGCTTGAGTCGCAGGCCCTTGCCGGCGCGGCCGAAATTCGGCACCTGCGGATCTTCGTGCAACGCCGTGCCGACTCCGTGGCCGACGAATTCGCGCACGATCGAGAAGCCATGGCCCTCGACGTGACGCTGGATGGCGTGGCCGATGTCGGACAGCCGGCCGCCCGGGCGGACCTGCTCGATGCCCAGGTTGAGGGCCTCGGAGGTCACCCGCAACAGCCGTTCCGCTTCCTCCGAAATGGCGCCCACGGCGTAGGTGCGCGCGGCGTCGCCGTAGTAGCCCTTGTACAGGACGCCGCAGTCGATGCCGAGGATATCACCTTCGCGCAGCGGGCGGTCGTCCGGGATGCCGTGCACGATCACGTCGTTGAGCGCCGTGCACAGGGTCGACGGAAAGCCGCGGTAGTTGCGGAACGCCGGCACCCCGCCGGCATCCCGGATCAGCCCCTCCGCCCAGCGGTCGAGCTCGCGGGTGGTGACCCCGGGGGCGACGCGCTCGGCGAGGCCGTCGAGCACCCGGTGGACGACCCGGTTGGCCTCGTCCATCAGCTCGAGCTCGCCCGGGGTCTTGCGGATGGCGCTCATCCGACCCTCCGCACGCCGAGTACCGACTCGATCGCCGCCTGCACCTCGTCGATCGACCGCGCGCCGTCGATCCGTCGCAGCAGGCCGCGGTCCTCGTAGTAGGCCTCGAGAGGCGCGGTCTTGTCGCGGTAGACCCGCAACCGCTCGCGCACCACCTCTTCCCGATCGTCCTCCCGGCCGCGGCCGAGGGCGCGGGCGATCAGCACCTCCTCCGGCGCCTCGACCAGGATCACGTGGTCGATCCCCCGCGGCCCGAGGATCTCCTCCAGGGTCCGCGCCTGGGCGACGGTGCGGGGGTAGCCGTCGAGGATGCAGCCGCCGGCGACGTCGTCCTGGCTCAGGCGCTGGCGCACCACCTCGGCCATCAGCTCGTCGGAGACCAGCTCTCCCCTCGCCATCACGTCCTTGACCCGCGCGCCGAGCGCGCTGCCCGCCGCGACCGCGGCGCGCAGCATCTCGCCGGTCGAGATCGCCGGCACGCCGAGGGCCTCGGCGAGGAGCGCCGCCTGGGTGCCCTTGCCCGAATTGGGCGGCCCCAGGAAGACGATGCGCAAGCCCCTGGCCTCAGCCTCGGCGACCACGGATCCTCCCCCGCTTGAGAAAGCCGTCGTAGTTGCGCATCACCAGCTGGCTCTCCAGCTGCTGGACGAAATCCATCGCCACCCCGACGACGATCAACAGCGACGTGCCGCCGAAGTAGAACTGGATGCCGAGCCCCTCCGAGATGAAGGGCGGCACCCAGGAGTCGAGCCAGCCGCCGATGATCGGCACGTTCGCCACCTTGAAGCCCGACAGCATCAGCTCCGGCAGGATCGACACCGCCGACAGATAGAGCGAGCCGATCAGGGTCAGGCGCGTCAACACCCGGTCGATGTACTCCGCCGTCCGCCGGCCGGAGCGGATGCCGGGGATGAAGCCGCCGTACTTGCGCATGTTCTCCGCCGTGTCCTGGGGATTGAAGATGATCGACACGTAGAAGAACGAGAAGAAGATGATCGCCGCGGCGTAGAGCAGATAGTGCAGCGGCTGGCCGAAGCCGAGGTTGTCGGCGACGGTCTGCACCCACGGCCAGTTGGGCCCGAGGAAGCCCGCCACCACCGACGGCACCACCAGGATCGAGCTGGCGAAGATCACCGGGATGACGCCGCCGGTGTTGACCCTAAGGGGCAGGTAGGTGTTCTGCCCGCCGTAGACCTTGCGGCCGACCACCCGCTTGGCGTACTGCACCGGGATGCGGCGCTGGGAGCGCTCCATGAAGACGATGAAGGCGGTCACCGCCAGCATGAAGGGCACCAGGACGACCACCGTCAGGGGGTTCAGGTTGCCCGAGGTGGCGCGGCTGAAGGTGTCGTAGATGGCGCTCGGCAGGCCGATGACGATGCCGGCGAAGATGATCAGCGAGATGCCGTTGCCGATGCCGCGCTCGGAGATCTGCTCCCCCAACCACATGACGAAGGCGCAGCCGGTGGTCAGGGTGAGGATGGTCATCAGCACGAAGCCGGCCCCCGGATTGGGCACCAGCTGCTCGCCCCCCGGCCCGGTGAAGCGCTGGACGGTGAAGGCGATGCCGGTCGACTGGATCATCGACACCACCAGGGTCAGGTAGCGGGTGTACTGGGTGATCTTGCGCTTGCCCAGCTCGCCTTCCTTCGACAGCTTCTCGAGGTAGGGGATGACCACCGTCAGGAGCTGCAGGATGATCGACGCGGTGATGTAGGGCATGATGCCGAGGGAGAACACCGCCGCGTTGCCCAGGGCGCTGCCGGTGAAGGTATTGAGAAAGCCGAAGACGGTTCCGGCCATCTGCGCCATCAGCTCCTGCAACACCTGGGGATCGACCCCCGGCGTCGGGATGATGCACCCCACCCGATAGACCGCGAGCATGGCGAAGGTGAAGAGCACCCGCTTGCGCAGATCGGGGATCGCGAAGATGTTGCGGAAGCTTTCGGTCAGCACGAGCCGAGCTCCTTGCAGCTGCCGCCCGCCGCCTCGATCTTGCTGCGGGCGCTCTTGCTGAACTTGTGGGCGGTGACCGCCAACGCCTTGTCGAGCTCGCCGTCACCGAGGATCTTGACCGCGGCGCCGCGGCGCACCAGGCCGTGATCGGCCAACAGATCGGGGGTCACCTCGCCGTCGTACTCCGCCAGCTGGCGCAGGTTGACCACGGCGTAGGAGGTGCGGAAGATGTTGGTGAACCCGCGCTTGGGAACGCGCCGGATCAGCGGCATCTGGCCGCCCTCGAATCCCGCCCGCCGGCTGAAGCCGGAACGCGAGCGTTGGCCCTTGGAACCGCGGCCGGCGGTCTTGCCCCGTCCCGAACCGGGACCGCGGCCGACGCGCCGCTTGGCGTGCCGGCTGCCTTTCGCCGGCCGTAGGTCGTGCAATTTCATGACCGCTCCTCCACGATGCGTACCAGGTGCTGAATCTTCTTCACCATGCCGCGCACGGCCGGGGTATCCTGCCGCTCGACGACATGGCGGATGCGCCGCAGACCGAGGCCGCGCAGGACCTCGCGCTGATAGCGCGGGAAACCGATCGGGCTCTTGACCTGCTCGATCTTGATCGACTTCGCTCGCTTCGCCATCGCCTTTCTCCTCACGGTCCAGCCGACCGCGTCTAGCCGACCGCGGCTTCCACTTCCGGCGGCGGCAAGCCCCGCAGGCGCCGCACCGAGACCTCGTCGGTGAGGCTGACCAGGGCTTCGAACGTCGCCTTGACCACGTTCTGGGGGTTGGTGGTGCCCAAGGACTTGGTCAGGATGTCGTGAATGCCGGCGCATTCGATGACCGCCCGCACCGGGCCGCCGGCGATCACCCCGGTACCTTCGGATGCCGGCTTGAGCAGCACCCGCGCGGCACCGAAGATGCCCAGGGACTCGTGCGGGATGGTGCTGCCGACCATCGGCACCTGGATCATGTTGCGCTTGGCCTTGTCGATGCCCTTGCGGATGGCCACCGGCACCTCCTTGGCCTTGCCGGTGCCGAAGCCGACGCGCCCGGCGCCGTCGCCGATCACCACCAGGGCGGAGAACGAGAAGTTCTTGCCGCCCTTGACGACCTTCGTCACCCGGTTGATGTGCACCACCTGTTCGTAAAACTCGGTGTCGCGATCGAAGTCCCTAGCCAAAACGCGTCTCCTTCACAAAGATGCTGCCGATTCCACCGCCGTGCCGGTCCTAGAAGATCAGCCCTTGTTCGCGGGCGGCGTCGGCCAGGGCCTTGACCCGCCCGTGGTAGACGTAGCCGCCGCGATCGAAGACCACCGTCTCGATGCCCGCCTTCTTGGCGCGCTCGGCGACGGCGGCACCGACCGCTCGGGCGGCGGCGCGGGAGGCCGGCGACCCCTCGATCGCCGAACGCATCTCCGCCTCCATCGAGTTGGCCTGCGCCAGGGTGCGGCCGGTCGAGTCGTCGATCACCTGGGCGTAGACGTACCGGCGGCTCTTGAACACCGACAGGCGCGGCCGTTCCGGCGTACCGGCGACCCGGCGCCGGACCCGCAGATGCGCCCGGTGCCGGCGCTGATGCTTGGCGCTGATGCGCTTCGCGTGATGCTCACTCATCGTCCTCTGCTCCCACCGCTAGCGGGCACCGGCCTTGCCGACCTTGCGCCGGATGACCTCGTCGCTGTAGCGGATGCCTTTCGCCTTGTAGGGATCCGGCGGCCGCAGGCGCCGGATCTCCGCCGCCACCTGGCCGACCTTCTGGCGGTCGGCGCCGCTGACGGTGACCTTGTTGCTCTTGTCGATCTGGATCTCGATGCCTTCCGGGATCGGGTAGACGATCGGATGCGAGTAGCCGAGGGCGAAGTGGACGTCCTGGCCCTTGACCTCGCCGCGGTAGCCGACGCCGACGATCTCCAGGGTCTTGGTGAAACCGCTGGAGACGCCGGTGACGGCGTTGGCGATCAGCGCCCGCTGCAGGCCGTGCTTGGCCCGCGCCGCCTTGCCGTCGCCGCGGCGGGCGACGCGGATCTCGCCGTCCTCCATGCTCACCGAGCACTCGGCGAACAGCGGCTCCACCACCCGGCCCTTCGGCCCCTCGGCGATCAGCCGGCTGCCGTCGATCGTGATCTTGGCGCCCGCGGGCACCGGGATCGGTTGCTTTCCAATTCGCGACATCGCTCTTCCTCACAGCGCCGGCGGCGCTACCAGATCTCGCACAGAACCTCGCCGCCCACCCGTTGATTGCGCGCCTCGGCGTCGCTCAACAGGCCCTTCGACGTCGAGACCAGGGCGACGCCGAGCCCGCCGAGCACCGGCTTGATGGCGTCGGCGCCGCGGTAGACCCGGCGGCCGGGCTTGGAGACCCGCGCCAGGCGGCGGATCGCCGGCTGGCCCTCGGGGCTGTAGCGCAGGTAGATGCGCAGGCTGTCGACCGGCTTGCCGGCGACGATCTCGACCTCGTCGATATAGCCCTCGCGCTTGAGCAGCCGGCAGATCTCCGCCTTGAGCTTGGAGCTCGGTACGTCCAGCCGGTCGTGCTTGGCCATCAGCGCATTGCGGATGCGCGTCAAGAGGTCCCCGATCGGGTCGGTCATGCTCATGCGTTCGTACTCCTCTGAGACCGGCGGCTACCAGCTCGCCTTGATCACCCCGGGCAGGTAGCCCTGCAGCGACAGCTGCCGGAAGCAGATGCGACACAGGGCGAACTTGCGCAGGTAGGCGCGCGGCCGGCCACAGCACTTGCAGCGGTTGCGATGACGCACCGCGAACTTGGGCGTTTTTTGAGACTTGGCGATCTTTGCCTTGGTTGCCACGGTCGATTCCTCTCTGATCTCTAGGCGGCGGCCCGCGAGGCGAACGGCAGCCCCAGCTCACGCAGCAGGAAGCGGGCGAGCTCGTCGTTGTCGGCGGTGGTGACGATGGTGACGTTCAGGCCCTTGGACTGCTCGACGCGGTTGCTGTCGACCTCGGGAAAAATCAGGTGCTCGCGGATGCCCAGGGTGTAGTTGCCGCGACCGTCGAAGCTCCTGTCGCTGACGCCGCGGAAGTCCCGCACCCGGGGCAGGGCGATGCTGATCAGGCGGTCGAGGAAGTCCCACATCCGCCGCCCGCGCAGGGTGACCCGACAGCCGATCGGCATGCCCTCGCGCAGCTTGAAGTTGGCGATCGACTTCTTCGCCCGGGTGGTGGTCGGACGCTGGCCGACGATCGCCGCCAGCTCGTCGACGGCGGCATCGAGCAGCTTGATGTTGCGGCTCGCCTCGCCGAGGCCAATGTTGACGCAGATCTTCTCGATCCGCGGCACCGCCATCGGATTGGTGATGTTGAACTCCTGGCGCATCTTGGGCACGATCTCGCCCTCGTACCGCGCCTTGAGCCGCGGTACGTAGCCCTCCGGCGTCGGCGAAGCCGGTGCCGCTGGCGCGTCCTTCTTCTTCTTGGCCATGCTCCGTACTCCTAGCCAAAGCTCTCGCTGCCGCACTTCTTGCACACCCGCACGGCGGCGCCGTCGGGCAGGCGCTTCTTGCCGATGCGCGTCGGCTCGTTGCAATCCGGGCAGATGACCATCAGGTTCGACAGCCGGATCGGCGCCTCGCGCTCGAGGATGCCGCCCTGGATCTGGCGCTGCGGATTGGGCCGGGTGTGCTTCTTCACCAGGTTGACGCGCTCGACGATGGCGGTGCCGCGGCGCGGCTGCACGCGCAGCACTTTGGCGCGCACGCCGCGATCACGGCCGGCGATCACCAGCACCTGGTCGTTCTTCTTGATCTTCGGCTTGCTCATCGCGGATCTCCACCTGCCTCGGCGCCGTGCCGCTCAGATGACCTCCGGTGCCAGGGAGACGATTTTCATGAAGCGCTTCTCGCGCAGCTCGCGGGCGATCGGACCGAAGACGCGGGTGCCGACCGGCTCGCGCTGGTTGTCGATCAGGACCGCCGAGTTGGTATCGAAGCGGATGTAGCTGCCGTCCTTGCGCCGGCTGGAGCGCCGGGTGCGGACGATCACCGCCTTGACCACCTGCCCCTTCTTGACGGTGCCGTCGGGCAGCGCCTCCTTGACCGAGGCGGTGATCACGTCGCCGACGCCGCCGTACTTGCCCGACGAGCCGCCGAGCAGCTGGATGCAAGCGATCTTCTTGGCGCCGCTGTTGTCGGCGACGTCGAGGATCGATCCCATCTGGATCATCGCCCACCTCCTGCCTTCTGGACGATCTCCCGGACCCGCCAGCGCTTGCGCCGCGACAGCGGCCGGCAGGCGACCAGGGTCACCCGATCGCCGACCGCACAGGCGTTGTGCTCGTCGTGGGCGGCGAACCGCCGGGTCCGTTTCATGTAGCGCTGGTAGAGGCGGTGCATGACCGTGGTCTCCACCGCCACCGTGACGGTCTTGTCACACGCGTTGCTGATCACGGTCCCGGTCAGGACCTGACGTCGGCCCCGGGGCCGCTCGGCGTTCGGTTTCTCGGTCATCTCTTACGCTCCGCCTGCCGCTGCCGCGGCGGTCTCGGCCTGCCCCGCCCGTTTCTCGCGCAGCACCGTCAAGACCCGCGCCAGATCGCGGCGGGTCTGGCGGATCTTGGCCGGGTTCTCCAGCTGCCCCGACGTCGCCTTCTGCAGGCGCAGGGTGAACAGCTGCTGGGCGAGCTCGGTCTCGAGGTCCAGCAACTCGTCGTGGGTCTTTTCGCGCAGCTCTCTCGCCTTCATCGCCAACCTCTAGTCTTGGGTCGCATGACGCGACACGAATCGGGTCCTGATGGGCAACTTGTGCGACGCCAGGCGAATCGCCTCCTGGGCCAGCTCCGGCGACACCCCTTCGAGCTCGTAGAGCATCCGTCCGGGACGCACCACCGCCACCCACTCTTCCGGGTTGCCCTTCCCCTTGCCCATGCGGGTCTCGAGGGGCTTCTTGGTCACCGGCTTGTCCGGGAAGATGCGGATCCACACCTTGCCGTGGCGCTTGATGTGACGGGTCATGGCGATACGGGCGGCCTCGATCTGGCGGGCGGTGATCCAGCCCGGATCCAGGGCCTGCAGGCCGAAGTCGCCGAACGTCAGCACGTTGCCGCCCTTGGAGCGACCGCGCATGCGACCCCGGTGGTGCTTGCGGTACTTGACCTTCTTCGGCATCAACATGGCTCAATCCATCCTTCCTGCAAGCGCTCAGATCGCCGCCCGCCGGGCCCGCTCGCGCAGCCGATCACCCTTGTAGACCCAGACTTTGACGCCGATCACGCCATAGGTGGTGCGCGCCTCGGCGAAGCCGTAATCGATGTCCGCTTTGAGCGTGTGGAGCGGCAACCGCCCTTCCTGGTACCACTCCGTACGGGCGATCTCGGCGCCGCCCAGACGGCCGGAAACCATGATTTTGACACCTTTGGCGCCGAAACGGAAGGCCGACTCCATCGCCTTCTTCATCGCCCGGCGGAACGACACCCGGCGCACCAGCTGGCCGGCGATCGCCTGGGCCACCAGCTGGGCGTCGAGCTCCGGCCGCTGGATCTCCTGGATGTTGATGTGCACCTCGCGGCCGGTGAACTTGTTGAGGTCGTCGCGCAGCTTGTCGACCTCGGCCCCCTTGCGGCCGATGATGATGCCCGGCCGCGAGGTGTAGATCGTCACCCGCAGGCGGTCGGCGGCGCGCTCGATGTCGACCTCGCTGACCCCGGCGTGGGCCAAGCGCTGCTTGAGCCGGTCGCGCAGGCGCAGGTCCTGGTGCAGGTTCTCGGCGTAATCGCTGGAGGCGTACCAGCGCGAATGCCAGGCCTTCTGATACGCCAGGCGGAAGCCGTAGGGATGTGTCTTCTGGCCCACGAGCTATCTCCTTTCCGCCGCCTCGTCCGAGCGGGTGTCGAGCTTGATGGTCACGTGGCTCTGCCGCTTGAGCTTGCGGAACGCCCGCCCCATGGTGGTGAACCAGATGCGCTTCATGGCCGGCCCGCCGTCGACGTAGATCGCCTTGACGTAGAGGCGGTCGACGTCGATGTGCTCGTCCCGGTCCTCGGCGTTGGCGATCGCCGACTTCAGCAGCTTGGCCAGCGGCTTGGAAGCGCGCTTCTTGGTCAGCTGCAGGATGTTGACGGCCTCCTGGACGTCCTTGCCCCGGATCATGTCGGCGACCAGGCGCACCTTCTGCGGCGAGGCCTGGAGATGCCGGTGGCGTGCTACGAACTCCATCGCTTCGTCTCCCTAGCGCGCCCGCGCCATGCGTTCCTTCTTGCCCGCGTGGCCGCGGAAGGTACGGGTCATCGCAAATTCCCCGAGCTTGTGTCCGACCATGTTCTCGCTGACGTAGACCGGGATGAACTTCTGGCCGTTGTGCACCGCGAAGGTGTGGCCGACCATCTCGGGGATGATGGTCGAGCGCCGCGACCAGGTCTTGATCACCCGGCGACGGCCGTCGCCGGCATTCATCGCCTCGACCTTGGCGAGCAGGTGCTCGTCGATGAAGAAGCCCTTCTTCAGTGACCTTGCCATGATTGCCGTCCCTTACCGCTGCTTGCGACGACGGACGATCATGCCGTCGGTGCGCTTGTTGTTGCGGGTCTTGTAGCCCTTGGTCGGCACGCCCCAGGGCGTGCACGGGTGGCGGCCGCCGCTCGAGCGGCCTTCGCCGCCGCCCATCGGGTGGTCGACCGGGTTCATCGTCACCCCCCGGTTGTGCGGCCGGCGGCCGAGCCAGCGCCGGCGGCCGGCCTTGCCCATGGAGATGATCTCGTGCTCGACGTTGCCCACCTGGCCGATGGTGGCGTAGCAGTTGAGGTGGACCTTGCGCACTTCGCCGGAGGGCAGGCGCACCTGGGCGTAGTCGCCGTCCTTGGCCATCAGCTGGGCGCCGGTACCGGCGCTGCGCACCATCTGGCCGCCCTTGCCGATCTTGAGCTCGATGTTGTGGATGATGGTGCCGAGGGGGATGGCGCGCAGGGGCAGGGCGTTGCCCGGGTTGATCTCGGCGTCCTCCCCGGCCATCACCGTCGCCCCCTGCTCCAGGCCCTGGGGCCACAGGATGTAGCGCTTGTCGCCGTCGGCGTAGACCACCAGGGCGATGCGCGCCGAGCGGTTGGGATCGTACTCGATCGTCGCCACCCGTCCGGGGACGCCGTGCTTGTCGCGCTTGAAGTCGATCACGCGATAGCGCCGCTTGTGGCCGCCGCCGCGCCACCAGACGGTGATCTCGCCCTTGTTGTTGCGCCCGCTGATGCGCTTCTTGCCCTTGGTCAGGGGCTTGTGCGGCTTGACCTTCGGGGTCAGCTCCTCGAAGCTCGAGCCGGTGCGGAAACGCACGCCGGGACTGGTCGGTCGGTACTGTTTGACGGCCATCGCTTAGACCCCCTCGAAGAGCTCGATCGGCTTCTCGCCCGCCACCAGGCGGACGTAGGCCTTTTTCCAGTCGGGCCGGCGGCCGGCGAAGCGCCCCTGACGGCGCACCTTGCCGTGCATGGCGACGGTGCGCACCTCCGCCACCTTGACGTTGAACTGCGCCTCGACGGCGCGCTTGATCTCGATCTTGTTGGCGCCGCGCGCCACCTCGAAGGCGTAGATCCCGCCGAGCTCGCGCTGGAGGGTCGACTTCTCGGTGATCAGCGGCCGCCGGATGACCTCCTGGATTCTCATCGCTGGAGCACCTCCACCAGCTTC
The DNA here is from genome assembly GCA_003697015.1 of Acidobacteriota bacterium. Classification (GTDB taxonomy): domain Bacteria; phylum Acidobacteriota; class Thermoanaerobaculia; order Multivoradales; family J023; genus J023. The sequence continues at coordinate 1,709 of RFGL01000461.1, read as the reverse complement.
TCGAGCGCCGGCCGGCTGAAGACCACGTGCTCGCGGTCGACCACGTCGTAGACGTTGACCGCCAGGGCGTCGATCGACTTGAGCCGCGGGTTGTTGCGCGCCGCGCGCATCAGGTTCTCGTTGTCGCGCGAGTCGACCAGGAGCGTCCGGCTGCCGGCGCCGAGGCCGGCGACCGCCCGCTCGAGGGCGGCGGTCTTGTGGCTGTCGAGCTCCATGCTGTCGAGCACCAGGATCTTCTCCTCAGCCAGCTTCCGCGACAGGGCCGACTTCAGGGCGTTCTTCTTCTCGCCGACGCTCACCCCGAGCTCGTGGGAGCGCGGCTGCGGTCCGTGGACCGTGCCGCCCTTGCGCCACAAGGGGGAACGGATCGAGCCGACGCGGGCCCGGCCGGTGCCCTTCTGGCGCCACAGCTTGCGGCCGCTGCCCGCCACCTCGGAACGCACCTTGGTCTTGTGGGTGCCGGCCCGCTGCGCCGCCCGGATGGCGCGGATCACCGTGTGGATGAGGTGCTCCTTGTAGGGGTAGGCGAAGACCGCCTCCGGCACCTCGATCTCCCCCACGGCTTCCTTGGCGAAGTTCACTACGTCGATCTTCATCGCTTCGAGCCCCCTAGCCGCGCTTCGCCTCGCGCAGCGCCACGTAGCTGTTGCGCGCGCCGGGCACGGCGCCCCGGAGGTAGATCAGGTTCTCTTCTTCGTTTACCCGCACCACCTGCAGGTTCTTGACCGTCACCCGCTTGCCGCCGGTCTGGCCGGGCAGGCGGACGCCGGGAAACACCCGCGACGGCCACGCCGATTGCCCGATCGAGCCCGGCGCGCGGTGGAACATCGAGCCGTGGGTCGCCCGCCCGCCGCGGAAGCCGTGACGCTTGATGACGCCCTGAAAGCCCTTGCCCTTGCTGGTGCCGACCACGTCGACGTAGTCGTTCTCGGCGAAGATCGACGCCTGCACCTCGTCGCCGGGCTGGGCCGGGTCGTCGGCCTGGACGCGGACCTCCATCAGCCGGCGCGTGGGCTCGACCCCCGCCTTCTCGAAGTGGCCGCGCAAGGGCTGGGTGACCTTGCGTGGCGGCCGCTCTTCGACCAGGCCGAGCTGGACGGCCTCGTAGCCGTCGCTCTGGGTGGTCTTGCGCTGCACGACCTTGCAGGGCCCGACTTTGACCACCGTAACCGGAACGACCTTGCCGTCTTCTTCGAAGATCTGCGTCATTCCGAGCTTGATGCCGAGGATGCCTTTCATCCGGTCGCTCCTCTACTTTCCGAAAGCCTTGATCTCCACGTCGACGCCCGCCGGCAGCTCGAGCTTCATCAGCGCGTCGACGGTCTGACTGGTCGGCTCGAAGATGTCGAGCAGGCGCTTGTGGGTCCGGATCTCGAACTGCTCGCGCGACTTCTTGTCGACGTGGGGCGAGCGGTTCACCGTATAGCGGGCGATGTGGGTGGGCAGAGGGATCGGCCCAACCACCCGCGCGCCGGTGCGCCGCGCGGTGTCGACGATCTCGTGCGTCGACGTGTCCAGAATGCGGTGGTCGAACGCCTTGAGTCGGATGCGGATCTTCTCGTTGAGCATCGTCTGATCCTTCAGCCTTCGCCTCTATCGTTGCCCGTCTCGGACGCAGCGGTTACTCGATGATGTCGGTGACGGTACCGGCACCGACGGTGCGGCCGCCCTCGCGGATGGCGAAGCGCACGCCCTTCTCCATGGCGATC
>RFGL01000460.1 GCA_003697015.1 Acidobacteriota bacterium | reverse complement strand
GACGGCGGGCGCTGCGGGAGTGGTGTAACCTGCGGTCAGAAGCCATGGAACGCCCCGAGCCACAGCCGAGCCCGCCCGCGCCGCTGGTGCCACCGGCCCAACCGCCGGCGGCGGCACCGCGCGGTGGCCGCTGGGCGGTGGTCCTCGGGCTCCTGGCCCTGGTGGTGGTGGTGGCGGCGGTGGTGGCGGTGCGGCGCGACGACCTGCTCGGCGCCGGGCCCGAGCTGGCCCTCGCGCCGGGCGGGCGGCTGGCGGTGCTGCCCCTGGTCAACGCCACCGGCGAGGGCGGGCAGGCGTGGGTCGAATGGGGCCTGGCGGAGATCGTCAACCGGGTCTTGAGCGCCACCCCGGGGCTCGAGGTGCTGCGCCACGAGGTCCTCGAACGGCAGGTGGAGGAACGCGCCCTGGCCGGCGCCAGCGAGCGCAGCCACCTCCGCACCCTGGCCTTCCACCTCGGTGCCAGCCGGCTGCTCGACGCCACCGTACGTTCGTCGCGCCGCGGTTACGTCATCGACTTCAGCCTGGCGGATCGGCACGGCGAGCTGGCGGCGGCATCGGTGACCGGTCCGCAGATCGTCCCCTTGGCCGAGCAGCTGGCCGACGCCGTCGCCCGCGCCCTGGCTCCCGACGCGCTGCCGGTCGACTTCGCCCGCACCCTGAGCGGCGACCCCTTCCTCGACCGGCTCTACGGCATGGGCCTGGCGGTGCTCCACGACGGCGACGTGGCGGCGGCCGAGACCTACTTCGAGCTCGCCCTCCGACACCAGCCCGGCTTCCTGCTCGCCCGCGCCGCCCTCGCCCGCTGTGCCCGGCTGCGCGGCGACCTCGAAAGCAGCCGCCAGCGCTGGCTCGAGGTCCTGGCTCAGGCCCAGGGCCGCGGCGACCGCCGGCTGCAGGCCGAGAGCCTCGAGGGCCTGGGCCTGCTCAGCGCCCTCAGCGGACGCTACGCCGAGGCCGACGAGCTCTATCAGCAGGCGTGGTCGATCTACCTCAGCCTGGAAGACGGCAGCGGCCAGCTGGCGATTCTCGAACAGCGCGCCCGCGTCGCCCTGAGCGACGGCCAGGACGAACGCGCCGAAGGCCTCTTCGCCGACATGCTCGAGCGCCAGCGGGCCGCCGGCGACCTCCTCGGTCAGATCGACGTCCTGCGCCAGCTCGGCACCCTGCACCTGCGCCGCCGGGCCCTCGACAGCGCCGAGAGCCTGTTCGCCGAGTCGCGCCAGCTGGCGCGTCAGGTCGGCGATCTGCCGGCGGAGATGAACGCCCTCGCCAGCCTCGGCGAGGTCGCCCGCCTCGCCGGCGACCTCGAGCTGGCCGAAACCCGCTGGGCCGAAGCCCTGACCTTCTACCGCCAGCGCCGGGATCGCCAGCGACTGCTGCTGCTCTCCGCCCGCCGGGCGGAAGCGGCGGCGGCGCGCGGCGACCTCGACGCCGCCGAGGAGCTCTATCTCGACGTCGTCGAGCTCGCTGCCGAGCTCGACGAGCCGGCGAGCGAGGCGCGGGCATCCCTCGAGCTGGCGCGCATCCTGCTGCGCAAGGGCTATCCCTACCAGGCCCGCCCTCACCTCGAGCGCGCCCTGGAGCTCGACGCCTACCTCGACGACCCGCTGGCGGTGCAGCGGGTGATCGCCCGCCTGGCCTACGAACGCGACGACTTCCGCCTCGCCGCCGACACCCTGCGGGCGGTCAAGAAGCGGGTCGGGGAAGCCTGGACGGCGGAGGACGAAGCCCTGCTCGCGGCCTACGAACGCTCCCTCGCCGCGGGCCGGCGCCAACCCCTGCCGGCGAGCGCCGTCGAGCCGGAGAGCTGAACGACGGGGGACCTGCGCCGATGACCGAAGACCGCAACCGGCCGCTTCCGGTCGCCCGCCACCGCACCGCCGGCGGGCGGACGATCTACCGCCTGCCCCTCGAGGTCTTCCCCGGCCTCTACGGCAACGCCTACTTGATCGACGGCGGCGAGCGGCCGATCCTGGTCGACTGCGGCTCCGGTCAGGCGAGCTCAAACCGCGACCTGGAGCGCGGCAGGGAGCTGGTGGCGGAGCGATTCGGCCGCCGCATCGCCTGGCGCGACCTGGGGGCGATCGTCATCACCCACGGCCACATCGACCACTTCGGCGGCCTCCACCACCTGCGCCGGGAGAGCACCGCCCCGATCGCCGTCCACGTCCTCGACCGCCGGGTCTTGAGCTGCTGGGAGGAACGCCTGGTGGTGGCCTCGAAGCAGGTCGAGATCTTCCTCGCCGGCAGCGGCCTGAGCGACGAGCGGCGCGCCCAGTACATGGCGATGTATCTGAGCATGAAGGGGCTCTTCCGCTCCCTGCCGGCGGAGGTCGGATTCGAGGAAGGACCGATCTCGGACGGCGACCTGGAGGCGATCCACGTCCCCGGCCACTGCCCGGGGCAGGTCTGCCTGCGCCTCGACGACGTGCTCTTCACCGCCGATCACGTACTGCCCAAGATCTCCCCCAACGTCGCCCCCGAGTCGATCACCCCCTGGACCGGACTCGGCCACTACCTGCTGTCCCTGAAGCAGGTCGCGGAGCTGCCGGGGATCGCCCTCGGCCTCGGCGGCCACGGCGGCCCGATCGCCGACGTCGCCGGCCGCGCCGGCGAGATCCGCCGGCACCACGACAAACGCCTGGCGCAGATCCACCAGTTCTGTGCCGAGCCCCGCACCATCGTCGAGCTGTCGAGGGCGGTCTACGGCCGGGTCAAGAGCTACCACGTGCTCCTCGCCCTGCTCGAGACCGGCGCCCACGTCGAGCACCTCTACCAGCGCGGCGGCTTGTGCGTGGTCAATCTGGACGAGGTGGAGAGCGAGAGAGATCCGGTGATGCGGTACCAGCGCATCTGACGCGGGGCTCCCGCGCCCACGCCCGGCGCCGGGTCGCGGGCCGGCGCCCGCCCCGGGGGCACCGCCGGCACCGGCAGCGCCCCGGCGCCGCGCCGCGCACGGCCG
>RFGL01000459.1 GCA_003697015.1 Acidobacteriota bacterium | reverse complement strand
GGCCGCCGGCGCCGGCGACGGCCGGCGATTTCGCCTCGCCGCCGGCTCCGGGGCGGGGCGGACGCGCCGCCGGCGACCGCGGCCGGCGAGCTGCCGCTTTGGCCGATCGCCGCCGGCGGATGCCGTTCTGGCATGCCGGGCGCCATCTCAGCGGCCCTCGTCCCAGCCGCCGTCGTCGAGCAGCCCCTTCTGCCGCAGCTCGTCGAGGGCGGCGTCGTAGCGCGCCAGGCGCTGGCGCAGCTCGCTCGCCTCCGGATCGTGCGGCCGCCAGCCCGGCGCCAGCTCGGCGACGAAGGCCTCGAGGGGGACGTCGAGGGCCTGGAGGATGCCGACCAGGTGACGCACGGTGAGGGTGATGTGCCCCCGCAGCACCTGGCTCAGATAGCCCGGCTTCCAGCCGTTGAGGCGCTCGATGTGGCGCTGGGTGAGGTCGCTGGCCCGCACCCGGCGGCGCAGGGCGAGGCGGATGCCGTCGACCGCCGCGTCGCGGCGGCCGGCGAAGCCGGGCTTCGGGTCGGCATTCATGGCCCTATCCTAGCCCACCGTCGATTTTGGGCACAGGTGGCGGTCGATTGCAAGATTGCTGTTGAAATACGCGAAGGCATGTGGCATGCTCTTTACGCTCGATTACCGCTGCGTCGCCGGCGGGCCGATCCCGGCCGGGTCGTGGCATGCCGATGGACGGACTGCACGAACGAAAGGATGGTTGACATGAGAGTCGAGGTCAGGCGAGCGGAATCGGTGCTGGTCGATCGGTCGGCCGCCGCGGCGACCGCCGCGGCGGGGGAGGAGACCTCCGCCCTCGGGGCGCGGCGGCCGGCGGTGGACGAAGTGCTCTACAGCGTGCGGGTGCCGGCGGTGCCGGCGGTGGTCGCCTGCCCGCGCTGCGACGGCGAGCTGATCGCCGCCGGCCCCACCGGCTATGCCGACGACGAGCCGATCTGCGATTCCTGCCTCTTCGCCGCCTGCCAGCAGCTGGGCATGATGCTGGCGCTGGCGTCGGTGAGCCGCACCTACGCCATCGCCGCCGCGGCGGAGCCCCGGGAGCGCCGCGCCGCCCTCGCCGAGCTCGGCGCCTTCGCCCGCATCTACGAGCGCTTCGCGGCGCGCCATGCGCCCCTGCGGCTCTTCGTCCCGCGCCCCGCCGGCCGGCGCTAGGGTCCGCCCCCCCCGCCGGTGGTCGGCGATCCGCCGTGCCGCGGCGGGGCGGGGTCGGGACCCCGGGCGGCGATCCCTAGCCCAGGAGGTCGGCGACGGCCTGGCGCTCCTCGCGCAGCTCGCGATCGGTCGCGTCCATGCGCCGGCGGCTGAAGTCGTTGATCTCGAGGCCCTGGACGATCTCGAAGTCGCCCCCCGAGCAGGTGACCGGGTAGGAGTAGAAGACCCCCTCGCGGATGCCGTAGCTGCCGTCGGCGGCGACCGCCATGCTCACCCAGTCGCCCTCGGGGGTGCCGTGGACCCAGGTGCGCACGTGGTCGAGGGCCGCCGACGCCGCCGACGCCGCCGAGGAGGCGCCGCGCGCCTTGATGATCTCCGCCCCGCGCTGCTGCACGGTGGGGATGAAGACGTCCCGCATCCACGCTTCGTCCACCAGCTCGGTGGCCGGCCGGCCGCCGACCGTGCAGTGGTGCAGGTCCGGGTACTGGGTCGAGGAATGGTTGCCCCAGATCGTCATCCGCTCGACCTCGGTGACGTGGCTGCCGGTCTTCGCCGCCAGCTGCGCCTTGGCGCGGTTGTGGTCCAGGCGGGTCATGGCGGAGAACTGGCGCCGGTCGAGGCTCGGGGCGTTGGCGGCGGCGATCAGGGCGTTGGTATTGGCCGGATTGCCGACCACCAGCACCCGCACGTCGCGGCTGGCGTGGAGGTGGAGGGCCCGGCCCTGCTCGGAGAAGATCTTGGCGTTGGCCGACAGCAGGTCCTTGCGCTCCATCCCCGGGCCGCGCGGCCGGGCGCCGACCAGCAGCGCGTAGTCGGCCTGCTCGAAGGCCGCCGCCGGCCGGTCGGTGGCGATCACGCCGTGGAGCAGGGGGAAGGCGCAGTCGGAGAGCTCCATCACCACCCCCTGGAGGGCCTGCATGGCGGGGGGGATCTCGAGCAGGTGGAGGATCACCGGTTGGTCGGGGCCGAGCATGTCGCCGGCGGCGGTGCGGAAGATGAGCTGGTAGCCGATCTGGCCGGCGGCACCGGTGATGGCGATGCGGACGGGGGGTGGGGTCATGTCGCTTTGCTCCTGGCTGGGGTCGATCTCGGGGGGCGGCATGGGCGCCCCCGCCGGCGGCACGCGGCGATCCTAGCACCGCCGCGGCCGGCGGAGAACGCCCGGCGGCGCCGGCGACGGGCGGTTGGCCGGCGGCCGGCGCTATTGTAGAATCCCATATTCCGCTGCGGCCGACCCCCCGTCCCGCTGGCAAGACCTTGGAGACAAGCACGTGACCTGGCGCGCCCTCATCCTCGTCCCGGCCCTGCTCATCGCGACCGCGGCGATCACCCTCGCCGTCGCCGTCGCCGCCCCGCCCCGCGCCCTGCCGGCGCCGAAGACCGACACCCTCGCCGCGCGCCTCCTCCTGCCCTACTTCGAGGTCGACTTCACCAGCCCTCAGGGTCGCACCACCCTCTTCGCGGTGCGCAACGACGACGACGCGCCGGTGGCGGTGACCATCGACTACTTCGAGGCCAACCGGCCGGCGGTGCCGCAGCTCTCCGAGAGCCTCACCCTCGGCCCCAAGCAGGTGGTCACCACCAACGTGCGGGCCAAGAACGTGATCCGCGACGACGACGACGTCGCCCGCGGCTACGCCGTCATCCGCGCCGACCGGCCGACCATCCAGGGCGACTACTTCCAGCTCGACGACGCCAACGATTTCGCCGCCGGCGACCGGCTGGTCAACGCCGACCCGGACAGCCCGCACAACGAGCTCTGCCGCTTCTACACCATCCGCTCCTTCAACGGCGGCCCCTTCGACGGCGGCACCACCTTCACCATCTGGCTGGAGTCCGACGTGCCGGCCACCGGCGCCGCCCCGGTCGCCTTCTACACCGTCTACAACGAGGCCGGCGACGCGATCTTCAGCGGCCAGCTGTTTCGCGACGCCCTCGCCTTTCGGGTAAGCTCGACGGACCTCGGCCTGTTGGGGTTCGAGGTACCGCCGTTCGGCGCCATCGAGTTCGAGCTCAACCAGACCACCGGTCACGTCTGGGCCCAGATGAGTGCCCTGGGTCGGTTCTCCGTCGGCCTCGGCGGCAGTTGCGGCGACGAGGCGCCGGCGGGATGAAGCGGATACTCCCGACGAGGAAAGAGAGCATGAGCGACGTCGTCTACACCTCCCGCGTCCGCATCGAGCGCCGGCAGGGTCCCCTGCGCCTGGCCTACCTGCCGGCGGAAGAGCAGCCGGTGCCCTTCGGCGTCCACGGCGCCATCGCCGAGCACTACGGCGTGTCGCCGCAGGTCGCCTCCCCCCACGCCACCACCATCGACTACGTGGTGGCGGCCGCCGGCGGCTGACTGACCGGCACCTTCGGGGGCGCGCTGGAGGCGCGCGACGTCGACGCCAGCGGCGGCCGCCTGACGGCGGAGGTCGAGGGCGAGGTCGAGGTGGAGGACGGCGTCCTGGTGCTGCGGCGCATCCGCGTGCGCTACCGCCTCCAGGCCGGGCCGGAGCAGGAGGAGGTGATCGCGCGGGTGCACGGCTTCCACGCCCGCTACTGCCCGGTCTACCGCTCCCTGTCGCCGGCGATCGAGATCACCACCGGCTACGAGCTGGTCGGGCCCTGAGCCGATGCCGCGCGTCCTCTTCGTCTGCACCGCCAACATCTGCCGCTCGCCGGTGGCGGCGGCCATCCTGCGCCACCTGCTCGAGGGGCGCGGCTACCGCGGCTGGCAGGTGGCCTCCGGCGGCACCCTGGCGATGCCCGGCCTCGAGGCCACGCCGCACAGCATCGAGGTGCTGGCCGAGCGCGGCCTGGACCTCGGCGAGCACCGGGCGCAGCGGGTCGAGGCGGAGGACGTCAAACGGGCCGACCTGGTGCTGTGCATGGAGAGCGGCCACGCCGAAGCGCTGCGGATCGAGAACCCGGGGGAGCGCCGCAAGATCTTCCTCCTCACCGAGATGATCGGCCGCCACGAGAACGTCGCCGATCCCTACGGCGGCCCCAAGGAGTGGTACGAGATCATGGCCGACCAGCTCAGCGAGCTGATCGAGCGCGGCCTGCCGCGCATCGTCGAGCTCGCCCAGGCCAACGCCGCCCGCCGCGTCCCCGCCGCCCCGCCCACCTCCTGAGGCGCGCCGCTGGTAGACTCCTCTTCTCGCTGCCGGAGTGGCGGAACGGTAGACGCAGAAGACTTAAAATCTTCCGCCGAAAGGCGTGTGGGTTCGAATCCCACCTCCGGCATGGGACGCCCCTCCGCCGCCGATCAAGCCGGCCCGAGCCGGCGGCCTCCCGGCGGAGCGCAGCGGAGGGGTGCCCGCATCGCCGCCGTCCGCGCCCGGGGTTGACGGCCCCCCCCAGCCGCAGCCTTCGCTCGTCGCCGGGCGAACCGATCGTCCATCGATGGGATCTACCGTCTACGCCGGCCCCTGCGGCGTGACGGCTCGGCCGGCTGCGCCCTGCGGCGGGCGCGGCCGGGGGGAGCTGCGGGCGACGGCGGGCGGCGGAGGATCGGATGATGCAGCAGGCGACCCGCATTCAGGAGGTGAGCAGCCCGACCTACCTCCGCCTCCTTCTCACCCTGGAGCCCACCGGCGACGCGCCGCCCGCGCGCCGCCCGCGGCTGCCGGCGCCGCGGATCCGGCGGCTGATCGGGCGGGCTTTGATCGCCCGCTACTGCCCCTTCGCGGCGCCCCGCTGCCAGACCGGCCGCCCCCCGGCCACCGTCGC
>RFGL01000458.1 GCA_003697015.1 Acidobacteriota bacterium | reverse complement strand
GGCGGCGGATGGCGGGCATGGGGCCATCGTACCGCGAGCCGCGGCGCCGATCGCCGCCGATCTCGGGTCAGACGGATCGCCGGTCCGGGGCGCTTGGCCGCCGCCGGGTGCCATCGTGTAGGCTTGGGCCGGTTGATGCTCAGCTTCGGGGGAGCTCGGCGACGACTGCACGATGGGAGGCGGATCCGGTCGTAGCCAGGCGTGGAGAGTGCTTCGATGAGTATCCGCAGCCGTTTCCTCGTCGGCTTCCTGTCGATCCTGGCGATTCTGCTGATCGCCGGCTGGATCAGCCTGCGGCGCCTGGAGCGCCAACTGGAGGCCAGCATCGGCGACAGCTCGGCCACCGTCGCCCGCTCGGTCCTGAGCCGTCTCGAACAGGAGATCTACGCCCGGGTCGAGCAGATCGAGATCCTCGCCCGCACCACCCCCGAGATCGAACGGCTGTTGGCGCGGTCGAATGCCGAGCTGGCGGCGATCGGCGATCGCTCGGCGATCGAGCGCCTGATCGCCGAGCGCGACGCGGCCTGGGCCCGGGCGGCGGCGTCGGGGACGGTGGAGGATCCGCTGATCCGCTCGGTCTCCGAGCAGGGCGTCTCGGCGTTGCTGAGCCGCAAGCAGGCCTTCCTGCGCCAGCTTCGCGGCCGCGAAGTCTTCGCCGAGATCTTCGTCACCAACGCCTACGGCGTCAATGCCGCCCAGACCGCCGTCACCTCCGACTACCGCCAGGACGACGAGGAGTGGTGGATCGCCGGCCGCCGCGACGGGGTGTGGCTGTCGCCGGTCTCCTTCGACGACAGCTCCGGGGTCTACTCGATCGACTTCGTGGTCCGCATCGACGACCCGGCGGGCAACCTCCTCGGCCAGCTCAAGGCGGTGCTCGACATCGCGGAGATCGCCGAGCTCCTCGCCGGATTCGCCGCCCAGACGGCGGAGGAAGGCGGTACCGTCGAGCTGATCGACGGCCGCGGCGCGCGCCTCTTCCCCAGCTTCCGGCCGCCGCCGCCGGCGCCGCCGGCGCCGCGCGGGCCCTACTGGCGGGAAGCGGACGGCAGCGGCGAAGAGCGCCTGCTGGTGGAAGTCGGTACCGCCGGTCACCCGCGCTATCCCGACCTCGGCTGGCGCCTGATCAGCAGCCGCCCCGCCGCCGCGGTCTTCGCTCCGGTCACCGCCCTGAAGCAGCGCCTGGCGATCACGGTGTTGATCGCCGCCCTGCTGGCGGCGGCGGCGGCGCTCGCCGTCTCTCTGCCGATCGCCAGCTCCCTGGAGCAGGCGGTCACGGTCGCCGGACGTCTGGCCCAGGGCGAGCTCGACTTCGAGTTCGACCAGCGGGGCAGCGGCGAGGCCGGGATGCTCCTCGCTGCGATGGGCGCGATGCTCAGCAACGTGCAGCGCATCATCGGCCAGATGATCGACAGTGCCCATCACACCGCGGCCCTCGCCGAGCGCCTGTCGAGCACCGCCCACGGCATCTCCGCCGGCGCCGAGCGCCAATCCCGCGCCACCGCCGAGAGCAAGGAATCGATGGCCGCCATGGTCTCGTCCACCGAGCAGGTGGCGGCGTCGATCGGGGACGTGGCGAGCGAGGTCGAAGCGACGTCGCGGGCCATCGCCACCATGGCCCGGTCGATCGCCACCGTCGCCGCCAACGCCGAGCGCCAGGCCGCCACCCTGGAGGAGACCTTCTCCCACGTCCACCAGCTGACCGCGTCGGTGGAAGGGGTGGCCGGCGACGCCGCCGCCGCCGGCCGCGCCACCGGCGAGGCGGTGCGCGAAGCGCGGGCGGGCGAGCAGGCGGTGCGGGAGACCGCCGGCGGGATGGAGGAGGTGGCCCGCACCATCGACGACATCGTCGCCGTCAACGCCCGGCTGGCGGAACGCGGGCGGCGCATCAGCCGCATCACCGAGGTGATCGAGGGCATCGCCGGCCAGAGCAGCATGCTGGCCTTGAACGCCGCCATCCAGGCCACCAAGGCCGGGGCCCACGGCCGCGGCTTCACGGTGGTGGCGGAGGAGATCCAGACCCTGGCCGAACGCTCCGCCGCTTCCGCCCACGAGATCGCCCAGCTGGTCGAGGATCTGCAAGCGGGAACCGACGACGCCACCCGCATCACCCGCCTCGGTGCCGAGCGGGCGCGGCGCGGGGTGGAGCTGGCCGAGCACGCCGGCGCCGCCCTGGTGCGCATCGGCCGGACGGTCGACGCCATCCGCGCCACCATGGACGAGATCATCGCCCGCACCCAGCAGCAGGCCGAGACCGCCGAGGCCATGCGCGAGCGCTTCGAGCACATGCTCGGCATGACCGAGGAGGTGACCGCCGAGACCCGCCGCCTGCGCCAGGACCGCTCGCGCATCCGCGCCGCCATGGAGCTGCTCGAGTCGGTCACCCGCGAGGTGCCGCCGGTGCTCGAGCGCCACCGCGTCGACGCCCGCCGGGTCGATCGGGCGATCGAGCGCATCGCCGAGATCTCGGCCGGGAACGTCGGCACCGCGACGGCGATCGTGCAGGTGATCGAAGAGCTCCAGGCCGAGGCTGAGGCGCTGCGTGCCCTGGCCGATTTCTTCCACGTCGGCGCCACCCGCACCGCCGCCGAAGGCTCCGTCCCGCCGGCCGCCGGCAACCCGCGCTGAGCGGTAAGCTCCGGCGCATGGATCGCCCTCCCCTGCCGCTCCTGATCCTCGCCGGCCGCGACCGCCATCCGGGGGTCGCCGGCCGCCGCGACGGCGAGCTGGCAGGCTACAAGGCCGTCGAGGTGAGGCTGGGGGGGCGGCCGCTGATCGCCGTCCTGGTCGAGCGCCTGCGCGCCAGCGGGGCCTTCGCGCCGATCGCCGTCGCCGGCCCGGCGGAGGTCTACGGCCCGCTCGAGCTCGACGCCCGGCTGATCGATACAAGCGGCAGCTTCGGCGACAACCTGCGGGCCGGGGTCGAGGCCCTGGTCGCCGAGCTCGATCCCGAGCAGCTGGCGATCACCACCTGCGACGTGCTGCCCTCGAGCGCCGATCTGCGGCGCGTCCTCGACGACTTCCACCGCCACCAGCCGACCGACTTCTGGATGCCCCATCACCCGGTCGAAGATCCCGCCGAGCTCGGCTCCTCGGCCTACAAGCCGCGCTACGGCTTCCGTCCGCCGGACGCGCCGCGGGCCGTCCCCACCCTGCCCGGCCACCTGGTGATCGTCCACCCGCGGGCCGTCCGCCGGTCCCTGGTCTACCGCATCTTCGACCTCGGCTACGCCACCCGCAATCGGCCGGTGCGCTGGCGCCGGGCGGTGATCGTCCGCCGCGCTCTCGGCCTGCTTCTGGCCGCCGATCTGCGCCGCCTGCGCCGCGGCCGGCCGCCCCTCGTCACCTGGTCGCTGCTCACCGCCGGCATCCGCCTCGGCAATCGCTTGATCGCCGGCGACGCCACCACCACCGAGATCGAGGACCTGCTGCGGATCATGTGGATCACCCGCCGCCACCGCCGGCGGCATCCGGAGCGCCGCGGCCGCTTCGCCATCCTGCCCTGCAGCTCCCTGGCCCGGGACGTCGACACCGAGGCCGAAGCCCGCGAGCTCGTCGCCCGCGGCACGCTCTAGCGGGTCGTTTTCGGGGCTCCCCCGAGCTCAGCGCAGCAGCCGGCGCAGGGGATCGAAGCGGGCGACCGAATCGCGCCGGCCGCCGTCGCGGTTGCGCGCCAGCCACAGGGGCCGATGCTCGGCGATCAGGTCGTCGAGCCGCGTCGCGAGCCGCCGGCGGAGGGACGCGGGCAGGGCGGCCGGCGGATGCTCGGCCCCGGCCTCGAGCCGCGCCCGCCCGAGATCGACCGCGAGGCGCAGGAGCTCCGCGACCCAGACGAGCTCGCGCCGCTCCAGCCCGCCGTCCGCCGGCAGCAGCCCGACCGCCGCCACGAGGTGAGCGGCGGTCGCCTCCAGGGCGGCGGCGGTCAGGCCGCGGTAACGCGGGTGGGTGAGGTCGTCCTCGGGGTGGATCAGCAGGTGGAAGAGAGCCGAGCCGTTGACCGACGGCGTGCCGGTCCGGCGGTAGGCGTTTCCCAGGGCGAGGGTGGCGGCGCCGAGAGCCTCCCCGGGCCCGTAGACGTGGCGGTCGAGAAGCGCCGCCCAGGGCGCGGCGAGGGGGTCGCGGGCGGCGCCGGCATTCCAGGCGAAGGCGGCGCCGGCCACCAGCCCCGGCCAGCTCGCCGGCAGGGGCTGCAGGTGGCCGCAATCTCCCCAGTCGGTGATCAGCAGGCCGGCGGCGCCGTGGGTGCGGCCGTGGCGCGCAGCGCTGGCCAGATTGCGCAGGGCATTGTCGGTGCGTCCGGCGAAGGACAGCCAGCTGCTGGTGCCGGGGCAGAGGTAGAATTCGCGGCCGCTGCGCGCCAGCTGCGCGGCGACCGTGGCAAAGGGGTGGTCGGCCTCGTAGCCCCAGGCCAGGGCGACGACGTCCGCCGGCAGCTCCTCGAGGCGCTCCGGATGCTCGAGGATGACGTCCCCCCACAGCTGCAGCCGGCGGCCGTGACGCCCGGCCAGCTCGTGCACCCGGCGCACGAAGTCGAGGTAGACCGTGGTCTTGCCGCGCGCGGCACAGGCCGCGGCGGAGCGGCCGCGGCCGAGGTCGAGGGTCTCGTCGAGGCCGGCGTTGAGCTGGCGGCTGGTGAAGTTGGGCAGCAGCTGGGCGTAGAGGTCCTCGATGAGCGCCAGGGAGCCCGGGTCGATCGGGCACAGACCGTAGGGCTCGCGCCGGCGGCTGAAGGGGTGGTCGATCCCTTCCGGGCACTCCGCCAGCGACCGGTAGGGCGGGTGGATCAACCAGCGGTGGAAGTGGCCGAAGCTCTGCTGGTTGGGCACCAGCTCGACGAAGCGCTGCCGGCAGTAGGCGTCGAGCTGGCGCATCTCCTCGCCGGTCAGGGGGCTGGCGTCGCGCCACACCACCTCGTGACCGCGGTAGGCGAAGGTGTGTTCGACGTAGAGCTGCAGCTGGTTGATCTTCCAACCCGCCAGCCGGTCGACGAGCGCATAGAGGGTGCTCATCGTCGGCACCTTGTCGCGGCTGACGTCGAGCATCACCCCGCGGTGGGCGAAGCTCGGCCGGTCGTCGATGCGGATCGCCGGCACCTCGATGGTCCCGTCCGGCCGCCGCCGGCCCGCCACGGCGAGCCACTGGACGAGGGTCGAAGCGCCGTAGAAGAGCCCCGCCGGCGAGGGGGAGGCGACCGTCGCCCCCTCCCGCCCGGCGCTGAGCACGTAGCCTTGGGGATGGCCGCCGGCCGCGGGATCGAGGCGCAGGCGGAGCGCTGCGTCGCCCGTCGTCGCCCGCGGCTCGAGGCCGAGCTGGGCCAGGGCGCGGCACAGCACTCCGTTCGCCGGGCCGAGATCCTCGCCGCCGCTGATCGCCGGCCGTGGCGGCACGGTCCAGCGGCCGGGGAGGCGCGACGTCGATCGCGGCGGCGGCAGCAGCAGGGTGGTGGGGTCGTGCATCGGCTCGGGCGGGGATCGCTGGAGGTGCCGGGACCAATGTAGCGGGCGGCCCGGAGCTTGACAAGGGCGCGCCGGGAGCCAATCATCAGCCTACGACAATCGCAATCGCACCGCCCCAGCGGCCGCCGGCCACGGGGGCGAGAGGGGGACAATCCCAGCTTGGAGGAGACGATGACGAACCTAGCCTACGCCCGAAGCCGACCCGCGAGCCTCACCATACTGTTGCTCATCCTCCTCGCCTCGCCCCTCGCCGCCGGCGTGGTGTACGAGATCGAGGTCACCGATCATGCCGCCGGCGAGCCGAGCACCACCGAGCTGGCGGCGGAGGGCAAGATGCTCAAGATGAGCATCGCTCCCGGCCGGACGTCGGGCCGCGGCGAGATGATCTTCCGCGGCGACCGGCGCGAGATGGTGGTGGTCGACCACGACGACAAGTCCTACGTGGTGATGGACGAGGCGACCGCCAAGCAGCTCGCGGACCAGCTCGGAGGGGTCAGCGACCAGATGAAGGAGGCGATGAAGCGGGTCGAGGAACAGCTCAAGAACGTGCCCGAAGACCAGCGCGCGATGGTCGAGAAGATGCTCAAGGAGCGCATGCCCAACATGGGCGGCAATGCCCCCAGCCGGCCGGCGAACGAGTACAAACGCACCGGCCAGCGGGCGACCAAGGCGGGCTATCCCTGCGTGCGGTACGACGTGCTGCGCGGCGGCGAGAAGGTGCGCGAGATGTGGGTCACCGACTGGGACAACGTCGAAGGCGCCCGCGAGGTGCGGGAAGCGATGCTCGACATGGCGGATTTCTTCGAGCAGATCATGAGCAGCCTGAGCGAGTCCCTGGGCGGCCTCGGCCCGGCCTTCGGCGGCGACAGCCCGTTCGACGGCCTGCGCGAGATGGACGGCTTCCCGGTGGTGGTGCGCGAATTCGACGGCGGCGAGCTGGAGTCCGAATCGACCCTGAGGTCGGCCCGCCGGCGGACCCTCGACCCGGCCGATTTCGAGCCTCCTGCCGGCTACAAGCGACGGTCGATGGGCCCGCAGTGAGCGAAGGGGCGTCTTCCGTCGCGTCGGTCGGAGCGGGCGCTCTCAAGACGCGCTTCGCGGCCTTCGTCGCCGAGCAGGCGCCCTACGCCTTGAAGCCCGCCCAGAGCGCCCTCGACCAGGCCCTGGAACGAATCGAGGGCGATCCGCGCCGGGCGGAGACCCTGGACGCCCTGCGTCCTCACCTGCGCCGCGCCCTGGCCGAGCGCCGGCTGGGGGCCGGCCTGCCGCCGTGGCTCGAGACCACCCCCGGCACCGGCGTCGAAGAACGCCTCGCCCAGGCCGTCGAGCAGCTCGTCGAGGCCTGCGACGGCTTCCTCCGGCGGGAGGCGATCGTCGCCTCTCTGACCGCTGAGGAACGCCGCGAGCTGCTGCGCGGCATGGTGCTGACCCGGGCCACCGACAACCGGCTGAAGACCTTCTTCCTGAGCGGCGAGGTGCGCTACGGCAAGGCCGCCTTCCAGGGCAAGGGCTACCGCTCCCTGGGTCAGGAGGCGATCTATGCCGCCGCCCTGCGCCTGCGCCGCGGTGCCGGCTACCGCGACCGCGACGGGGGCTGGCGGGGGGACGTCCTGTCGCCGATGATCCGCGATCTCGGCGCGGCCCTCGCCATGCGGCCGGAGCCGGAGATGGTGCGCCAGGTGCTGAGCGCCCAGATGGGCAAGGCCGGCCCGCCGATGGGGGGCAAGGACTTCCACCTCGGCGATCCGTCCTGGGGCGTGCTGCCGCCGGCGGCACCGCTGTCGATCGCCGCCCTGACCATCGCCGGCGTCGCCTTCGCCATGGCGCAGCAGGGCGAGGGCCGGGTGGCGGTGGCCTTCATCGGCGAAGGCGGCTCCTCCCTCGGCGAATGGCACGAGGCGATCAACGTCTGCGCCGTCCGCCGCCTGCCGGCGATCTTCTGCGTGCAGAACAACCAGACCGCCCTGTCGACGCCGGTGGCCGATCAGTCGGCGGTGCGGGTCTTCGCCGACAAGGCGGTGGGCTACGGCATCCCCGGCCTGACCGCCGACGGCACCGACCCGGAAGCCATCGCCGCCGCCTTCGCCTGGGCCGCCGAGCGCGCCCGGGAAGGGCTCGGGCCGGCCCTGATCGAGTTGGTGGCGATGCGCATGTGCGGCCACGCCCACCACGACGACATGCTCTACCTCGGCCACGAGCCGGCGCCGGGCTGGGAGTATCCCGAGCCGAAGGAGGGCGGCTACGTCGACCGCCGGGCGTGGGCCTTCTGGGCCCGTCGCGACCCCATCCAGCGCTACGCCGAGCGCCTCGAGGCCGAGGGGGTGATCCAACCCGGCGATCTGGCGCGCTGGCAGAGCGAGGCCGAGGCGCTGGTCGAGGGCGCGGCCCAAGAGGTGGTCGCCGCTCCCTGGCCGGCGGCGGAAGAAGCCGGCAAGGGGGTCTATCGCAACGGACCGCCGGTACGCCGCATCGAGGTGCTCGAACGGCGCCCGGCGGTCGAGCTGGCCGCCGCCGGCCTGCCCGAGCTCGAGCCCGGATCGCCCTTCGATCCCCGCGGCAAGACCTTTCTCGAGGCGGTGATGCTCGGCGTCGGCGACGCCCTGCGCGGCGACCCGCGTACCTTCGTCTTCGGCCAGGACGTCGGCCGCAACTACGGCAACGCCTTCCTGCTCCTGCGCCCCCTGCTGCCCGAGCTCGGCGAGCGCATCATCAACAGCCCGCTGGCCGAGGGCGCCATCCTCGGCGTCGCCGCCGGCGCCGCCGTCGCCGGCCTGCGGCCGATCGCTGAGATCCAATTCAACGACTTCGTCGCCACCGGCTTCAATCAGCTGGTCAACAACGCCGCCAAGATCCATTATCGGTGGGGCGCCTCGGTGCCGATGGTGGTGCGCATGCCTTGGGGTGGCCTGCGCCGTGCCGGCCCCTACCACAGCCAGAACACCGAAGCCTGGTTCTACCGCACGCCGGGGCTCAAGATCGTCGTGCCGTCGACGCCGGAGGACGCCCGGGCGCTCCTCGCCGCGGCGGTCGCCGATCCCGACCCGGTGCTCTTCTACGAGCACATCGCCCTCTACCGCGAGCCGCGGATCAAGCAGCGGTTGGGCGCCGAGCCCCCCTCCCCTCTGCCCCTGGGCAAGGCGGCCTTGCGCCGCGCCGGCGACGACCTGGCGCTGATCTCCTACGGCGCCTACGTCCATCTCGCCCTGCGCGTCGCCGAGCGGCTGGCGGCGGACGACGTCGACGCCTCGGTGCTCGACCTGCGCAGCCTCGAGCCCCTCGACCGCGAGTCCGTGCTCGCCGTCGCCCGCCACTGCGGCAAGGTGCTGATCCTGCACGAGGACACCCGCCGCGGCTCCCTCGGCGAGAGCCTGGCGGCGGTGATCCAGGAAGAGGTCTTCGAGTACCTCGACGCCCCGGTGCGGGTGATCGGCGCCCTCGATACGCCGGTGCCCTACGCACCTCCCCTGGAAGATGCCTTCCTCGCCGGCGAGAAGGAGATCGAGCACGCCGCCCGCCTGCTGGCCGCCTACTGAGCTCGCCCAGGCGGATTGCCCAGACGAAAGACGCGCCGGCGACTGAACGAAAACGCCGCTCGCGCGTCTAAGTAGTCGGAGGCTGCTCGAGGCGCGCGATGAGGCCACGCTATCCCCAGATCCACGTCCGCCTGCGGACCGACCATCCCCTGGCCATGGTCAGCGCCGTGCGGCACGCCCTGCGCCGCTCGGGGGTGGCACGACGGGAGATCCGCAGATTCTGCGAGCAGGCCTTGAGCCGGGACGGCACGGTGCGCGAAATCTGCGAGGCGTGGGCCGATCTGAAGGTCCGGGCTTGAGCCCGCGGCGCCTCTCCGGCGCCTGCGGGCGGACTCCGAGCCCTCCTCGGAATCCCCTTGACAGCGCCTCGTAATGTCTGTCATAATGTTCAGTAGGAGGGAGGTATCGTCCGGTTCGCCTGGTTCCGGTGCCTCTTTGTGTCTGAGTGTGTCTTGTGAGAGAGAGTGTGTGACCCGTTCAACCACGGGAGGTTGACGCCATGAGCCCCAACATGTCCATCCCAACCCCTGGGATCTCGCCGGATGGGAACCTTGCGTTCCTGTACCGCGCCGCCCACGACGACGTCTTCCGGCACGAGCTGGAAGCGAACCCGGCCGCGGTGCTGGCGAATCACGGAATCCAGGTCGACGCCGAGACGCTCCCCGAGCGCATCACCCTGCCGTCGAAGCAGGAGCTGCAGCAGGCCTTCCAATTGGCCGACGGCAGCGTCTTGGACACCATCATCGACCTGATTTTCCGGCCGTGGGCGTCCGAATTCGGGCCGAACTGAGCTTCGCGCAAGGTCCCCATGTGATCGTCCCCAGTAGTGGGCAGGACCGCCGTCGGGCAGTGCCTCGTCGCGGTCTCCGGTCGGAGTGAAAAGCCGGTGCGTATCAAACGCCCGGCTTATCTATTTTTTAATCTTGAAGATCGCTCATTTGTAGATATTGCCAAGTTTTTACGAGGCGAGCTGAAGACGTTCGCCACCATTTCGCTGCAAGCCTTTCTCGGCTCGACCGGCACCGCTCAACCCATCACCCTCGACGAGCTCAGGATCCTGGCCGAGGCCCCGGCCGACCGTTGGATCGACGCCGGCGAGTTGATCTCCCGCCTCGGCCTCGAGCCGACGGCGATCGACGATCTGACCGCCCGCGGTCTGCTGCTGAGTGACGCCGGCGATCCCCAACGCACCTTCTTCCGCCGGCAGGACGAACGCCTGGCGGCCAACCAATGGCATCCGATCGCCGCCCTGCAGTTTTTTGCCGCGGCGGACTCGAGCCGCTATCTCGACCCCGCCCTGGTGCAGGACCTCCTGCCGGAAGAAAGCCGCGAGCGCTTTGCGGCGTTCATCGCCAAGCACGGCCTGCCGCCGCCGGCCTTCTACGCCCTCGAGTCGTCGGAAGCGCGCTACTCCCTGCCCGCCGGCGACGGCGACGGCGAGCTCTACGATCTGCTGCTCGCCCGTCGCACCTGCCGGCGCTTCGAGCAGTCGGCGGCCCTGCCCCTGGCCCCGGTCGCGACCCTCCTGCGCTATGCCTTCGGCTGTCACGGCACCTCCGAGCTCGCCGACGGGCTGACCGTGCTCAAGCGGACCAGCCCGTCGGGCGGCTCCATGCACCCGATCGAGATCTTCCCCCTGCTGCTGCACGTCGACTCCCTCCCCACCGGCGTCTACCACTACAATGCCGAGCACCACGCTCTCGATCTGCTGCGGCGGCTCGAGCCGGACGAAGCGCGACGGACCGCCGCGGCCCTCGCCGGCGGCCAGTCCTACGTCGGCACCGCCCACGCCGTCTTCCTCCTGGTGGCACGCTTTCTGCGCAATCAGTGGAAGTACCGGCGGATCGCCCGCACCCACAACGTGATCCTGATGGACGCCGCCCACCTCAGCCAGACCTTCTATCTGCTGGCGGCGAAGCTGGAGCTCGGCGCCTTTTTCTCCGCCGCGATCGACGTCGCCAAGGCGGAGGAGCTGTTGTCGTTCAACAGCGCCGAGATGGGGGCCGTCGGCATGTGCGGCTGCGGCATCCCGCGTTTCGACGAGGCGGGGGCGACCCTGGAGCGACGGCCCTTCGTCCCCCGCTCCGGCGGCTGAAAGCTTCAGCGGCCCTTGAGCTCGTCGAGCTTGCGCCTGGCGCTCTCGACCAGCGGGTTCTGGTCGTCGTCCCAGTAGCGCAGGAATTCCTGCAAGCTGGCCACCGCCGCCGCCTGCTGGCCCTGGCGGTCGTAGAGCATGCCCAGGGCATGATGGGCCTTGATCCAGGCGATCAGGTTGAGCGGCTTCCCCAGGCAGGAGTCGCAGGTGGCGAAAACCCAGCCGCGGTGGCTGGTCACCCAGCGGTACTGATCGATCGACATGCTGGGGTTGCCGTTCGCCATCTCGAGGCGGGCGATCGCCTCGTGAGCCTCGAAGGTGGGGACGATCTCCTGCGATTGCCGCAGGGCCTCGAGCGCCGGTGCCGGCTGTCCCCGGGCGGCGAGGATCTCGCCTTCGAGGATGCGGTCGAAGGCACGCCAGATCGGCAGCTTGCTGGCCTCGAGCTCGGGTGCCGCCACCTGCTGGATCTGCTCGGCCAGGTCGACGAAGCCGGAGCGGGCGCTGATCGTCCCCAGGAGCGCCAGGAAGAGCACCGACGACGTGCCGGCGTCCTCGCCGGTGACCTCCATCTGGCGTTCGACGTCGTGCAGGGTGCTGCGGATCGTGCCCTCGAGGGTCTGGAGGTCGCCGCCGGCCTCGAGCAGCGCGATGCGGGATAGCTGGCCCCGCAACGTCATCTCGGCGATGCGCAGCTGGCGGGCGAGAGCGATGCTCTCATCGGTGGCGCTGCGCGCCTTGTCGAATTCGCCGCGGTCGATTTCGCACAGCACCGTGGCGAGAAGGGCCTGGGCGCGATCGGGGTTGTCCGGGCTCAGGGCCGAGACCTCGAGCAGATTCTTGGCCTGGCGGTAGTCGCGCACGGCAACGTGATACTCCGCCAGGCCGATCGGCGCCTTGTCGGTTTCGATCGGGCGTCCGGCTTCGAAGCTTTGCCGGGCCTCGTCCAGCCGTCCGAGGGCCAGCTGGCAGTACCCGAGCTGGGTCAGCGCCTGGCGTCGCCACCCCTCCTCGGTGGCGGTGTCGACGGCTTTCTGCAGCTCCTCGGCGGCGCCCTCGAAGTCGTAGAGGTTCTGCCAGCGGATCAGGCCGAGATTGTAGTGTCCGTCG
Organism: Acidobacteriota bacterium; assembly: GCA_003697015.1. Classification (GTDB taxonomy): domain Bacteria; phylum Acidobacteriota; class Thermoanaerobaculia; order Multivoradales; family J023; genus J023. Next base: position 9,401 of record RFGL01000458.1, on the reverse strand, counting down.
TAGCGATCTTTGAAGATCGTGCTCATCAGCGACCAGATGCGGACCATCTCGTCGTGATCGTTCTTCCAATTGGCCACCCAGCCGCGGACGTAGAGCTCTTCGCCGGCGGTGAGGCGCTCGCTGTCCTTGAGCGCCTCCTGGAAAAACTGCTTGGCCCGTTTGACGTCCTGATCGAGGTTGCGATAGGTGGTGCCGAGCTTGGCGTATGCCATCGAGAACGCCGGGTCGATGGCGATCGCGCGGCGGAAGTGGGCCGCCGCCTGCTCGTAGTGTTCCTTGTCGAATTCGGTGATGCCGAGGGAGTACTCTTTCAGCGCCTCGAGGTTGGAGGTCGTCACCCGCGCCAGGGGTCGCGCCTCGCTGGCCGAGAGGGTATCCCCCAGGTGGGTGAGGATCGCGGCCGTGATCTGTTCGATCGCACCGAGAATCTCCTGCGGCGCCTGCGCCACCACGCTCTGGGAGAATTCGGTCAAGCCGAGCTCCGACGCCGGTTTGACCACCTCGCCGCGCAGGGAGTAGACGTTGGTCGCCGGGTCCTTCTCGATGCCCCCGAGGATCAACGCCTTGGCGCCCTCCCGCTGGCAGATCTCGATGCCGTGACGGCGGTCGATGCGGGTGGTGGCGTCGACCTTCATGCGGCGCAGGCTGTCGGCGATCTGGTCCGGCGGCAGGAGCTTGACGACGCGACTCTGTTCGAGAGCGAGACGGAAGGCGAGGTCGAGGGAGTCGTCGAGCACGGTTTCGCCGGTGCGGTTGTCGAAGGTGCCGACGACGACCAGATGGGGCTCCGCGGCCGGCGTCTCGGCCGCCTCGAGGGGCGCCGAAGCGGCGGGCTCGGCGCGTTGCCAGGCGACGTAGCCACCGGCCGTCCCCAACACCAGAAAGAGGGCCGCCGCCAGCATCCACCAGCGGTAGGCGGACAGCGGACGGCGGAGGCGGGCGACCTGGGTGCTGGCGGTCGGCGAGGCGAAGATCGCCCGGTCGAGGGCTTCCGACGACGACGAGCGACCGGTCAGGTGGCCGAGGATCTCGGCCACCTCGCGGGCGCTCTGCGGCCGGTCCTCCGGCTCCTTCTCCAGCAATCGATCGATGAATTGGGACAGCTCGAGGGGCACCGCCGGGTTGATCTCGGCGGCCGGCGTCTGGCGGTGCAGGATCACCCGCTTGAGGGTGGCGAGGGTGTTGTGGGCCTTGAACGGCGACTGGCCGGTCACCGACTCGTAGAGCAGGACGCCGAGGGCGAAGAGATCGGAGCGATGGTCGACCTCGTCGCCGCTGACGTACTCCGGCGACATGGCACGGCTGGTGCCCACCACCTGCCCCTTGCCGGTGAGGGAGGTGTCGAGGTCGCCCTTGATCAGCGGCTTGGCGAGGCCGAAGTCGAGGATCTTCGACCTCTCGCCGTCGGTGACGATGATGTTCTCCGCCTTGAGATCGCGGTGCAGAATGCCCTTCTCGTGCGCTTCCGCCAGACCGGAGGCGATCTGGCGGGCGAGCTCGGCGGCGCGGTAGGGATCGAGGGGTCCTTCGGCGATCATGCGGTCGAGGCTCTTGCCCTCGACCAGCTCCATGACGATGCAGTCGGAGTCGCCGTCCTGGAAGATGTCGTAGATGTGGACGATGGCGGCGTGGTTCAGCTTGGCGGCGGCGCGCGCCTCGCGGCGGAAGCGCTCGCGGTGCTCCTCGGCCTCTTCTTTGTCCGGACGGATTCTCTTGATCGCCACCCAGCGGTCGAGGCGATCGTCGAAGGCCTTGTACACCTCACCCATACCGCCGACGCCGAGGCGCTCGACGACCCGGTACGGGCCGATGTGATCCACCCCATCCGCGCCCATGGATCGATTATACGGCGCGGCGTTGCCCGGCGCGCGCCGGGGCGCCGAGCCACGGTGCAAAAAGGGTCGAAATCGCTGCCCGATTCAGCCCTTCGGGCTGTAGGCGGTCAGTCGCGTGCGGAGAGAGGATCGGGTTTCGGCGAGGTCGATCTCGACCACCACCTGAGCGGACGGCTCGACGCCGAAGATCAAGCGCTCGTCGGGGAAGCCGTCGAGGGTCACCCGCAGGACGTGGACGCCGGCGGCGACGCGGGCCGGCTCGCCCCTGACCAGCTCGGCGCCGGTACCCAGGCGTCGCTGGTCGAGGAAGACCTCGGCCTCCGGCGGCGTGACGGCGAAGCGCACCTGGCCCGGTTCCCCGGAGACGGCGGCCGGCGGCGGCGTGACCGGCGGCGACGCCACCGGGGGCGCCGCGGAGGCCGGCTGAGGCTGCGGCGGCAGCTGCACGACCACCGGCGGCGGCGGCGGCAGCTGGACGACGATCACCGGCGGCTGCTGCGGCGGCGGGATGGTGCGGAGCAGGCCGCCGTCGAAGGTGCCGGCGAAGACCACCGGCAGGTGGTGCGGGGGATGATGGATCCCCGGGTGCAGATGGTGGACGCCGATGCCGGTGACGTGGCGGCCGAACCCTTCCGGGCGCGGACCGGAGAGCGACGGCTGGAGAAAGGGCTGGCGCTGGGGCGGTGCCTGGGTGCCGCCGCGGTGGCGTCCGAAGGCGCGATAGCGCCCCACGTTGCCGCTGGTGGTCGTGCTGCTGCGCACCTGCTGGCCGCTGCTCGGCGCCTGGCCGCGGTGCTGGGCGAGGCTCAGCGCCGCCGGCCCGGCGGCCAGCAGGACGGCGAGGACGAACGGGGCCGGCCGGCGCCTGCAACGCGGCGCCGGGCGGTCGTGCTGGCGGCTGGGATGGTGCATGCCGTCCACTCCTTTCGGCCGATCGGTCAGAAGCTGGGCCGATCCTAGCAGGCCCGGGCCGTCGCCGCCCCGGCCGGGGACGGATCGCCGGCGGGGCATGACGCGTTAGAACGACAGGGTGACGATCACCGGATCGTGGTCGGAGGAACGGAAGGGGTCCGGCCGGTAGAGCTCCGGTGGATTGTCGCTGCGGTAGCTCAGCAGCGGCGACTCGTCGGCATTGACGTGCCAGAAGGCGGCGCCGGCGACGCGGCCGGCGAGGCTGGCGCTGGCGAGGGCGTGGTCGAGGTAGCCGGCGACGCCGCGGTGGACGTAGGAGTAGCGCTCGGCGGGCGACACGTGGGCCGCCATCTGATCGGCGAGCCCGGCCGCCACCAGGGTGCGGATCGGGTCCTCGGCGCCGTGGGCGTTGAGGTCGCCGATCAGCAGCACGTCGGGGTCGCCGGTCGCCCGCCGCAGCTCGCCGGCGAATCCCGCCATGCGGTGAGCCTGGCGGGTGCGAAGGTCGTTCCAGCACCCCTGGCCGTCGCCCTGGTCGCGATCCGGGCCCTTCGCTTCGTCGCAGCCGCCTTTGGACTTGAAGTGGGCGACGACGACGCTCAACGCCTCGCCGCGGCCGTCGCCGGCGATCACCTCGAAGGTCTGGGCGAGGGGAGGGCGGCCGCGGAAGACCGCGTCGCCGGCGGCGCGGGACCGCCCCACGGGCCGGACGCGATCGCGCCGGTAGATCAAGGCGACGCGGATGGCGTCGGTGCCGAGCCCGTCCGGCGGATCGTCCACCGCCGCGTAGCGCTCCTCCCCCAGCTCGGCGTTGAGCGCCTGCAGCAGGTCGGCGAGGGCGGGGGAGCGGTTCTCGATCTCGATCAGACCGAGGACGTCGGCGTCGAGGGCGACGAGGGCCGCGACCAGCTTGCGTCGCTGGCGCTCGAGCTCCTCAGCGGTCGCCGCGCCGCGCTCCCCCAGGGTGGTGAAGTAGTTGAGCACGTTCATCGCCGCCAGTCGCAGATCGCCGGCCAGGGGCGGCGGCGCGGCGCGCCGCGGGTTGGTGGGTGCGAAGCGCGGCGGGACGGTCGGCTCGAGCAGCCAGCGGCGGTGGCTGAAGGTGAGAACGCCGGTGAGCTCGGCGACGGTGTCGCCGGCGCGCGGCGGCCGGCCGTCGCGCAGGTAGGGCACCGGCCGGGGGTTCTCCACGTTCATGCCGTCGTCGGCGATCAGCAGGCGGCGGGACGGCGGCAGGGCGTCCGCCGGCGCGGTGCCGTTGGTCGGCGACGTCAGGCGGCCCTGCGCGGCGAGGCCGATCTGGCCGAAGCGGCCGAGGTTGTAGAGGTCGGTGACCGCCAGCTCGACCGGCACCGTCACCAGCATGCCCTCGAGGGGCTCGAAGTCGGGCTGACCGGCGAAGGGCATGGCGAGCGGAGTGGGGGCGACGGCGGCGCCGCGGCCGCAGATCACCAGCTGGCGGAGGTCTTTGACCTCGGTACGTTCGAAGAACTCGCCCGCCGTCCCCTCGACCCGCACCACGTCGCCCGGTGCCACCTCCGGGCCGCGCGGCGTGTGGACGAAGACGGCGTCGGAGGTGCGCGGGTCGCCGTCGCCCTCGGGCTGCTGGAGGAAGAAGCCCTCGAGGGCGTCGCGGCCCTGGAAGTCGCCGGTCACCACCCCCTGGACCACCACCCGCCGGCCGAGCAGCGGGCTCGCCGGCCCCGCGCCCTGCACTTCGGGGATCGGCATCGCCGGCGCCCGGCAGCGCCGATCGAGCTCGACGGACGCCGTCGCCGGCGGCGTGCCGGCCTCCGGCGGGCCGCAGCCCGCGGCCAGGCAGGCGGATACGAGGACGATCGTCGCGCTGGCATGCCGGCAATTCATGACCGCGCCAGCCTACACCAACGAAGGGGATGCCGGCGTGCCGGAGACGAGCTCGCGCCGGATGCCGAGAGTTGACTCCGAAGACGACGAACGAGGGTTCCGGGCCAAGGAAGATGCGGCGGATTCGGTCGCTGGAAAGAAGGCCGATTGCCGCGGCTCAGGCCCTCGACGAAGACCATCTCGCCGCGTCTTCCCGAATCGCTGCTCGACAAGCTGACCGTCGACGCCCACCGGCGCGACGCGGCGTATCAGTCGCTGCTCAAGATCATCCTTGTTGCGGAGGGGGTGGCGCAGGAGCTGCGCAGGCGCTGAGCGACTTCCTGTAGACTCGTGTCGGCGTCTCTCCAGACCCCGCCAGCAGCTCGTCGGCTCGGTGGCGGCTGACGGCCGCGAAGGGCGCCCGGCGGAGGGGATCGGGAAACGGGCCTCGTCATGTCCAACCAACCGCAATCCGCGCCCCAGCCTCGCCGCCGGCGCTACGTGCCGGCGGTCGGGCCGCGCCTCAAGAAGCTGCTTTTCGTGGTCTTCGGGCTCTTCGCGCTGCTGGCGATCAACTCGACCTACCTGGTCGGGGTGACGATCCTCGAGCAGCTGAGCGGCAGGACCTACCAGAACTGGTTCTACATGAACATGTTCCTGGTCCATCTGCTGCTCGGCGCCCTGATCCTGCTGCCGGTGGTGGTCTTCGGGCTGCTGCACATGAAGAACGCCCGCCACCGTCCCAACCGGCGGGCGGTGAAGGTGGGCTACGCGCTCTACGCTACCGCCCTCCTGCTGCTCGTCTCCGGCGTCGTCCTCACCCGGCTCGAGGGGGTGATCGTGGTCAAAGATCCGGCGGTGCGCGGGGTGGCCTACTGGACCCACGTCGTCGCGCCCCTGGTCGCCGCCTGGCTCTTCGTCCTCCACCGCCTGGCGGGCAAACGGATCAACTGGCGGATCGGCGGCCGCTGGGCGGCGGTGGCGGCGGTTTTCGGCGGCGTCATGCTGGTCTGGCAGGCGCAGGACCCGCGCCGCTGGGACGTCGCCGGGCCGGCGTCGGGGGAGCGCTACTTCTTCCCCTCCCTGGCGCGTACGGCGAGCGGCGATTTCATCCCCGCACGGGTGTTGCAGAACGACGGCTACTGTCAGGAATGCCACCAGGACAGCCACCGCAGCTGGTCGGCGAGCGTCCACCGCTTCAGCTCGTTCAACAACCCGCCCTACCGCTTCTCGGTCGACGAGACCCGGCGGGTGGCCTTCGAGCGCGACGGCGACGTCCAGGCGTCGCGATTCTGCGCCGGGTGCCACGATCCGGTGCCGTTTTTCAGCGGCCGCTTCGACGATCCGAGCTTCGACATGGACGACGACCCGACGGCCCACGCCGGCATCACCTGCACGGTCTGTCACGCCATCACCCACGTCAACTCGCCGCGCGGCAACAGCGACTACACGATCGAGGAGCCGATCCACTACCCCTTTGCCTTCTCGGACAACGAGCTGCTGCGCTGGATCAACCGTCAGCTGGTCAAGGCCAAGCCCGAGTTTCACAAGAAAACCTTTCTCAAGCCGCTGCACAAGACGGCGGAATTCTGCGGCACCTGTCACAAGGTGCACCTGCCGGAGGAGCTCAACAAGTACAAGTGGCTGCGCGGCCAGAATCACTACGACACGTTCCTGCTCTCCGGCGTTTCGGGGCACGGCGTCAGCAGCTTCTACTATCCGCCGGTGGCGGAGGGCAATTGCAACGGTTGCCACATGCCCCTCGAGCCGTCGGAACAGTTCGCTGCCCGGGATTTCGACGGCTCCGGCCGGCTGCAGGTCCACGACCACCAGTTCCCCAGCGCCAACACCGCCATCCCTCACCTCCTCGGCCTGCCGCAGGAGGCGATCGAGCGCCACCGCGACTTCAACCGCGGGGTGATGCGGGTCGATCTCTTCGGCATCAAGGAGGGGGGCACGATCGACGGTCCGTTGCACGCCCCCCTGCGCCCGTCCCTGCCGGCGCTGGTGCCCGGCCGCAGCTATCTGCTGGAGACGGTGATCCGTACGCTCAAGATGGGCCACGTCTTCACCCAGGGCACGGCGGACTCGAACCAGGTCTGGCTCGACGTGCGGGTGACCAGCGGCGGGCGGCTGATCGGCAGGAGCGGCGGGCTGGGGGAAGCGAATCGGGTCGACCCGTGGTCGCACTTCGTCAACGCCTACGTCCTCGACCGCGAGGGCCGGCGCATCGATCGCCGCAACGCGCAGGACATTTTCGTCGCGCTCTACGACCACCAGATCCCTCCCGGTGCCGCCGACGTCGTCCACTACCGCCTGGAGGTGCCGGCGGACGTCGAGCTGCCGGTGACCATCGAGGCGCGGCTCCAGTACCGCAAGTTCGACACGACGTACATGCAGCACGTCTACGGTCCGGACTTCGTCAACGAGCTGCCGATCCTGACCCTGGCCTACGATCGCGTGACCCTGCCGCTGGCCGGCGGCGAGGCGGAGGTGGAGGCGGCGCCGGTGGCGATCCCCGAGTGGGAGCGCTGGAACGACTACGGCATCGGCCTGCTGCGCAAGGGGGGCAAGTCGAAGGGCGAGCTGCGCCAGGCGGAGGAGGCCTTCGGTCGCGTCGAGGCCCTCGGCCGGCCCGACGGCCCTCTCAACCTGTCCCGGGTCTATCTCGCCCAGGGCACGGTCCAGGACCTGGCGATCGGGGCGCTCGAGCGCGCGGCGCGCTTCGAGCCGCCGGCGCCGCCCTGGTCGGTCGCCTGGTTCACCGGCCTGGTCAACAAGCAGAACGGCTTCCTCGACGAAGCGATCGCCAGTTTCCGCAGCATTCTCGAGCTCGATACCGCCGAGACCCGCCGGCGCGGCTTCGATTTCCGCCTCGACTACCGCCTGTTGAACGAGCTCGGCCAGACCCTCTTCGAGCGCGCCAAGCAGGAACGGGGCGAGCGCCGCCGCGCCGCGCGCGAGGCCTTTCTGCGCCAGGCGGAGGAGCTCTTCCGCCGCACCTTGGAGATCGATCCCGAGAACGTCACCGCCCATTTCAATCTCGACCTGATCTACAAGCAGCTCGGCGAACGCGACAAGGCGGCCGAGCACTTCGCCCTCTACCGCAAGTACAAGGTCGACGACAACGCCCGCGATCGGGCGGTGGCAATCGCCCGTGCCAACGATCCGGCGGCGGACCACGCCGCCGAGGCGATCGTGATCTACGACCTGCGCCGTCCCGGTGCCTACGAGCTCGACGGCGGCGACGCCACCATCCGCCGGGCGGCGGCCTATGAGCTCGAGACCTCTGACGCCGGCGGCGCTCCGGTACCCGTCGCCGGCGGCGATTGAGGCGCAGCGCTCGGGCCGCCGCGGCGGCCAGCCAGCAACCCGAGGTGAACGCCGGCCGCCCGCGGGGGGGGTGAATTCTCGTGCCGAATCAGGGCGGAAGTCCGCCGGCGATCCCAGCGAAGATTCGACCGAAAAAGCCGCCCCCCAGCGCGGCCGGAGGCATGCTCCGGGCTGCTAGACTCGGCTGCATGTGGCGGCCGCCGGCAGTCCTCCTCGCCCTCCTCCTCGCCCTCGCCCCCCGGGCCGCGGCCCAGGACGACGAAGAAGCCGCCCGCCGTCCGCCGACCCGAGCGGAGGCGCGGGTGATCGCCCGCATCCTGGAGCTTCAAGGGGAGATCGACGAGCTCCTGGCCAGCCTGCCACCGCATCTGCGCGACGAGGTGCGCGAGCGCCTGATCCAGCTTCAGGCTCCCGTCGAGACGCCGCCGCCCGCCGCCGAGCCGGCACCGGAGGCCGCCGCCGAGCCGGCACCGGAGGCCGCTACCGGAGCCGCTCCCCAGGCTGCGAGCTCCGCCCCCGGCGCCGGCGGCTCCCGCAGCGGCCCTCCGCCCCTCGTCGCCCCCAGCCTGCCGGCGAAGATCGAGCCGACGAGCTGCAACACGCTGTGGCTTTTCGACACCGACCGCAGCGGCAACGTCGACGGCGCCGATCGCTACTGGCGCCACCTCTATCTGTGGCGCGACAAGAACGGCGACGGCCTGCTGCAGGACGAAGAGGTGCTGTCGGCCTACGAGCACGGGGTGCGCCAGATCGCGGTGGCCCTCGACAGCTTCCGGCGCAAGAACGAGTCGGTGGGGGAGATCGAGATCGACCGCTACGTCATCCTCGACGTCCAGGGCAATGGCTTCGACGGCATCACCGGCAACGGCGACGACGGTGCCCTGGTGGTCGACGCCAGTCGCCTGCAGCGCGGCGTCGGCCCGCAGCTCCTTTCCCCCGAAGGCGAGGAATTGGAAGGATTTCAGCCCTTCCGCCACGGCCTGCGCCTGCGCCAGGACTCCGGCGAAGAGCTTCTCCTCAGCTGCCCCTGACCGCCGCCTGCCAAGTCGCTCCGGCCCCGGCCGCTGCGTCCGGGCGTCCGTTTCCGGTGCTCGCTCGCTCAGAGGGCTCGCTACGGCGGTTCGCCGTCTCGCTTCGCTCGCTGCGCTCCGGCCCCGGGGGCGTCCGTTTCCGGTGCTCGCTCGCTCAGAGGACTGGGTACGGCGTCGGGTCGGTGGAGGTTGGCAGGAGGCTAGGTGACGTGTCAGGGGAAGGTGCGGTTCGCCGTCTCGCTTCGCTCGCTGCGCTCCGGCCCCGGCCGCTGCGTCCGGGCGTCCGTTAACGGTGCTCGCTCGCTCAGAGGGCCGGGTACGGGCGTCGGGTCGGGGGTGGGCTAGGCCGAAGTTCCCAGCCCAATAGCCCCTAATTCCGCTGTAAGCCTCTCGCTTCTAATGAGTTAGGGGAATACGTGTCTATATGTATGTACCCATGTAATTC
>RFGL01000457.1 GCA_003697015.1 Acidobacteriota bacterium | reverse complement strand
GCCAGGGGGCGGCCGCAGGTGGCGCAGCCCTGGCGCGGCCAGGGCGCCAACCGGCCGTGGCAGCGCGGGCACAGGCCGAGGGGCGCGGGGGTGCGGCCGGCGTCCGCACCGCAGGCGACGCAGGGCGCGGGGAGGACCAGCCCCAGAGCCCGCTTCAGAAGCGAGCTTGTGACGTTTCTCGTCGGCGGTGCGTACACGGTAGGAGATCGGCTCCGTCGTCCGGCGAGGGGATCCCCGGCGCGGATCCCCAGGTCACGACCAGCGCGGCGTTTTCTGCCACAATAGCCCGCGCTGCCCGAATCTTCCCACGAGGCAGGGCTCGACCGCCCCCGTGGCCGCAAGGAGAGACCATTTTGCACCACCTACGTACGATCGCAGCAACGGCCGTGGCCGCCGCCCTGTGGCTGCTGCCCGCCGCCGCCCACGGCCAGGTCCAGTACAACTACCTGGTCGGCATTTCGGCCGGCATCGGGGGGACGTCCGACGCCGATCCCGACCCCGGCTTCGACGGCACCAACTTCCAGGCCCTCTTCGGCCTGCGGCTCGACAACCAGAGCTATTTCACCGCCCGCCTCGGACGCCTCCAGCTCGCTGCCAGCGACGATTCCGGCGGCCGCTTCGACGCCGACCTGAGCTACCTCATCCTCGGCGGCGAGTACCGTTTCGCCGAGGCGTTCTACGAGTCCGGCCTGTTCTTCGGGCTCGGCGCCTACGATCTCGAGGGGGACGATCTGGTGGCGGACGAGAGCGGCGTCGGCCTGGCGGTGGGGGTGACCGGCGACTTCGAGATCAACGACCGCTGGAGCGTCATCGCCGAGCTCGCCGGTCACCTGGTCGACCTCGACTACAGCAACTTCTTCGTCACCGGCAACGTCGGCGTCGGCTTCCGCTTCTAGCGGCCCGCCGGCAAGGACGGCGCCGGTCCGTGCCGGGAGTTCCGGCGGCGATCCGGCCGAGAAGGCTAGCCGGTGCTGCGCGCCGTCGCGCTGGCGCGGGCGCGGGCGACGGCGGCGTCGATCTCCGCCCGCACCCGCGGGTCGTCCCAGTCGGTGACGCCGACGAAGGTGTGGACGATCTGGCCGTCGACCACCAGATGGGTCTCGGGCAGCTTGTCGGTCTTGAAGGCCTTGGCCACCTTCCAGTCGTCGTAGAGCAGGTAGCGGCGCTCCGGGGTGCGGGCGGTGACGAACTCCTCCACCTCCCGGCGGTCGTCGGCGACGGCGATCATCACCAGCTCGAACTGCGGGTCGGCGGCACGGGCCTTGGCCAGCCGCAGGATCTTCGGCACTTCGTCGAGGCAGGGCAAGCACCAGGTCGACCAGAAATGCACCAGGGTGACCGGCTTGACCAGGCTGGCGAGCTCCACCGGGTGGCCGTCGGCGTTGATCAGGGTGCCGGCGGGCAGGGATCGGTCCTCCTCGCCCTGGGGCCAGAAGAGCGCCGCCAGGGCGAGGGCGACGACGATCCCCACCCCCCAGCGCAGTTGGCGGCTCTCGGCAGCCGGCGCGGCAGCGGGGCTCTCCCCCGCCGGCGCCGGGGCGTCGGTCGCGGCGGGCTGGGGCGAGGCGTGGTCGGCGTCGGTGCTCATCCGTCGGCTCCTCGTCGTCAAGTTCGCTCGGTGGGCTATTCTACGGCCGGCCGGGGGGAAACGAAAGGCATGACGCGATGCGCAAGTTGGTGATCATTCTGGTGTTGGCCTTCTTCGCCATGAACTGCGGCTTCCTGCTGGTCAACTACCGGCCGGACGTGCCCCCCGAGCGACTGAACGAGGAATACGCCGACGGCCGTTCGCGCTTCGTCGCCGTCGACGGTGCCAATGTGCACCTGCGCGACGAGGGCGAGGCGCGCGCCGGCACCCCGCCCCTGGTGCTGATCCACGGCACCGCCGCCTCCCTCCACACCTGGGAAGGCTGGGTGCGCGAGCTCAGCCACGACCTTCGTCTGATCCGCTTCGACCTCCCCGGCTTCGGCCTCACCGGTCCCAACGAGGATCACGACTACCGCATCTCGCGCTACGCCCGCACCCTGGATGCCCTGCTCGACGCCCTCGGCGTCGGGCGGGTCGACGTCGCCGGCAATTCCCTCGGCGGTTACGTCGCCTGGGTCTACGCCCTCGAGCGGCCGCAGCGGGTGCGGCGGCTGATCCTGATCGACGCCGCCGGATACGCCTCGGACGTTCCCGGAGCCAAACCCACGACCCTCGACGCCGGCCGCGTGCCGCTGCTCCGGAGCCTGCTGCGCAAGGTGACCCCCCGCAGCCTGGTCCGGAGCGGCCTGCTCGAGGTCTACGCCGACGACTCGAAGGTCACCCCGGCGCTGGTCGAGCGCTACTACCGCCTGCTGCTGCGCGCCGGCAACCGCGACGCCCTGATCGCCCGTCTCAGCACCCCCTGGGAAGACCGCGAGGGCGAGATCCCGTCGATCCGCCAGCCGACCCTCATCCAATGGGGAGGCCAGGACCGGTGGATCCCGCCGGCGGTCGGCGAGCGCTTCCACGCCGACCTGCCCCACAGCGAGCTGCTGATCTACGACGACCTCGGCCACGTGCCGATGGAGGAAGACCCGGTCCGCACCGCCCGCGATGCCCGCGCCTTCCTCCTCCGCCCCGAGCCGGCGGCCGAGAGCTCCAACGACCCCTGAGCGACCGGCGTCGCCCTCCTCCGCCACCCACTCGCGGCACGGCTCCTCGAAGATGGCCGCGGTCCTTTGATGGACAGCTGGGGGTGGGCTGGTACGCTACGAGCTGGGTAAGGTACCAGCCTCGCAGCTCATCGGTTCCCCACAACGTCAAGCACCAGCTCTTGACGCCGGTCAATCCATCGCAGGAGGAGCCCCGTCTGCTGCTCCAGAGCCCCAGAGGCTACAGGCACCGAAACGGGGCTGCGCCTACTCCAGAAGCGGTACGAAACGCTCGTCCCCGGCCGGCTCGAGACCGGGGGTCTGGTTGATGATGCGGGCGCAGGTGTTCCAGCGCAGGATGGCCTCGTCGTTGCCGGCGGGGCGGATCGCTTCGGCTTCTTCGTAGCTCTTCATCGCCCGGCGGAACCAGTCGTAGGCGACGTCGGCGGCGCCCATGCCTTTCTTCAGGTGGGCCTTGGCGCGGCGCTCGTAGAGGACGCCGGCGTAGTAGGCGCGGCGGTACGCGTCGCGGATCTTGGGCAGCAGGGCCTTGGCCTGCTGGAAGGGCCTGGCGATGCGCACCGGCAGCTGGTCGGAGAGGGCGAGGATGAGGACGACCAGGGCGTCCTGATGGTCCGGATCGCAGGCCAGGACGTCGCGGCAGATCGATTCGGCGGACTCGGGCTCGTTGAGCAGGCGGTAGCGCATCGCCTTCTCGAGGGCCTTGGGTACGCCTTCCTTGGTCAGGGGCTTGAGCTCGAACATGATTCACCGTCCTTCAGGAGCCGGCAACGGCGGGCGGCCTGGCCCCCCGGCCCCGCCAGGCTGGTGCGCGCCGTGCGGTGCTCGGCGCGTGCTCGGCCACGAGACTCCGCGCGGGAAGCCGGCCGATCGGCTGCGGGAGGCTCGGGCCGTGACGTACATGGCGGCGGCGTCGTTATTTGCGGCGGAAGACGCGCAGCAGTTTCCGGATCGGATCGTAGAACTCGTCGACCACCCGTTCCTTGAGCGGGATGATCGCATTGTCGGTGATGGTGATCGATTCCGGACACACCTTGGTGCAGCACTTGGTGATGTTGCAGAAGCCGATGCCGTCGTCGTCCTTGAGATCGGCCCGGCGGTCCTCGACGTCGAGAGGATGCATCTCGAGCGCGGCGTTGTAGACGAAGAAACGCGGGCCGGCGAAGCGCTCGTGCAGGTGGTGCTCGCGCAGCACGTGGCAGACGTCCTGGCACAGATAGCACTCGATGCACTTGCGGAACTCCTGCACCCGGTCGACGTCTTCCTGGGCCATGCGCCAGGTGCCGTCCTCGGCGTCCGGCGGGCGCGGCTTGAAGGGCTTGATCCGCTCCTTGACCCGGTAGTTCCACGATACGTCGGTCACCAGGTCGCGCACCACCGGGAACGCCTTCATCGGCTCGATCGTCACCGGCTCGGCGAGGTCGAGGTCGGAGAGGCGGGTCATGCACATCAATTTGGGGTGGCCGTTGACCTCCGCCGAGCAGGAGCCGCACTTGCCCGCCTTGCAGTTCCAGCGCACCGCCAGATCGTGGGCCGATTCGGCCTGGATCTGGTGCACCGCGTCGAGCACCACCATGCCCTCCGACACCTCGGTGCGGTAGTCGCGGAAGTCGCCGCCGTCCGGGTCGCCGCGCCAGATGCGGAAGGTCGCTTCGGCCATCACTTCATCTCCTCGATGATCTGCTGGAGCTCCGGCGCCATCGGCGGCAGGGGCTCCCGGCGGACGACCATCTCCCCGTCCGCACCGCGCCGGATCGCCACGTTGACCTGGCCGAAGGCCGGGTCTTTCTGCGGGTGGTCCTCGCGGAAGTGGGCCCCGCGGCTCTCCTCGCGCTCGAGCCCGGCCCGGGCGACCGCCTCCGACACCGTCAGCAGGTTGTCGAGGTCGAGGGCCGTGTGCCAGCCGGGATTGTACTCGCGGTTGCCGCCCACCCCGACCTCGCGCGCCCGCCGGCGCAGCTCGGCGATGCCGTCGAGCGCACGGCTCATCTCGGCGGCGTTGCGCACGATGCCGACCAGGTCCTGCATCATCTCCTGCAGGGCGTGCTGGATGGCGTAGGGCCCCTCGCCGCCGGCGCCGCGCTCGAAGGGGGCGAGGGCCGCCGCCGCCGCCGCCTCGACCTGCCCGTCGTCGATGGCGCCGGCGCCGTGCTCGCGGGCGAAGGCCGCCGCGTGCTCGCCGGCGCGTTTGCCGAAGACCAGCAGATCGGACAGCGAGTTGCCTCCCAGGCGGTTGGCGCCGTGCAATCCCGCCGCGCACTCGCCGGCGGCGAAGAGCCCGGGGACGGTCGACATCTGGCTGTCGGCATCGACCTTGACGCCGCCCATGGCGTAGTGGGTGGTGGGGCCGACCTCCATCGCCTCGGCGGTGATGTCGATGTCCGCCAGCTCCTTGAACTGGTGGTACATGCTCGGCAGCTTCTTCTTGATGTGCTCGGCGTGATCGGGCAGCTTCTCGCGGATCCAGGCGATGTCGAGGTAGACGCCGCCGTGGGGGCTGCCGCGGCCTTCCTTGATCTCGCGCACGATGCAGCGCGCCACGTGGTCGCGGGTCAAGAGCTCCGGCGGCCGGCGGGCGTCGCGATCGCCCTGGGTGTAGCGCCAGCCCTCCTCCGGATCGTCGGCGGTCTGGTCCTTGTAGAGATCGGGGACGTCGTCGAACATGAAGCGGCGGCCTTCGCTGTTCTTCAGCACCCCGCCTTCGCCCCGGACCCCCTCGGTGACCAGGATGCCGCGCACGCTCGGCGGCCACACCATGCCGGTGGGGTGGAATTGGACGAACTCCATGTCGATCAGCTCGGCGCCGGCGTGGTAGGCGAGGGCGTGGCCGTCGCCGGTGTACTCCCAGCTGTTGGAGGTGATCTTGTAGGCGCGGCCGATGCCGCCGGTGGCGAGCACCACCGCGCCGGCCTTGAACACGCGGAAGCGGCCGCGCTCGCGGTCGTAGCCGAAGGCTCCCGCCACCCGTCCGTCGTCGAGCAGCAGGCGGGTGACGGTGTGCTCCATGTAGAACTCGATGCCGCGGTGAATGCCGTGGTCCTGCAGGGTGCGGATCATCTCCAGGCCGGTGCGGTCGCCGACGTGGGCCAGCCGCGGGTACTTGTGGCCGCCGAAATTGCGCTGCAGGATGCGGCCGTCGGCGGTGCGGTCGAAGAGGGCCCCCCAGGCCTCGAGCTCGCGCACCCGCTGCGGCGCCTCCTGGGCGTGGATCTGCGCCATCCGCGGGTTGTTGAGGTAGGCGCCGCCGCGCATGGTGTCGGCGAAGTGGACCCGCCAGCCGTCGCGCTCGTCGACGTTGGCCAGCGCCGCCGCCACCCCTCCTTCGGCCATCACCGTGTGGGCCTTGCCGAGCAGCGACTTGCACACCACGGCGACCGAGGCGCCGGCGGCCGAGGCCTCGATCGCCGCCCGCAGGCCGGCACCGCCGGCGCCGATCACCAGGACGTCGTGCCGGTGGGTCCGGTAGGAAGCCATCAGAGGATTCTCCAGTCGCTCCACACGCCCATCGACACCAGGCGGACGTAGAGGTCGGAGAAGCCCACCCAGAAGAGGCTCATCCAGGCCCAGACCATGTGCTTGCGGTTGAGGCAGCTGACGCAGCGGTAGGCGGTGCGGCGCACCGGCCGGCCGGCGAGGCGGTCGAGGCAGCCGCCGGCCAGGTGACGCAGGGAGTGGCAGCCGAGGGTATAGCCGCCGAGGAGCACCACGTTCAAGGTCAGCACCAGGGTGCCGGCGCCGATGCCGAAGACCGTCTCGCCGGTCGCCGGGTCGACGTGCCACAGGGCGTTCCAGGCGTCGTAGCTGAGAAAGACCAGGAAGGCGAGGGCCAGGTAGAGGAAATAGCGGTGGACGTTCTGCAGGATCAGCGGCAGGGCGCTCTCCCCGAGGTAGCGCTTCCGCGGCTCGCCGACGGTGCACGACGGCGGGTCGGCCCAGAACGCCTTGTAGTAGGCGCCGCGGTAGTAGTAGCAGGTCAGGCGGAAGCCCGCCGGCGCCCACAGGATGAGGAAGGCGGGGGAGAAGGGCAACCAGGCCGGCCACCAGCCGGGCCTGGCCCCGAACCAGCTGTGCGGCGAGTCGCCGAAGAGTTCCGGCGAGTAGAAGGGCGACAGGTAGGGGCCGGCGTGGTAGTGGTCGCCCTGAAACGCGGCCCAGGTCGAGTAGACGATGAAGGCGGACAGTCCCAGGAAGGTCAAGAGCGGCTGAAGCCACCACGCGTCGCGGCGCATGGTCTCACCGAACGCGCGCCGTTTGAGGACGTCTGCATGGGCCATGGATGCTCCCTTTGAGGTCTGCTGAACCCTCTGGGCCAGAAAAGCGCAGCTATTCAAGCGCAACGTCGTCGGCT
>RFGL01000456.1 GCA_003697015.1 Acidobacteriota bacterium | reverse complement strand
GTGATCGCGGCCGTCAACGTCGTCTTCCCGTGGTCCACGTGACCGATCGTGCCGATGTTGACGTGCGGCTTCGTGCGCTCAAACTTCTCCTTGGCCATGAGTTTTTTGCGCCTCCTCCTCAGAGTGATCAGGACGCCCGATGGGAGCATCCCGCGCTTGGTTTCGGTCGTCGTGTACGAGCGTGAGCCAGTTGCCCTGGTGAGCTGCCCTGCCCGACATGCCGTGGAGCCCACGACCGGATTTGAACCGGTGACCCCTTCCTTACCAAGGAAGTGCTCTACCCCTGAGCCACGTGGGCGTTGAAGACGATGCGAGCCCGATCGCCGAGGCGTTTTCGACGCTCGTGGTCCTCCAGTGTCGCGATTCCGTAGAAGCTCGGGGTACGGAACTGTACCCCGGGGCGCGAGCTGGACGCGCCCGAGGACAAGTCTACGGAGTATAGCAGGGCCCGAGGTCCTTGTCTACCCCCCAACCGCGTTTTGCCCGCGGGGGCGGTGCGGCTGGAGCGGGAGACGGGATTCGAACCCGCGACCAACAGCTTGGAAGGCTGTGACTCTACCCCTGAGTTACTCCCGCAAGACGTCGATTTCGCTGCTCCTGCCCGCCGCCGCGAACGGACGGGCCGCCTGTGTCTGGTCGATGGTGGAGGCGGGTGGATTCGAACCACCGTAGGCGTTACGCCGGCAGATTTACAGTCTGCTGCCTTTGACCACTCGGCCACACCTCCTTCAGCCTGTCCCGCCGGCACGGCCGCTGGAGCCGGCACCCGGAGTTGAACCGAGGACCTACTGATTACAAGTCAGTTGCTCTACCAGCTGAGCTATGCCGGCCGCGCCCGCGTCCCGAGCCCGGCGGACTCGGGACGGACGGGGTCTCTGCGCCCCGCCGCCGAAGCGAAGGAGGAGTCTACTCCTCATCGCGGCGCTCATGCAAGGGGGTCGCGAGGAGAATCTCACCCCCGGCTCACTCCGGCGGCGCGGCAGCGGCGGCGAGACGCTGGCGCACCGCTTCGTAGAGCAGGGCGGCGGCGGCGGTCGCCAGGTTGAGGGAGCCGACGCGACCGCGCAGGGGCAGGCCGACGAGCCGGTCGCAGAGGGTGCGGGTGCGGGCCCGCAGGCCGCCGTGCTCGCCTCCGACGGCGAGCACGACCTTGCCGCTGAGGTCGACCTCCCACGGCGGCACGCCCGAGGCGTCGGCGCCGTAGACCCAGAAGCCGTCGTCCTTGAGCTGCTCGAGGGTGCGGGCGGCGTTGGTGACGCGCTCCAGCGGCAGCCACTCGCTGGCGCCGGCGGAGGCTTTGATCACCGCCGGCGTCACCTGGGCGGAGCCGCGGTCGCGCAGCAGAACGCGACCGACGCCGGCGCCTTCGCAGACCCGCAACAGGGCGCCGAGGTTGCGCGGGTCCTGGACGTCCTCGGCCAGCACCAGGAGATCGGGGTCGGCACCGGCTCCCGGCCGCGCCGGCCGGCGGACCTCGGCGGCGACGCCGTTGTGGGCGGCGCTGCCGGTACGCTGGAAGAGATCCTCGTCCGCCACCCGGACGCAGGGCAGGCGGTGGCGGCGGGCCAGGGCTTCGAGCTCCCGCCGCCGCCGATCGCCGCGCCGGGCGACGAGCAGCCGCACGACCTCGTGCGGGCGGCGACGCAGCAGCTCGCGTACCGGGTGGTAGCCGTAGATCAGGTCGGCCATGGCGGCCCTGGCGGCTCCGCTCCGCGGGCAGCGCTAGACCGCCAGGATGTCCTTCTCCTTGGTCTCCAAGGCGCGGTTGATCTGCTCGATGTAGTGGTCGTGGAGCTTCTGCACCTCCTCGTGCCCGCGGTGCTCCTCGTCCTGGCTGATCTCTTTGTCCCGCTCCATTTTCTTGATCCGGTCGTTGCCCTCCCGGCGGATGCCGCGGATGCGGTTGCGGCTCTGCTCCGCCAGCTCGTGGGCCTTCTTGACCAGCTCTTTGCGCCGTTCCTCGGTGAGGGAGGGGATCGGGATGCGGATGATCTTGCCGTCGTTCGACGGATTGAGCCCCAGGTCGGCGCTCAAGATGGCCTTCTCGATGGCGGGGATCTGGGTCGGATCCCAGGGCTGTGCGACGATCAGGGTGGCGTCGGCCACCGACAGGTTGGCGAGCTGGTTGAGCGGCGTCGGGGTACCGAAGTAGTCGACCGTGACGCCGTCGAGGATCGACAGGGACGCCCGGCCGGTACGGATCTGCTTGAGCTGGCTGTGGAAATGGTCCACCGCCTCCTTCATCTTGAGCTCGATGTCGAGAAAGACCTCTTTCATGATCTCTCCTTGAACGGGGACAGAGCAGAACGTCCCGGCCGAGCCGGGCTCCGGGCCGAGCCGACGAGCGGGCCCGATCCGCGGGGGTGAGTGTGCCGCGAGCGCGGGCGGCCTGTCAACGCGACGCCTTGCCGGCGTCGCGCACCACCGAGCCGACCCGCTCGCCGCACACCACCCGCTTGACGTTGCCGGGGACGGTGAGGTCGAAGAGCACGATCGGGATGCCGTTCTCGCGGCACAGGCTGATCGAGGAGGCGTCCATGAAGCGCAGGTCCCGCTCGAGCACCTGGTGGTAGGTGATCTCGGCCAGCGGCCGGGCGTCCGGATCCTGCTCCGGGTCGGCGGTGTAGATCGACGGCACCCGGGTGGCCTTGAGCAGCACGTCGGCGCCGATCTCGGTGGCGCGCAGGGCGGCGGCGCTGTCGGTGGTGAAGTAGGGATTGCCGGTGCCGGCGGCGAAGATCACCACCCGGCCTTTCTCCAGGTGACGCACCGCGCGGCGACGGATGTAGGGCTCCGCCACCTCGCGGATCTCGATCGCCGTCTGCACCCGGGTGACGACGCCCCGCTTCTCCAGCGCGTCCTGCAGGGCGAGGGAGTTGATCACCGTCCCCAGCATGCCCATGTGGTCGCCGGTGACGCGCTCGATGCCCGCTTCGCTGGCCGCCAGGCCGCGGATGATGTTGCCGCCGCCGACCACCACCGCCAGCTGCACCCCGAGCCGCTGGACGCTGGCCAGCTCGTCGGCGATGCGGCCGACCACCAGGTTGTCGAGGCCGAAGGACTTGGCCCCCATCAGGGCCTCACCCGAGACCTTGAGCAACACTCGCCGGTAGACCGGGCTATCCGCCATTCACGGCTCCTGGGAAGTGGAGGGGCGTCGCACGCCGGGCGGCGTCAACCGCGGCCGGCCACCTGGGCGGCGACCTCGGCGATGAAGTTCTCCTCTTTCTTCTCGATCCCTTCACCGAGCTTGTAGCGGGTGAAGCGCCGCACCTGGATGTTCTCGCCGATCTTGGCGATGCGCTCGGTGAGCAGCTCGCCGACGGTCTTGTCCGGATCCTTGATGAAGGGCTGCTCGAGCAGCACGCATTGCTCGTAGAACTTCGCCATCTTGCCGTCGACGATGCGGTCGACGATCTTCTCCGGCTTGCCCTCGGCGAGGGCCTGGGCGCGGTAGATCTCCCGCTCCTTGGCCAGCGCCTCGTCGGTGACCTCCTCGCGGCGCACGAAGCGCGGCTCGGCGGCGGCGATGTGCATGGCGACGTCTTTGACCAGCTCCTGGAACTCGTCGGTGCGGGCGACGAAGTCGGTCTCGCAGTTGACTTCGACCAGCACGCCGATCCTGCCGCCGCCGTGGACGTAGGCGCCGACGGCGCCGTCGGCGGCGATCCGCCCCGCCTTCTTGGCCGCGGCGGCGATGCCTTTCTTGCGCAGGATCTCGATCGCCTTGTCGATCGAGCCTTCGGCCTCCTGCAGGGCCGCTTTGCACTGCATCATCGGAGCCGAGGTGCGATCGCGCAGCTCCTTGACCATCTGAGCGGTGATCTTCATGGCGTGGATCTCCTCTGGGGGCCGGACACGCTCCGGCGCCGGGTAGGGAACGTTGCGGGCGAGGCGGTGAGAAAGGGCGCCCTAGGCCGCCCCGGCGCTCGCCGCCGGCTCGGCTTCCTCCACCGCCGGCGCGTCCTTGGCCGTGATCATCCGTTCTTCCTCCAGCTGGCCGGCGCCGGCCAGATAGGCGTCGGCGATCTTGGAGGCGAAGAGCCGGATGGTGCGGATGGCGTCGTCGTTGCCGGGGATGACGTAGTCGATCAGCTCGGGGTCGCAGTTGGTGTCGACCAGGCCGATGATGGGGATGCCGAGCTTATTGGCCTCGGCGACGGCGATCGCCTCTTTCTTGGGGTCGACGACGAAGAGGGCGTCGGGCAAGCTGGTGAGCTCGCGGATGCCCTCGAGGTTGCGGTTGATCTTGATGCGCTCGCGGTCGAGACGCAGGCGCTCCTTCTTGGTCAGGGACGATTCCTCGTCCGCCAGCCGCGCCTCGATGTCCTTGAGCCGCTCGACCGACGCCCGGATGGTGACGAAGTTGGTCAGCAGGCCGCCGAGCCAGCGGTGGGTGACGTAATACTGGCCGCAGCGTATCGCCTCTTCCTTCATCGCCTCCCGTGCCTGGCGTTTGGTGCCGACGAACAGCAGGCGGCGGCCCTCGCGGCCCAGCCGGTAGACGAAGTCGGCCGCCTCGCGGAAGCGCCGCAGGGTCTGCTGCAAGTCGATGATGTAGATGCCGTTGCGCTTGCCGAAGATGTAACGGCGCATCTTCGGATTCCACCGCCGGGTCTGATGGCCGAAGTGGACGCCGGCCTCGAGCAGCTCTTTCATCCGGACCTGTACCACCGATCTTCTCCTCTAACGCTTGCTGAACTGATAGCGGGCGCGAGCTCCCTTGAGCCCGTACTTCTTGCGCTCTTTCTCGCGCGGGTCGCGGGTCAGGAGACCCGCCGCCTTCAGACGCGGCCGCAACTCGTTGTTGAACTCGAGAAGAGCGCGCGCGATGCCGTGGCGGATGGCCCCCGCCTGGCCCGTGGCACCCCCGCCCCTGACCGTCACCATGACGTCGAACTTCTCCGACGTCTCGGTCAGCAGGAGCGGCTGCCGGACGATCATCTTCAGCACGTCGTTGGGGAAGTAGTCCTCGAAAGGACGCTGGTTGACGCTGATCTCGCCGCTGCCCGGGCGCAGGAAAACGCGCGCCGTGGCGGTCTTGCGGCGGCCGGTTCCGTAGTGTTGCTCGATCAAGATGCTGCTCCTGGCTTAGGCCACCTCGAGGGGCTGGGGTTGCTGCGCCTGATGCGGGTGGTCGGGGCCGGCATAGACCTTGAGCTTCTTCAGCTGCTGCCGGCCGAGGGAATTCTTCGGCAGCATGCCGCGCACCGCCAGCTCGATCATGCGGCTGGGGTGCCGCTGGCGCAGCTGGCGTGCCATCACGGTCTTGAGGCCACCGGGCCGGCCGCTGTGGCGGCGGTAGGCCTTCTGGTCTTCCTTGCGCCCGGTGAGGACCACCTTCTCGGCGTTGACGACGATCACGAAGTCGCCGGTATCGAGGTGCGGCGCGAAGGCCGGCTTGTGCTTGCCGCGCAGGACGCGGGCGATCTCGCTCGCCAGCCGGCCCAGGGTCTTCCCCGTGGCATCGACGAGGTGCCACTGCCGCTCGATCTCGGCACGCTTCGGGCTATAGGTCTTGCTCATCGCTCTAACTTCCGTGTCTGGAGTCGCTTTGGCGGGGTCGGCACAGAAAGGCCTGCCCTTACACGCAAAGGGCCCATGATCCTACGGCGGGCGTTCCGGGCTTGTCAAGAGGTGAGGCGGCGGAATGGTGGAGATGGGGGGCGTGCCGGCGGGCAGTAGACTAGGACGCCTTGGCGGCGACGCCCCGGCGGCCGCGGGAGGCGAACGGAGGACGACGAGCGATGGCCAGCGGAAGGATGGCCGAGAAGCCGGCGGCCGAGGCCGCCCGCGGCCGGCTGCTCGACGGCAGGGCGGTCGCGCGTGCGATGCGCGAGGACGTGGCCCGGCGGGTGGCGGCGCTGGTCGCCGGCGGCGGCCGGCCGCCGCGGCTGGTGGCGGTGCTGGTCGGCGACGACCCGGCGTCGCGCGCCTACGTCGGCAGCAAGACGCGGGCTTCGGCGGAGGTCGGCATCGCCGGCGAGACCCGCCGCTTGCCGGCCGCCGTCGAGCAACGCGAGCTGCTCGCCACGGTCGCCGAGCTGGCCGACGACGACGAGGTCGACGGCATCCTCGTCCAGCTGCCCCTCCCCCGCCACCTGGAGGCGCCGGCGGTGCTCGAGGCGGTGCCGCCGGCCAAGGACGTCGACGGCTTCCATCCCGAGAACGTCGGCCGCCTGTGGCTCGACCAACCCGGCCTGACGCCGGCGACGCCGACCGGCGTGATCGAGCTCCTGCGGCGCTACCGCATCCCCCTCGCCGGCCGCCACGCGGTGGTGGTGGGGCGCAGCGCCATCGTCGGCAAGCCGATGGCGGCGCTCCTCCTGCGCCAGCACTGCACGGTCACCCTCTGCCATTCCCGCACCCGCGATCTGGCGGCGGCGTGCCGGCAGGGCGAGCTGCTCGTCGCCGCCGCCGGCCGGGCCGGCCTGATCGGCCCCCGCCACGTGCGCGATGGAGCGGTGGTGATCGACGTCGGCATGAACCGGGTCGACGACCCGCAGCGGATGGAGGAGCTCTTCCCCGGCGACGCCGGACGGCGCGCCCGCTTCGCCAAGCGCGGCTACGTCCTCGCCGGCGACGTCGACTTCGCCCGCGTCGCGCCGCGCGCCTCGTGGATCACCCCGGTGCCCGGCGGCGTCGGCCCGCTGACCGTCGCTCAGCTCCTGGTCAACACCCTCGAGGCGTCGTTGCGGCGCCAGGGATTCGCTCCATGAGCCGCCTGCTGGTCGGCCTCACCGGCGGCCTGGCGAGCGGCAAGTCGACGGTCGGCGAGCTGCTGCGGCGGGAGGGCTTCCTGGTGCTCGACGCCGACCGTCTGGTGGCCGAGCTCTACGCCCCCGGCGAGCCCGGGGCGGCGGCGGTGCGGGCGCTCCTCGGCGACGGGGCGCTGACCGCCGAGGGCGGCGTCGACCGCCCGGCGGTGGCGCGGCGGGTCTTCGCCGATCCCGATCTGCGCCGGCGGCTGGAGGAGGCGATCCATCCCCTGGTCCGCCGGCGCTTCGCCGAACGGGCGGCGCGGGCCGAGGGCGTGGTGGTGCTGGAGGCGCCGTTGCTGATCGAGGGCGGCCTGGCCGGCGACTTCGACCTGGTGGTGACGGTCGAGGCCGATGCCGAAACCCGGATCCGGCGGGCGGTCGAGCGCGGCCTCGACGAAGCCGCCGCCCGCGCCCGTCTCGCCGCCCAGCTCGACGGCGCCGCCCGCCGCGCCCGCGCCGATCGGGTGATCGACAACGACGGCACCCTCGACGATCTGCGGCGGCAGGTCGCCGCCCTCGCTGCCGAGCTGCGGCGCCGCGCCGGCGGCTGAGCCGCAGGCGGACGACCTACTCCGCCGGCGGCAGCACCAGCAGCACCCCGTCCTCAAGCCGGTAGCCGAGCTTGCCGGCGTCGAGGAAGAGGGCCACCGCCTGCTCCGGGCTGAGGCCGGCGACGGAGCCGTACATGATCCCTTCCCGGGCCCGGGCGGCTACCGCTTCGTCGGCGAAGCGCAGCTCCCAGCCGCTCTCCCGCGCCGCCCAACGCAGGCCGTCGAGAATGGTCGGGTTCTCCCCGCGCAGCGGCGGGGCGACGCTCGCCACCCAGCGCCAGGCCTCGCCGTAGGGCGCCGCCCGGGCCGTGGTCACCCGGCCATCGGCCTGCACCCGGAGCTCGACGCCGGCGGCAGCCCCATGGTGCCGGCCGTCGCGCTCCAGGTCGACCCGGCCTTCCCGTACCCGCACCCGCATCGCCACCCCGGCGCCGGGCCGGTAGCGGACCTCGAATTGGGTGCCGGTCTCGCGCACCACGCCGAGGGGGGTGTGGATCGCCAGCGGTGCCGCTCGATCCGTCGGCGACGGGCCGGAGTCGACGTAGATCGCACCGGCGGCGAGCTCCACCTCGCGGCGGCCGCTGAGCCGCACCCGGGTAGCGGCATCGAGGCGCAGGGAGGTGCCGCCGGCGAGGCGCAGGGCCGCCCGCGACGGTGCGTCGCCGGCGCCGGTCTCCACCGTCGTGCCGGCCTCCAGGCTCGCCCCGGGGGCGAGCTCGCGGCCGCCGTGCTCGCTGGAGTAGTGCACCTCGCCGATGACGATCTCGGCGCTGGCCACCGTCGCCGGCGACCGCCACCAGGGGCTCCGCCGGAGGCCGGGGGCGAGGACCAGGGCGAGGAGTGCCGCCGCGGCGAGGAGGCCGCCGCCACGCCAGTACCAGGCCCGGCGGCGGCGGGCGCGCAGCAGCCGCCGCCATTCTTCGCGCGCTGCCGCGCGCACGGTCTCCGCGTCGCGCGCCGGCACCTCCGGCCGGCGGCCGGCGAGGCGCAGCAGGCGCACGACGCCGTCGTCGCCCGGCTGCTCAGGCACCGCTCGGGGGCTGTCGTGGACGTCGCTCATCGTCGGTCACCGCCGTGGTCGAGGGTTCGTTTCAAGGTCGGGCTCCATCCGTTACGCGGTGCTGCGGCTCCACTCCAGGGCGCGTCCATAGGCGGCGAAGCCGTCGCGGAAGGCCTGGCGGGCCCGGGTGAGGAGCGATTCGGCGGCCTTGGGGCCGACCTCCAGCCGGCGGGCGATCTCCTTCACCGGCAGGCCGTCGAGATACTTCCATTCCAGCGCCTGGCCATAGCGCGGCGGCAGGTGGTCGAGGGTGGCGTGGACCAGCCGGGCGAGCTCGTCGCGCTCCACCGCTTCCGCCGGCCCGTCGGCGGCGGCCGCCAACGAATCGAGGGCCGCGCGCACCTCCGGCACGTCCTCGACCAGCTCGACCGGCGCCGGCGCCCGCTTGAGGCGGCGGAAATGGGCGCTGATCTCGTGCCGGCAGATGGTGAACAACCAGGCCAGAAGCGTCGCTTCGCCGCGGTAGGAACCGAGGTTGGCGATCGCCTTGCAGATCGCCGACTGGACGATCTCCCGCGCCAGGTCGCCGTCCCGAACCCGCGCCAGCGCGAAGCGGTAGAGGGCCGGGAAGTGCCCGTCGAAGAAGCTCTCGAAAGCCTCTTCGTCGCCGGCGAGCATGCGCTCGGCGAGGGCGAGATCGCCCGGTTCCAGCTCACGGCGGGGGCGCGCTAGCCATCGCATGTCGTATAGGAGTCCGGCGGGCAGAAAATCCTTCGCCAGGATCTCGGGGGCGGCGTCTACGCCCATCCTACCGCCCGTCGCGCTCGCCGGCATCCCCCCGCGCGCCGACGGCGGTCGCGGGGCTCAGGCTTCGGTCTCGCGGTCGAGGACGTCGACGGCGTGGCGGTAGAGGTCGCGGGCCTCGCCGACGCTGCCGGCGACGCAGAGCACCCCCAGCTTGCCGTGCTCGGACAGGGCGCCGATGAGGTGGAAGACGACCCCCTGCTGGGTCGCGCCGTGAAAATGCAGGTCGTGGTCGACCGCGATGTCGATCAGGTCCTCCGGGGTGAGGCCGCGGTAACGCGGGCTCTTGAGGTTGTCGGAGGCGTAGTAGAAGCGCTCCTGGCCGGTGGGGGTGCGGTAGAGGCCGGTGGACGGATCGTAGGTGCCGTCGGTGAGGAATTGGAGCATCATGAAGGTGTGGGTGGTGCCGCCCTTGCGCAGGTTGATCTCGATGCCGTAGTGACGCCAGCCGTCCCCTTCCCGTACCGACACGAAGTCGATGGCGAAACGGCCGAGAATGCCGCGCTGGCGCAGCAGCTCGGCGGCCCGCGCCCCCGCCGCCTGGACGTCGAGGCGGTAGGCGGGGTCGGCGGGGAAGGTGCAGCCCTTGAAGACCTGTCCCGAGCGGCCGCCGAGCTCCTGGTCGTGGGTCGAGATCAGGTCGATGCCGCCGAGCGGATCGATGCGGCACTGCACCGACGGCGAGCGCTTGGGCTCGCCTTCGACGAAGGTCTCGACGATCCCTCCCATGTCGGCGAAGCGCTCGCGGTAGCGTTCCCAGGTCTCCTCTTCGGCCTCGAAGCGGAGGCGCCGCGGCAGCTCCGTCTCGAGCCAGCGCTCGAGGCCCCCGCCTGCGGGGCAGCCGTCGAAGGCGAAGATCGCATTGCCTTCGCCCGAAGTTCCCTCCTCGAGCTTGATCACCGCCCGCCGCAGGGCCGGGTTGCGCCGCTTGAGCGCCGCCAGCGCCGCCACCACGTCGCGGGCGTCGCGCAGGCGTTCGAAGCCGTCGGGCACCGGCACCCCCGCCTGCTTCAGGATCTCGCGGCTGCCGCTCTTCGAGCCGGCGTCGGCGAGGGCGGGATCGCAGCCGTAGAGCGGCACGTCGAGAGCGAGGGCCAGGGCTCGCTCCTCCTCGGTGACGGTGAAGCAGCTCAGGTGGGCGGTCTCGGGATCGGGGATCGCCGAGCGGATGCGCCTGAGCAGCCGCGGGCGATCGAGGATCTTGCGCGTCAGCGGGGTGGGCGAACCGTCGTGGGCGGCGAGCAGGGTCAGCCGGCGCCGGGCGTGGTTGCTGGGGATGCCGGGCAGCAGGTGGAGGTAGTAGTCGACGATGGTCGGATCGACCGGCAGGCTGGTGAGGTAGATGACGTGGGTGTGGGGCAGGCGCAGCAGCATCAGCATGCACAGCAGGCGCTCCTCGTAATGCTGCACGCCCTCGATCTTGGCCAGCAGCTCGGCGTCCATCGTCAGGCTCGGCACCACCACCACCGTGCGCGGCGCCAGGGGATCGGGGAAGACGCGGCGGAAGAGCGCCGGCAGGCGGGCTTGCAGGCGGGCGAAGGCGCGCGCCTCGTCGCCGGCCGGCGAGGGGCCGAGAACATCGAGGGTCGACGCGTCGTTCATCCGCCCGCCGCTCATTGACCGCGTGCGAAGAGGCGCACGAAGTCGGATTCGGTCAGGATGCCGACCAGCCGCCCCTCCTCGACCACCGGCAGGCAGCCGTACTGGTGGTCGAGCATGCGTTGCGCCGCGTCGCGGATGTCGTCGTCGGGCTCGGCCCAGACCAGCGAGGTGCCCATCAGATCGCTGACCGCCAGGCGCTCGAGAACCGCCCGCTCGACCGCGTCGGGGGTGGCGGCCTGCTCCACCAGCTGGTTGCGCAGCAGGTCGCGCTGGGAAACCAGGCCGATCAGCCGGCCGGCCGGATCGACCACCGGCATGTGGCGGACGCGCTGCGCCAGCATCACGTCACGCAGGGTGGCCAGGGACTCGGCCGGCCCCACGGCGACCACGTCGCGGGTCATCAGATCGCGGACCAACAGCGTTTCCATCCACCTCCTCCATCGCCTTCAGCCGGCCGCAGCCACGTGCCGCACGGCACTCCGCGCGCAGCCTGGCCTGCAGGATTCATCAGCCTCCTGCTGCGAGGCCGCAGCGCCTTGAATCCGCGGCGGCCCCGTCGCTGCACGACGTACCGCGGTGCGCCGGCTTCGCGCCGGGACTTCTTGCCTGCATCGTTCAGCACCTACGGCCTCTCGCGACGAAGGCCGTGACGGATCGAGGCTAGCCCACCACCGGCCATCCGTACACGGCCCTGTGGGTAGACGGGTAGCGGCGAAGGGGTGGCGAGGGGCCCACCCGCCGGGGTGGGGAAACCGTCGTTCACCGGCAGTTGACCGCCGTCCGCCGACCGCGGCTGAAACGCCGGCCGGCGTCGCGCCGTACTGTGGGATGCTGGAGGAGAAATCGGCGCTGAATACGCGGCCGGCTCCCTCCGTAGAGCAGGTGGTCATGAGCAGACGCACGAAGGAGATCCGCAAATGAACCCGGTCCGGACCCTCCGGTACCTTTCGGTGGTCTTCGCCGTCGCTCTGCTGCTGGCGCCGGCGCTGCCGGCGGACGAGGTGCGCTATCTCAAGCCGCGGCCCCTGACCGCCCTGGCCGGCGACGCGGCGCAGCCGGTGGCGGCGGGCGGTGCGTTGCAGGTACCGGTGCTCGCCCGCGGCGCCGACCTGGTGGTGGTGCAGGCGCTGGAAGGCGGCGCCTTCGAACGGCTGGGGCTCGAGGTGGAGCTGACGCGGGGGGACGACTTCCCCGCCCAGGTGAAAGCCGCCCTCGCCGGCTCCAGCCCGCTGCTGCGCGGCACCGTGACCATGATCCAGAACGCCGCCGAGGTCTTCGCCGCCGCCGGCCTCGAGCTGGTGGTGATCCACCACCTCGGCTGGTCGGCGGGGGGCGACGCCCTGGTCGCCCGCGGCGACGTCGCCGAGGCGGCGCAGCTGGCGGGCAAGACCATCGGCCTGCAGCGCCACGGTCCTCATCTGGCCTTCCTCCACCGCCTGCTCGACGACGCCGGCCTCTCCCTCTCCGACGTCGAGCTGCGCTGGCTGGCGGAGCCCACCCTGCCCCCCCGCGACGCCGGCGCCATCGTCGATCCGGCGAGCGCCATGCTCGCCGACCCGCAGCTCGACGCGGTGCTGGTCACCCTCCCCGACGCCCTCGCTTTGACCTCCGGCGGCACCGCCGGCAGCGGCGCTGCCGGCTCCGTGCGCGGTGCCCGCATCCTCGCTTCCACCGCCGCCGCGCCGCGCTCGATCGCCGAGGTCTACGCCGTGCGCAGCGACTACCTGGCCGCCGCCGGCGAGCAGCTCGAGCGCTTCGTCGAGGCGCTGGCCGCCGCCGGCGAGCAGCTCGCCGCCGCCGGCGGGCCCGATCGCCGGCTGCTCGAGCGGGCGGGGGAAGTCCTCTTCGGCTCGTCCCACGCCCGCGCCGAGGTACGAGCCCTGTGGTCCGGCTTCGAGCCTGCCGATCGCGCCGCCAACCGCACCTTCTTCACCACCGCCAGCGGCCTGGCG
>RFGL01000455.1 GCA_003697015.1 Acidobacteriota bacterium | reverse complement strand
TCGGCGAGCCACGCCGTGATGCGCGCCGTCAGGCGGTCCGCCGGGTCGTAGGAGAAATCGAAGTGGCCGAAGCCCTGGGCGAAGCCCGAGGCCTCGGTGACGTGGGCGCTGGTCACGAAGGCGGCGGTGGTCCAGCCGGCGGCGCGCAGGCGCTCGGCGACGGTCGTCACCGCCTGCGGCAGGCCGAGCTCCGGATCGTGGACGCCATGGGCCAGGGGCGGCAGGCCGGTGAGCACCGACGCCACCGCCGGCTTGGTCCAGGAAGTCTCGGCCAGCGCCCGGTCGAAGACCACGCCGTCCGCCGCCAGGGCGTCGAGGTGCGGGGTGAGACGGCCGTCGCCGCCGTAGCAGCCCAGGCGGTCGGCGCGCAGGGTATCGACCAGGTAGAGCACCATCAGGGCCGGCCGCGGCAGCTCGTCCTCTGGCGGAGCGCCGGCGGCGGCTGGTGCGTCCGGCCCGCGGCAAGGGTCGAGAGGAGGGGCGGGGGCGCGCCCCAGAAGCCGAGCCCGGCGCAGGACGACCCCATGCCGATCCCCGTCGCCGCCGGCGGCGACGGCGCGCAAGGCGAGACGCAACGGCCGCCCGGGGGCGGCGGGCAGGTCGACGCGCCAGGCTGAGCGCCGTTCGCCGGTGCCGGCGAGCCGTTTCTCCCCTTCCCCCTCGAGCTCGAGCCAGGCCTCCAGCCGGCCGCCGCCGCGCAGGCTCAGGCCGCGGACCTCGAGCACGGCGTCCGCCGGCGCGCACAAGGCGTAGGCGACCTCGGAGCCGGCGGGCAACCGCAGCCCCGCCGGCGTCGCCTCGGGCAGGCCGGGAGCTGCCGGCACCCCGTCGAGGTCGATGGCGTCCCACGCCGCCGCCAGCGGCCGCGGGTCGTTGCCGGCCCCCACCGCCTGCGGCGAGGCACTGTAGCCGTAGGTAAAGCGCAGCACGTTGCGGCCGCGGCGCAGGGACGACGCCGGCAGCTCGACGGCGTAGGACCTGAGCCCGGGACGCAGCACCAGCTCCCCCACCGGCCGGCGATTGAACGTGACGGCGACGGTCTGCGCCGGGGCGCCGGGGTAGGTGA
This sequence comes from Acidobacteriota bacterium, assembly GCA_003697015.1. Classification (GTDB taxonomy): domain Bacteria; phylum Acidobacteriota; class Thermoanaerobaculia; order Multivoradales; family J023; genus J023. The sequence continues at coordinate 1,657 of RFGL01000455.1, read as the reverse complement.
AGGGCATGAGCGAGAGGGTGGCGCGGAGCGCCGCCGGCGCGGGCAAGTAGAACGCCACCTCCGATCCTTCGCCGAGCCCCCAGACGTAGGTCGTGCCGGCGGCGTTCGCCTCATTGAACGACCACCCCCGCCCGAGATGCGGCCGCGCCTGCGCCGTCCCCAGATCGATCCGCTCGACCACCCGCCCGACCTCCGCCCGCGGCAGCTCCCGCACCAGGTCGAGCACCACCTCGCGCGGCACGCCGCAGCCCGCCGCCAGGAGCAGGAGGATCAAGTAGGCACCGTATCTTATTCCCTGCACCATTTCTCGGCCCTGCCAGCAGATGGTACACTCGCGCCGGTACCGCCTGCAGCAAGCCGGAAAGGAGATGAGGTCGTCAGATCGCCGCCGCAAGCGATGGAAGTTCGAGCACAGCAGCGATCGCTTGCCGCGAAATCGGATGACCACCGCCGCAAGGAAGATCCGACTTCGGAGATCGTGGCGGAGGACCCGTGCCGGCGTAGCGTCGAGCTCTTGGGATCGGGCGAACTTCGCCGGGCTCGAATCTAGCTGCTGAGGCGAGGGCACGTCATCCGGATGGTAGCCGGCGGAGCGGACACGATCACGGATCGATCGAAGAAACAACCGAGGCTCAGGAGCAATTCAGACATCATGCCTAGTCGCCGAGCTACGCCGGATCATGTAGCATTTACCGATACATTGTTGGCCGTTCCCAAGTTACCGGCCTTACTTGGACGGATCTATTGGCCACCAGGAGGTGAGCTAAAGGTCCAAGAAGGCACTTGGATGGACGAGGGCGACGTCATTGCAAGTTTTCTCATGGGAGGCCCACTGTGGTGGCTGCGCCTGGGTCATCTGGGAAAGATTCGGAGCCCTATCCCAGGTCGTCTTGTGCATGTCAGTCTCCAGCCCTTCGGCCCAAGCGACCCGGATTCGCGGGAGCTCGCGAATTTCTATTTCATCATCGAGATCCCCAAGGGCGTACAGCCTCCCTCCACCTTGAGGGCTGCCTTCAGTGATTTTTGCACGTCGCTGGAGAAACATCAAACGTTCCTCTTTTCAAAGAGGAGTCCCCGCCAACCCCCCGAGGAGGAGATCGCCGAGACGATCGACGCGGTTCTCCATTCCGTTCCTGTCTTGATCTCGAAGAAGGAAAGCAACTACCAGGAGATCATCGACTCCTTAGACTTTCGTTACCCGCGCGGCAGCGGCCGCAGGTAGTCTGGGCTGACGTGGTGGGATCGTAGGAGGGAGCCCGAGAGAGGATAATGAGAAGAACGGACAGGAACGCCCTCCGCCTCCGACCGCGCCGCTGAATTCACCTGGCTGCGCGATCCACCGGATCGGGCACATGGCAAATGGATCGCTCTCGTCAGCGGGTCGCTGCCGGCGACAGGCTGACGGAGGTAACCTCGGCATTACGCGGCAAGACGTTCCCGGTGCGACCGCCGGTGCATTACGCCGGCGGATCACCCCCCATCAGCAGGTTGAAGGCCTGCTGGATCGGATTCGACGACAGCTGGCCGAGGGCGGCTTCGAGCTCCGGATCGTCGCCGCGCTCGAGGAAGGCTTCGAGGCGGCGGCGCAGGGCCGGGTCCAGGGGGCGGGCCTCGAGGCTGCGGGCGAGGGCGCCGGCGGCGGCGCCGGCCTTCGCCC
>RFGL01000454.1 GCA_003697015.1 Acidobacteriota bacterium | reverse complement strand
CGGCGGAGAAGTGAGGCGATCATGCGCTTGACGTCGCCGGCCTTCGCCTGCCGTCTCCTGCTGCTCGCAGCGGTCCTGGCCCCGGCCGGCATCGCGCCGGCGGCGGATCCGGACCGGCCCCTGGGCTGGCACGGCGAGACCATGCCCGAGGGCCTGGTCCGTGGCGACCGCCCGGGGGAGTACCTGTGGCTCAAGGACCGGTCGGTGATGGTCTACGTGCCGCCGGGCCCCTTCGCCATGGGCAGCGATGACGGCGATCCCGACGAGCGACCCGTGCACGAGGTCGAGCTCGACGGCTTCTACGTCGACAAGTACGAGGTCAGTTGGCGCCAGTGGCGGCTCTCCGGCCTGCCGTTGCCGAAGGACATCGACGGCGCGCCGATCAAGGACTACAAGCCGGTCTGGGGGCGGGCGGACGAGCTGCCGGTGAGCTACGTCGATTGGCACGACGCCCAGGCCTATGCCGCCTGGGTGGGCAAGCGACTGCCGACCGAGGCGGAATGGGAGAAGGCCGCCCGCGGCACCGACGGCCGCGTCTACCCCTGGGGCGACGAGCCGCCGAGCTTCGCGCGCGCGGTGTGGAAGGAGCATCCGATCGGCAAGGAGCAGCCGGCGCCGGTGACCTGCTGTACCGCCGGCGCCTCGCCGTATGGCGTCTTGAACATGGCGGGCAACGTTTTCGAGTGGTGCGAAGACCTCTACGATCCGACCTACTACGCCCGCTCCCCGGCGAGAAATCCGGTCAACCGCGAGGCGGGGGACCGCCGGGTGCTGCGCGGCGGCGCCTTCGTGCTCGAGGCCGGCCAGCTGCGCGCCGCTCTGCGCAACCGCCAGTACGCCGAGGAGGGCCAGGATTACGTCGGATTCCGCCTGGTGCTCTCCCAGCGGCCGGGCGGCCGCCGATCCCCGCTGCGGAAGGCAGCGGCGAGCGGCGGGGTCCATCCCCGCCGTTTTTCGTCCCGGCCGTAGATTTTGCATTTCCGGCAGAAAATCTCTCGCAAGGTAGAAGGCTGCCCTCCTCTCTTCCTCACCAACGGACGAAGACACGAAATCCGTTACTTTCGGCCGCCGCGGCAACGGCTGACGAAACTTTCTATCGGATTTCGAGAATTTCGCGTCTGCGCCGTTCGTCGTCGCGTCCCGCAGCGGTGACGAACGTCGATGATGAATGATAGATGGCATTTGCATTTGAGGAAATATGTGTAAGGATATACGGATCGTTCCCGTGACGCCGCTGGCCGGATCGCCGAAGCGGAGCTCGCCGCGAGCTTTGTTCCTGCGGAAGAGGTGGCGCGAGGGAGTAGGAGGAGACCTCGGGGAGGTGCCCGCCGCCCGGCCTTGTCGAGGCCGGCGGCTGAGGTGGAGGAGCAAGCCGATGGCCGATCGTGCGAAGTTGATGTTGGTGGGGCGGCACAAGCTGTTTCGCGAATGTCTCGCGTCGATGCTGGAGGAGGACGGCGGCCTGAGCGTCGGCGCCCAGGTCGACGATCTGGAGCGCGCCCTGGAGCTGATCCCGCGCCATCGGCCGGACGTGCTGCTGGTCGATCTCGGCCGGCCGAGCCGCACCACCCTCGAGCGGCTGCGGGCGGTGAGCCGCGCCGAGCCGCCGGTCAAGGTCGTCGTCCTCGGCCTGCCGGAGGTGGAGGACGACGTGCTGCGCTGCATCGAGGCGGGGGCCAGCGGCTACGTGCTCAAAGAGTCCTCCCTCGAGGACCTGCGCCGGGCCATCGGCAGCGTCACCAAGGGGGAGGCGACCTGCGCTCCCCAGCTCACCCGGTCGCTCTTTCAACGCCTCGCCGAGCTGGCCCGCGATCAGCGCACCAGCGAGCGCCGCGCCGCCTTCGACCTGACGCCGCGCGAGGTGGAGATCCTGGAGCTGATCGCCGACGGCATGAGCAATAAGGAGATCGCCTCCACCCTCTGCCTGTCGCTCTACACGGTCAAGAACCACGTCCACCACATTCTCGAGAAGCTGCAGGTGCAGCATCGCAACGAAGCGGTGGAGCAGGCCTACAAGCGGCGCTGGCTGCGCGAACGGCGGCGGGCCAGCCGGCCGGTGGTCGACCGCCGGCGCTACAAACGCCCGCCGCGGGCACCGAGCTGAATCCTTTTTGGTTCCGGCGAGCCATTGCGCCGCGCTCCGCCGCCGACCATGATCGGCGCAGGATCGCGAAAGGCATGGTGTGGAACGGGTCAAAGTATTGCTGGCCAATCGTCCACGCATGCTGCGTGAATTGTTGCGCAGGTTGATCGATCGCCAACCGGACATGGAGGTGGTCGGCGAGGAGCTCGATCCCCTGCGACTGCTGCTGGCGGTGGGGGAACGAGACGCCGAGGTGGTGGTGCTCACCCAACCGCCGGCGGGCGGCGATCCCGGGCTCTGCAGCCACCTGCTGAGCGAGTATCCGCGGCTGGTGGTGCTGGGCCTGTCGCCGCACGGCGAACGCGCCGTCCTCTACCGCCTGCAGATGACGCGCGAAGAGCTGGCGGAGCGCACCGACGACCACCTGCTGGCGGCCTTGCGCCGCGCCACCGCCCGGGTGGTCGACTGCAACCCGGGCACGACCGGCGACGAAGGGCCGCCCGCGGAGCGATGATGGAGCCGATTCGCATCTACCTGATCTACGGCTACCGGCTGCTGACCGAGGCGGTGGCCTGCTGCCTGGAAGCACGCCCCGAGGTCGCCGTCGCCGGCGTCACCCAGGATCTCGGCGAGGCCCTCGAACGCCTCGCCGAGCTGGCGGTGGACGTGGTGCTGATCGACGCCAGCGTGGCGCGGCGCCAGGCGGTGGCGATGGTCGCCGAGCTGGCGGAGAAGCGGCCGCGGCTGCGCCTCCTGCCTCTCGGCCTGGAGAGCGACGACGAGGTGCTCGCCTTCCTCGAGGCCGGGGCCAGCGGCTATCTGATGCGCCGCGCCTCCTTCGACGAGCTGCTGGCGACCGTCGCCGCGGTGCACCGCGGCGAGCCCCCCTGCTCGCCCCAGGTCGCGGCGTCGGTCTGCGCCCGCATCGTCGAGCTGGCGCAGGCGCGGGAGAGCCGCCGCCGCCAGCCCAAGGCGGCGCTCACGCCGCGCGAGCTGGAGATCCTCGCCCTGGTGGCGGAAGGCCTGCGCAACAAAGAGATCGCCGGCCGCCTCAACATCACCCTGGCGACGGTCAAGAACCACGTCCACAACGTGCTCGACAAGTTGCAGGTACGAAACCGCCGGCAAGCGGTCCAATGGGCCTTCGACAACCTGCGCCTCGGACGCTCGGCGTTCGCCTACTGAAGCGTCGCCCCACCGCCCGCCGACTCCGTGGCCGCCCGCCGGCCGGCGCGGATCCATCCGCGGATGAACCTTCTCTGAACCGTTTCTGCATCCGGTACTAGACCGTTTTTGCATCCGCTGATTCATTGTCGCCCGCCGCCGGCCGCCGGTAGCCTGAGGGGGTAGCTCACGAGAAATCGCCAACCGAGACCTGCCTGGAACCCGAAGGGGGATGAGCATGGAGGCCGCAGCGATCCGCAGCAAGATCAAGGAGATCATCTCCAACGTCACCAACATCCCCGTCGAGGAGATCGGCGACCGGGCGTCGTTCCGCGACGACCTCGATCTCGACTCGCTCTCGTTGCTCGAAATCGGCGTCGACGTCGACTACGCCTTCAAGCTCGGCCTGCCCGAGGAGCAGATCCAGGAGATCCAGACCGTGCAGGATACGGTCGACCTGGTGCTCAAGTGCCTGGGCGAGCGGCTGGCGCACGCGGAAGTGGCCTGACATGGACGCCCGCGTGGTGGTGACCGGCATCGGGGTGGTGACCCCGATCGGCAGCGGCCGCCAGGCGTTCTGGCGCCATCTCCTCGCCGGCCGTTGCGGCGTCGCGCCGGTCGAATCCTTCGATACCAGCGGCTACAAGGTGCACGTCGGTTGCGAGGTCAAGGACTTCGATCCGGCGCCCTACGTCGAGCGCCTCGAGGCCGAGCGCCTGGGGCGCGCCTCCCAGCTGGCGATCGCCGCCGCCCGCCTCGCCCTCGCCGACGCCGAGCGGGCGGCGGAAGACCTCGAGCCGGCGCGCTGCGGCGTCGCCATGGGCACCACCTCCGGCGAGCCGCGGGAGGTGGAGCGCTTCGACGACTGCTACGTCGCCGAGCGGCTGGAGCAGGTCGACGACCGCTTCATGTCGCTCTATCCCTGCCACGTGATCGCCGGCCACGTCGCCGCCGAGCTCGGCTTCGCCGGCCCCAACCTGGTGATCCCGGCGGCCTGCGCCGCCGGCAACTACGCCATCGCCAACGCCCTCGACGTGCTGCGCGCCGGCCGCGCCGAGCTGATGCTCGCCGGCGGCGCCGACTGCTTTTCGCGCATCACCTACACCGGTTTCGCCCGCCTCGGGGCGATCGCCCCCGAGCGCTGCCAGCCCTTCGACAAGAACCGCCGGGGCATGATCCCCGGCGAGGGGGCGGCGGTGCTGGTGCTCGAGCCCCTGGCCCGGGCGCTGGCCCGCGGCGCCCCGGTCTACGCCGAGGTCAGGGGCTACGGCCTGTCCTGCGACGCCCACCACATGACCGCCGCCCATCCCGACGGCGCCGCCCGGGCGATGGCCCGCGCCTTGGAGGAGAGCGGCGCCGGCGCCGACGAGGTGGCCTACGTCAGCGCCCACGGCACCGGCACGCCGACCAACGACCGGCTGGAGACGCGGGCGCTGGAGCGCATCTTCGGCGACCGCGCCCGGCGTCTGCCGACCAGCTCGATCAAGTCGATGATCGGCCACACCATGGGCGCGGCGTCGGCGATCGAGGGCGCGGTCTGCGCCCTGGCGGTGCACGACGACCACGTGCCGCCGACCATCCACTTCGAACGCCCCGATCCGGAATGCGAGGTCGACTGCGTGCCCAACGAGGCCCGCGCCATGAAGGTGCCGGTGGCGATGAACAACGCCTACGCCTTCGGCGGCAACAACGCCTCGGTGATCTTCCGCAAGGTGCCGGAGGCGCGGCCGTGAACGCCGCCGAGCGGCGGGTGGTGGTGACCGGCGCGGGGGTGATCTGCGCTCTCGGCGACGCGCCGTCGGCGGTCTACCGCCGGCTGTGCGCGGGCGAGGGCGCCATCGCGCCGGTCGAGGCCTTCGCCGTCGACGGCCTGCGCTGTCGCGAGGCCGCGGCGGTGGCGGGCTTCGAGCCCCGCCGCTACCTGGGGCAGGGCAACCTGCGGCCCCTCGACCGCACCGCCCAGCTGGTCGCCGCCGCCGCCCAGCTCGCCCTCGACGCCAGCGGCTGGACCCGGGAGCGGCGCCACGAGCACGAGCTCGGCCTGGCCCTCGGCACCATGTTCGGCAGCGTCCACACCATCTCGGCCTTCGATCGGCGGGCGCTCACCGCCGGCCCGATCTACGCCAAGCCGATGGACTTCGCCAATACGGTGATCAACGCCGCCGCCGGGCAGACCGCGATCTGGCACGGCCTCACGGGGGTCAACTCGACCCTCTCGGGGGGCACCACCTCGGGGCTCCTGGCCCTGGCCTACGCCGCCGACCTGATCCGCAGCGGCCGCGCCTCGGCCCTTCTCGCCGGCGGCGGCGACGAACTTTGCTTCGAGTCCTTCTACGGCTTCTACCGCACCGGGCGCATGGCCGGTTCGCGCAATGGCGCCGCCCCCTGCGCGGTGCCCTTCGACGCCCGTCGCAACGGCTTCGTGCTCGGCGAGGGGGCGGCGCTCCTGATGCTCGAGGAGGAGCGCGCGGCCCGCCGTCGCGGGGCGCCGATCCTGGCCGAGATCCGCGGCCACGGATCCGGCTACGACCCCTCCCGCGGCAGGGACGGGGAGAGCGGCCGCGACGCCCTGGTGCGGGCGGTCGACGCGGCCCTCGCCGACGCCGGTCTGGCGCCGCATGCGATCGACGCCGTCAGCGCCTCGGCCAACGGCAGCGTCGCCGGCGACCGCTGCGAAGCCGCCGGCCTGGCGGCGGTCTTCGGCCGCCCCTTGCCGCCGGTGGCGGCGGTCAAGTCGATGCTCGGCGAGTGCCTGGGAGCCTCCGGCGCGCTGCAGACCCTGACCCTGATCGAGGCCCTCGACGGCGGCGTCCTGCCCGGCATCCGCGGCCTCGAGCACGCCGACGCCGCCCTGGCCTCGAACGGCACGCCGGACGGCACGCCGGACGCTACGCCGGGCGATCTGGCGCGGAGCCGGCCGCTGGCGATCGACGCCGGCCTGGTCAGCGCCGTCGGCCTCGACGGCAACGTCGGCGCCCTGGTGGTGAGCCGCGCCGGGGAAGGGGACGGCTGATGGCGGTGTCGTCGATCGCCAGCTCCCTGCCGGCGCAGGAGAGCCGCGAGCTGGCCCTGGTGCCGCGCTTCAAGGAGCAGGGCTACGGCGCCGAGCAGGTGGCTCGCCGCCGCGCCTGGCTGGAGGAGCGCACCGCCAGCCGCCTGCACCACGTCGGTCGCTTCAGCATCGCCAGCGAGGCGATGCGCGGCAACGTCGAGAACCCGATCGGCGCCGCCCAGATGCCCCTCGGGGTGGCCGGGCCGCTGCTGGTGCGGGGGGAGCACGCCCGCGGCACCTTCTACGTCCCCCTGGCCACCACCGAGGGTGCCCTGGTGCGTTCCTACGAACGCGGCATGGTCGTCCTCACCCGCGCCGGCGGCGTCGAGACGCGGCTCTACGCCGACGAGAATCGGGTGGCACCGATCTTCTTCTTCGACGACGTCGCCGCCGCCCACGACTTCGCCCGCACCCTGCCCGAGCACCGCGAGCGCCTGCGCGCCGAGGCCGAATCGACCACCGGCCACGGCAAGCTGCTGCGCCTCGACGCCCACCCGGTCGGCCGCCAGGTGATCGTCAGCTTCCGCTACCACACCGCCGACGCCCAGGGCATGAACATGATCGTCAAGGCCACCGACCGGGCCTGCCGCTGGTTGGTGCGCCACAGCCGGGCGCGGCGCTACTACGTCTTCAGCGGCTGGAACGGCGAGAAGCGCGCCGCCGGCTCGCTGATGGCCGGCGGCAAGGGCAAGAAGGTGGTGGCCGGGGCAAAACTGCCGCGGGCGCTGGTCAAGGGCTTTCTGCGGCTGACGCCGGAGGAGGTCTGCGACCTCTGGCAGCACACCGTCATCGGTCACCTGCAGGCCGCCGCCCTGGGCTACAACGGCCACTACGCCAACGGCCTGACGGCGCTCTTCGTCGCCACCGGCCAGGACGTCGCCAACGTCGTCAACGCCGCCACCGGCATCACCTGCTTCGAGCTCGACGAGGGCGATCTCTACGCCAGCGTCACCCTGCCGTCCCTGACCGTCGCCACCGTCGGCGGCGGCACCGGTCTGGGCACCAGCCGCGAGTGCCTGGAGATGCTCGGCTGCGCCGGTACCGGCGGCGCCCGCAAGCTGGCGGAGATCGTCGCCGCGACCCTGCTGGCGGGGGAGATCTCGATGGCGGCGGCGATCGCCAGCGGCGAGTTCGTCGCCGCCCACGAGGCCTACGGCCGCAACCGGCCGCGGGGCGTGGCCGGGGAGGGCGGGGGATGAAACGTCCCTTCCGCGGCCTGCGCCGGCGCCCGCCCCGCGAGCGCTACGACGCGGTGGTGATCGGCGCCGGCGTCGGCGGCCTGATCGCCGCCAATCTGCTGGTGCGGGAGGGCTTGTCGGTGCTCCTCGCCGAGCAGCACTACATGGTCGGCGGCTACTGCAGCACCTTCCGCCGGGCGGGATATACCTTCGACGCCGCGACCCATTTCTACCCCCTGCTCGGCAACCGCCAGACCCTGACCGGCGCCCTGCTGGCCGAGCTCGGCGTCGCCACCCGCTGGGTGAAGATGGATCCGGTCGATATCTTCCACTTCCCCGACGGCTCGCGCTTCGTCGTCGACGCCGACCTCGACGCCTACCGCCGCCGCCTCGCCGCCGAATTTCCGGCCGAGGCGGACAACCTCGACCGCTTCTTCGTCGAGGTGCGGGAGGCCTATCTCCTCGGCCTCTTGCGCTACTTCCGCGGCCGCGCCGCCCCGGCACTCGAGCGCTACGAGGGGCTGACGGTGCGCGACGTCCTCGACCGCCACTTCCGCGACCGCAAGCTGAAGCTGCTGCTGACCGCCGACTGCCCCCATTGGGGCTCGCCCCCCTGCCGCACCTCCTTCGTCTTCGACTCGATGCTGCGGCTGTCCTACTTCCTCGGCAACTACTATCCGGCCGGCGGCTCGCAAGCCTTCGCCGACGACCTCGCCCGCTGCTTCGAAGAGCGCGGCGGCGACATCCTGATGAGCTCGCGGGTGGAGCGCATCGTGGTGCGCCGCGGCGCCGTCCATGGGGTCGAGCTCGAGACCCTGCGCGGCCCGTTGCGGGGCCGGCGCTCGGTGGCCGCCGAGGTGGTGATCTCCAACGCCGACCTGCGGCTCACCCTCGAGCGGCTGCTCGGCCCGCCGCACGTCGGCGGAAGCGAGCTGGCGGCCTTGCGCCGGCTGCGGCCGAGCTTCCCCTGCTTCCTCACCCACATCGGCCTACGCGGGGTGGACAACGCGGCGCTCGACCGGGTGCAGGGCTACTACTGGCGGCGCTGGGATCCCGACCGGGTGGGGCGCGACGGCCTGGTGTGCAAGATCTTCTCCCCCACCTGCTACGAGCCGGCGATGGCCCCCGCCGGCGGCAGCATCGTGATCCTGCAGAAGGTGCTGGAGCTGGACTACGACGCGGTCGGCGACTGGCCGCACCACAAGGCGGCGATCGAGCGCTTCGTCCTCGCCCACCTCGAACGGGTGCTGCCGGGGATCGGCGAGCACGTGGTGGTCCACCTGTCGGCCTCCGCCAGGACCTCCTGGCGCTTCACCCTGAACACCGCCGGCGCCATGCTCGGCTGGGAGATGTCGCCGGACCAGCTGGGGGCGGCGCGGCCCGACGTCGCCGGGCCGGTGGACGGCCTCTACCTCACCGGCCACTGGGCCCAGCCCGGCGGCGGCATCACGCCGGTGATCGTCTCCGCCATGCGGGTGGCCCAGGCGGTGATGCGCGGCGGCCGGCCGGGGAGGGTCCAGCCCCCGGTGGCGCTGGACGAAGCGGAGAGGGCGGCGGCCGTCGCCGTCTCCGCCTGAGGGACGACGAGCATGCGAGACGCGATCCCCGAAGCTCCTGCGACGCAGCCTCGCCGGCCGGCGTGGCGGCGCTGGCGGCGCTCGGGCGTCGTCGCCGCGGTGCTCCTCGCCGCGCTCGCCGTCGCCTACCACCAGCTGGCGGCGAGGGATCGCCAGCATGCCCGCTTCTACCAGGCCGGGCAGTCGATCAACGGCTTCCTCGGCGAGTACTGCGCGGCGCTCGAAGCAGCCCGGCAGAGCGGCCGGGTGGATCCTCTCCTCGCCTTCTACCACCCGGCCTACCACGCCCCGGGCCGCGGTCGCGAGGTCTGGGGCGAGAGCCGCCGGCTGGCCGGAGCCGAGGTCTACCCGCGCCGCCGCTCGGGCACCGCCGACGCCGGCCTCGACGAGCTGCGCCGGGAGCTTTCGACCTACGTCGGCGAGCTGGCGGCGATCGACCGCACCAGCTGCAAGATCGACCTGATCGAGGCCCTCGAGCCGGGGGCGAGCGCCCGTCTGACGGTGAAGCGGATCGTCGCCGGCAGCGACCACCGCGGCCGGCGGCTCGAAGACCGCCTGTTCAGCCGCTGGCAGCTGGTGGCGGGGGCGGACGCGGCGGGCTGGCGCATCGCCGCCGACCGGCTGGTCGAGGGGGTGCGGGTGGCGGCGCCGGCGGCCAGCCTGGTGGCGGTCGATCCGCGCCGGTTGGGCATCGACTACGCCCACCAGCGCAATCCCCACGTCGACATGAAGGCTCATCGCCGCGAGCTCAAATTCGGCGTCATCCAGCACGCCGCCGGCGGCGTGGCGGTGGCCGACTACGACGGCGACGGCCGCCCCGATCTGCTCTTCCTCGACGGCCGCCGCTCGCGGCTCTACCGCAATCTGGGCCCGGCCGGCGGTCTGCCGCGCTTCGCCGACGTCACCCGCGACGCCGGGCTCGACGGCATCGACCGGGCGCACGTCGGCCTCTTCGCCGACTTCGACAACGACGGCGACCGCGACCTCTTCGTCGGCCGCTACCTGGCGCCCAACCAGTACTGGCAGAACGCCGGCGACGGCACCTTCACCGAGATCGGCGCCGACCTCGGCCTCGACCTGGCGGTGCCGACCACCGCCGCCACCCTGCTCGACTTCGACCGCGACGGCGACCTCGACCTCTACCTGGCGGTCAACGGCAACGCCTTCGAGGCCTTCCCGCGGCTGCCCTTCTTCGCCCAGAACGGCGAGCCCAACCGCCTGCTGCGCAACGACGGCGACCGCTTCACCGACGTCACCCGCGCCAGCGGCACCGGCGATACGGGCTGGGGGCTGGCGACCGCCAGCGGCGACTACGACGGCGACGGCTGGCCCGACCTGGCGGTGGCCAACGACTTCGGCAAGAAGTGCCTCTACCGCAACAACCGTGACGGCACCTTCACCGACGTCGCCAAGGAGGCCGGCGTGCTCGACTTCGGCCCCGGCATGGGGGTGGCCTTCGGCGACTACGACGGCGACGGCTGGGCCGACCTCTACACCGCCAACGTCAACTCCAACCAACGCTGGTTCGGCGAGGACGAGACCGTCGCCCAATACCTGCGCAACGTCCTGCGCACCCGCTACGCCCTCGCCGATGCCGGCGAATACTGGCGGGTCTACCGGCTGATCGGCAGCCGCTGGTGGCAGCTCGGCAAGCAGATCGGCGAGGGCAACTCCCTCTTCCACAACAACGGCGACGGCACCTTCACCGAGCAGAGAGACAGCCACGCCGAGCGTGCTGGCTGGGGGTGGGGGGTGGCCTTCTTCGACCTCGACAACGACGCCGACGTCGACCTCTACGCCGCCAACGGCTGGATCTCCAATACCCCGGGCACCGACTTATGACTGCCCTTCACCAACGGTGCGGTCGCACACGTCGAGCAGTACAAAGAGGGGCTCTATTTCAGCTACGACTTCGTCGGCGAGAGCTCGTGGAACGGCTATGAGAACAACTGTCTGCTGGTCAACGACGGCGGCGGCCGCTTCGTCGACGTCGCCCGCGCCACCGGCGGCGACGGCGTGGCCGACGGCCGCGGGGTGGGGGTCGGCGACCTCGACGGCGACGGCCGCCTCGACCTGGTGGTGGCCAACAACAACGCGCCGCCGTCGATCTACGTCAACCGCCTGCCGCCGGCCGGCTGGGTGCGTCTCGAGCTTCTCGGCCGGCGCTCGAACCGCGATGCGGTGGGCGCCCGGGTGCGCCTGACCATCGCCGGCAGGACCATGACCCGGTGGGTCGAGGCGGGCTCGGGCTATGCCGCCCAGTCGGCCTTCCCGCTCCATTTCGGCCTCGGCGCCGCGCGGCGTCTCGAGCGGCTCGAGATCGCCTGGCCCAGCGGCCTGGTGGAGGGGCTCGAGGGGGACGCGCTGGCGGCGCGGCTGTCGCTCGGTCGCGCCTGGCGCCTGGAGGAGGGCAGCCTGACGCCGCGCGACCGGCGCCTGGCGGCCGTCCCCGCGTCGCCCGCCGCCGGCGGGGGAGGGCACTGATGGCCCGGCGGGTGATCGTCGCCGGCCCGGCGGACGCCCTCGGCCGGCGCCTGGTGGCGGGCTTGACGGCGGCGGGCGCCGTCGGCG
>RFGL01000453.1 GCA_003697015.1 Acidobacteriota bacterium | reverse complement strand
GGTCGAGCGCCTGCGGGCCGCCGGGGCCGCGGTCGACGTCGGCCGGGTGGCGGCCGACCGCGGCGGCGCCTGGCAGGGCCTCGCCGCCGTCGCCGCCGAGCTCGAGCGGGAGACCGGGGTGGCGATCGCGCAAGACGCTCTCAGCGAGCTGGCGCGGCGTACCCTGCGCCAGCGCGGCGACTGGCGCGACCGCGCCGCCGACGCCGCGTCCACCGGCCGCCTCGCCGCCGAATACCGCAAGCTGGCGGCCCTGGTCGGCCGCGGCACCATCCGCCGCCGTCAGGTCGAAGAAACGGTGGCCGATCGCGGCGAGGAGGACGTCTGGCAGATCCTCGGCGCCCTCGGCGACGGCCGCGGCGGCGAAGCTCTGAGCCGCTTTCGGCGACTGATCGCCGGGGCCGAGGACGCGCTGCGCGCGCGCCTCGGCTTCTTCGCTCTCCTCGCCACCTTCTGCCGCCACCTGACCGCGGTCGCCGGCCTCCTGCCGGTGCTCGGGGTGCCGCCGGGGGAGCGCAGCTACCCGCGCTTCAAGAGCCGGCTGGCGCCGCGTCTTCAGGGCGCCCTGCCCGGCGGCGGCGACAATCCCCTCGCCGGGCTCAACCCCTTCCGCCTGCACCGCGCCTACCTCGCCGCCAGCCGCCTGTCCCCCGCCGTCGCCGCCCGCCTGCCCTGGCTGGTGCTGGAGACCGAGATGCGGCTCAAGGGCGAGAGCCGCGACCCCGATGCCGCCATCGCCCAGCTCATCGCCCGCCTGGCGTCGGCGCTCCGCGCCTAGGCCCGACCTTCCTTCTTCACCCGTCTCCCGCCGCGAGGTGCGGCTGCCCGTGCGCCCGGCATCCCCTATACTGGCCGGCGCACCGCCGAGCCCTTGCTGCGGATCCCGAGATGGACGGCCTGCGCCATGACCTCGACCTCCTCTGGCTGCGTTTGCACCAGGCGCTGCCGTGGTTGGAGGCGTGGGAGACCTGGCTGCGCACCCCCCAGGGGCTGGCGGCGGGCGGCGGCGCCGTCGCCCTGCTGGTGGCGATGCTGGTGCTGTGGCGGCACTGGCGGCGGGGGCAGCTGAGCCGGGCCGCGGCGCGGACCCTCCGGCGCGAGGCCCGGGGCTTCGAACGGGCGGGCGAGTGGCGCGCCGCCGGCAATGCCTGGCGGCGTCTGGGCAAGGCCCGCAAAGCCCTCGCCGCCTACCGCCGCGGCGGCCACCACGACGCCGCCGCCCGCCTGCTGCTCGACCTCGGTCGCCGGCGGGAGGCCAAGGAGGCGGCGCGCAAGGGGGCGGCCTGGGGGCTCTACGCCCGCTTGTGCGACGAGGACGGAGAGCATCAGGCCGCCGCCCGCGCCTACCTGCAGGCGGATCAACTCTACGCCGCCGCCCTCAGCCTGGAGAAGGCGGGGGATGCCCTGGCGGCGGCGCGCACCTACCGGCGCGCCGGCATGCTCGACAAGGCTCTGGAGCTGGCGTTGAAGAGCGACGCCGAGGGCAGCGCCGGGCTGCTGGAGAGCCTGGTGCGCCGCGCCGGCGCCGGCGCGGCGAGACGGCGTGGCTCGGCGGTCGAGCGCGGCCTGCGCCGCGCCGTCGAGCTGCGGCTGGCGGCGGGGGAGGCGGAGCGCGCCTACCGTCTGGCGGCCGACTGCGAGCGCCTCGACCTGGCGCTGCCGATCGCCCGCCGGCATCTACCCCCCAGCGCCGACGTCGCCGAGGCCTTCGCCCGCCAGGGCCTGCTGGCCGACGCCGCCGAGCTCTACCAGCGGCTGGGGGACGAGGAGCAGGCGGCGCTCTACTACGGCGAGCACTGCGCCGAGCGCGGCGCCAACGCCGAGGCGGCGCCGTGGTTCGAGCGCGCCGGGCGCTGGGACGCGGCGGCGGAGCATTGGGCCGCCGCCGGCCAGCTGGAGCGCGCCGCCGCGGCCTACGAGAAGGCCGGCGACTACCGCCAGGCGGCGCGTTTCTACGGCCAGCTCGGCGACCGCGAGCGCCAGCGCCTGCTGGAGGACCGCGCCGCCGCCAGCGATCCCCTCTCCGAGGTCGGGCTCGACCCGGCGGCGCCGACCAGCTCGCTGCTCGAGCCGCCGGCCGGCGCCGGCTTGAGCACCCCCGTACCGCCGGCGGCGGGCAGCATCGATGCCCAGGCGCGCTACGTGGCCGAGGCCGAGCTCGGCCGCGGTGCGATGGGCATCGTCTACCGCGCCCGCGACACCATCCTCGACCGGCCGGTGGCGCTCAAGCTGCTGCCGCGGGAGCTCTCCGAGGCGCCGGCGGACGAGGTGCTCAAGGAGGCGCGGGCGGCGGCTCGCCTCTCCCATCCCAACATCGTCCAGGTCTTCGACGCCGGCCGCGGCCCGCGCGGCTTCTTCATCGTCATGGAGCTGGTCGCCGGCAGCAACTTCGCCGTCCACCTCGAGCACCACCGCCTCGACCTGGCCGAGGCGGTGCGGATCGGCCGGCAGATCTGCGCCGCCCTCGGCCATGCCCACGAGCGGCAGATCGTCCACCGCGACCTCAAGCCGTCCAACCTGTTGTGGACCACCGCCGAGCAGATCAAGCTCACCGACTTCGGCCTCGCCCGCGCCTTCGAGGCCGCCCACGGCGGGGTCATGACCCGCCCTGCCGGTACCCCGTGCTACATGGCGCCGGAGCAGATCCAGGGGGGGAAGATCGACCCGCGCACCGATCTCTACAGCCTCGGCTGCGTGCTCTTCGAGCTCCTCGTCCACCGCCCACCCTTCCAGGGCGAACGGGCGATCTACGATCAGCTCCACACCCCGCCGCCCGATCCGCGGCAGGCCGACCCCCGGGTGCCCGACGTCCTCGCCGACCTGATCCTGCGCTGTCTGGCCAAGGAGCCGGATCAGCGCCCCGCCTCCGCCGCCGCGATCGACCGCGAGCTGGCCGCCCTCGCCCCTCTCGGATCCGACGGCGGTATGATGGCGGGGAGGTAACGCCGATGGCACACGGCGAGCAGCCGGCAGCGGGAGCGGCCTTCGCGTTCCGGGGTCTCGACCCCGGCCAGGTTCTGGCCGGGCGATTCCGCGTCGTGCGCCCGCTCGGCCGCGGGGCGATGGGGGAGGTCTACGAGGCCGAGGACCTGGAGCTCGGCGAGCGGGTGGCGCTCAAGACCCTGCGGCCGGAGATCGCCGGCGACCCGCAGTCGCTCGCCCGCTTCAAACGGGAGATCGCCCTCAGCCAGCGGGTCACCCACCCCAACGTCTGCCGCATCCACGACCTCGTCCGCCAGGACGGCCCCGGCGGCGATCTGGTCTTCCTGACCATGGAGCTGCTTCCCGGGGAGACCCTGGCGGAGCGCATCCGCCGCGACGGGCCGCTGAGTACCGCCGAGGCGCGGCCGATCGTCCGCCAGCTGGTCGCCGGCCTCGCCGCCGCCCACGCCGAGGGCATCGTCCACCGCGACCTGAAGAGCGCCAACGTCATGCTGGTTCCGGCGCCGGAGGGGATCCGGGCGGTGATCACCGACTTCGGCCTGGCGCGGACCGGCGAAGCCGGCGCCGTCGAGCTCACCCGCGCCGACGTCATGCTCGGCACCCCGGCCTACATGGCCCCCGAGCAGGTGCGGGGCGAGCCCGCCACCCCGGCCAGCGACGTCTACGCCCTGGGGGTGGTGATGTTCGAGATGGTGACCGGCAGCCTGCCCTTCGTCGCCCCCACCGCCCTCCTGACCGCCTACCGGCGCCTGGAGCAGCCGCCGCCGTCGCCGCGGCAGCGGATGGCGGGGCTCGAGGCGGTCTGGGAACGGGTCATCCTGCGCTGCATGGCCCTCGAGCCGGCGGCGCGCTTCGCCCGGGTGGAGGAGGTGGCGGCGGCCCTCGAGCCGCCGGCGCCGGTGTGGAGACGCGCGCTGCCGCCGGTCGCGGTCGCCGTCCTCCTCGCCCTCGCCGGCGCCCTGGCCTACGCCACCTGGGTGACGCGGCCGGCGCGCCTCGAGGCGGCGCGGCTCTACGGCGAAGGCATGGCCCGCTTCGCGTCCTTCGACGCCGCGGCGGCGCAGGAGCTCTTCAACCGCGCCGCCGAGCTCGACCCCAAGAGCGCCCTGGTGCGCTCCGCCCTGGCCCAGGCGTGGTCGCGCACCGGCCATCAGGCGCGGGCCGAAGAAGAGGCGCGCCGCGCCCTCGCCCTGCGGCCGCGGCGGGGGGAGGACCGGCGGTTGATCGAGGCGCGGTACTACGAGGTGATGAGCGACTGGCAGGCGGCGATCGAGCGCTATCGGGCCCTGTGGCGGGAGGAGCCGGAGAATCTCTTCTACGGCCTGCGCCTGGCCCACCTCCAGGTCACGGTGCGCGCGATCGACGACGCCGAACGCACCCTGGAGGAGCTGCGCGCCCGGGCGCCGAAGGATCCCCGCGTCGACCTCACCGCCGCCAACGTCGCCCGGGTGCGCGGCGACTTCGACGGCCAGCGCCGGGCGGCGGAGCAGGCCGAGAGCAAAGGCCGCGCCCTCGACGAGCGGCGGCTGGTCGCCCTCGCCCTGCGCCACAAGGGCTTCGCCTGGCTGCGCCTCGGCCGCCCGGACCTGGCCCGCGCGGCGCTGGAGGAGAGCCGCGACCTGAACCGCGAGCTCGGCGACGCCTACGGTGCCGCGCAGGCCCTCAGTCTGCTCGGCCACATGGCCGAGCGGCGGGGGGATCTGGCGGCGGCGCTGAGCGACTTCCAAGAGGCCCTCGAAGCCTGCCGGCAGGCCGGGAACCGGCCCTGCATCGCCCAGGCGTCGAACGACGTCGGCGCCCTGGCGCAGCGCCGCGGCCAGCTGGCCGTCGCCCGCCAGGCCTACGAAGAGGCCCTGGTCATCTTCCGCGAGGCCAACCTCAAGGAGCCGGAGCTCGAGGTGCAGAGCAACCTCGCCGCGGTGCTCTGCGAGCAGGGGGAGCTGGGGGAGTGCGGCGGCCTGCTCGACCAGCTGCTGGCGGGCTACCGCGGGCTCGGCGACCGCGGCGGCGAGGCGCGCACCCAGCTGGCTCTCGGCCGCCTGCACCTCGAGCGGGGCAACGTGGCGTCGGCGCGCGCCGCCCTGGACCAGGCCGAGCGCCTCTTCGCCGAGCTCGGCGACGCCAGCGGCGCGGCGCTGGCGGCGCAGCAGCAGGGGGCTGTGGAGCTGGCCGGCGACCGCCTGCCGGAGGCGCGGCGGCTGCTCGAGCAGGCCCTCGCCCGCCAGCTCGAGCTCGACGAGCGGCCGCGCGCCGGGCGCACCCGTCTCTACCTGGCGCGCCTCGCCCTGGCCGAGGGCGGGATGGACGCGGCGGCGGCGGCGGCGCAGGAGGCCGCCGCCGTCTTCCGTGCGGCGCTGCTGCCGGCGGCGGAGGCCGAGGCC
>RFGL01000452.1 GCA_003697015.1 Acidobacteriota bacterium | reverse complement strand
GCCGGGCATTGGGAGGTGACCGGGCAGGCGCCGGCGGTGGGGACCAGGGCCGGGTCGACGACGTCGAAGCCGGCCTGGCGGGCCCAGTCGGTGAATTCCTCCTCCGACGTCTCGCCGGATTCGAGGGCCTGAAGCTGCTCCGCGCTGGGCAGCTGGCAGCCGCCGCCGAGCTCGGCGTCCGGGGTCGCCGGCGCCGCCGGCTCGGTGGCCGCGCCGGCGCCGCTCGACTCCGCCGCCCAGGCAGCGGCAGCGGTGAGGAAGAGGATGCAGATGGCGATGAAGATCCGTCTCATGGTCGCCTCCTTGGTCGGGCCACGAGTCATCACCCCGCGAGGCGAGCTCGCGGCCGTTGGGGGGTTCGACAACTCGGTCTCGATCCGGACGCGGACAGATCGACACTGACGTAACGTTCTACCAGTATAACACGGCCGGCAAGCAGACTCCACCGGCGGCGGGACGTGATCGAGGAACGAAAAACGGTACCGGCAGACGAAGATTTCTCGATTCTCGACGCTCGCGAAATGCCCCTGTCCTCGCCGCCGGCGCCGCGGGCGTCGCCGCCGCGGATGCCCCCGGGGCCGTGGTCATGGTGTAGGCTTGCGGCCCCGAGGAGACGTCATGAGCCCGCCGCCGTCGAGGAAGATCGTCCGCCTGCACCGGGCCGTGCTGCGCCAAGTCGACGAGCTGCTGGAGCTCGCCGGCGACCCGCAGGCGATCGCCGGCAGGGTGCCGGCGGTGTCCGGGTGGAGCGTCGGCCAGCACCTCGATCACCTGGCGAAGGCCGGTCTGTCGGTGGTGACGGCCCTCGAGCGGGCGGCGGCGGGGGAGCTCGAGGAGCGCGGCGGCCGCCCGACCTGGATCGGGCGCCTGGTGCTCCTCACCGGCTACATCCCCCGCGGCCGCGGCAAGGCGCCGGAGCGCACCCGGCCGAGCGCCGAGCCGCAGGCGACGTACGAGGAGCTCGACCAACTGCGGCAGCGGCTGGCGGCGCTCGACGGCGAGCTCGGCCGCCTCGAGCGCTCCCGCGCCACCGTCCCCCATCCCTTCTTCGGCCCCCTGCGACCGGCCCAATGGCTGCGCTTCCTCGACGTCCACCACCGCCACCACCTGAAGATCATCCGCGACCTCCGGGCCGCAGCCTGAACGGGCGGCGGCCCGGGGCCGCGGGAATCCCGCGCGCGGAGCAGCGCGTCGACTTCATGCGCCCAGCTGGCGGCGGGCGGGGGCGAGCGTTCTACCCGGCGTCATCAACCGGGTTTCCGCGGCGGACCGCCAGGTACCAAAGAGCTGCTGCCCTCAAGGGAAATCCCGGCACGAGAGCGTCACTTGCTGGCCGGTGCAGCCCGAGCAGCGGCTGCCGATGCAGGCGCAGTCGCAGGTCGTCACTCGGATGTTGCCGTTGAGGCAACAGAAGGTATTACCGTTGCTCGTGCAACACTGCATGCCGGTTGAGGTGGTCGTGCAGGGATCCACCGGCCCGCAATAGGTGACGGACGGGCACTGGGAAGTCGTCGGGCAGGCGCCGGCGGTGGGCATCAGGGCCGGGTTGACGATCTCGAGACCGGCCTCTCGCGCCCAAGCGATGATCTCCTCCTCGGACTTCTCGCCGGCTTCGAGGGCCTCCGCGCCGGGGAACTGGCAGCGGCCGCCGAGCTCGGCGGCCGTGGCTTCCGGCGCCGCCGGCTCGGCGGCGTTGTCGACGTCGCTCGATTCCGCCGCCCAGGCGTAGCCAGCGGCGAGGAGAACTATGCAGATTGCGATGACGGTCCGTCTCATGATCACCTCCATGGGTCGGGCCACAAGCCCATGCCTCAGGGCGAGGCTTGCGGCGGTCAAGGGGGTCCGACGACAACGATTCCTTTCCGGACGTGCGCCCGGTTCGCGGATCGATACAAACGTAAAGTATTGACAGCGTAGCACGAATCAATGCCGGCGTCAATCGGCGTTTGATCGGTTCTCGGCCGCCGCAATGAGAAACGCATTCCCGTCACGAACGAAGAGCCGGCGGGCCTCGCCAGCGGGACCGTCGTGCCGGCGGCACGGCGGTCCTTCGCCGGCGCCGTCAGCCGGCCAGGCGGCGGGCGCGGGCGATGATGCGGTCGAGGTCGGCGAGGGCGTCGGCGGCGGCGGCGGGTTTGGGGGGTGGCGGCAGCATGACGTTGGGCCACAGCTCGCGCTGGTCGTCTTCGAGCACCGCGACGTTCAGGGCCAGGCCGTGGCGAGCGAGGATCGGCTCGATTTCGCGGCGCCGCCGGCGGAGGTCGCGGCGGGTGGCCTGGTAGGCGCGCTCGCAGACGTCGCGGCGCGAGGAGAAGGCGAAGATGTTGGAGAAGAAGTTCTCGTAGTCGTCCCGCGGCGGCTCGATCAGCACCACGTCGGCATCGGGGAAGCGGGTGTCGTAGGCCTTGACGCCGAGCTCCATGCGCGAGTGGATGAGGGTGCGCAGGGTCTGGGAGAGCACCGCCGGCAGGCCGCGCTCGACGATCTGGCCGCGGGCGATGCGGTTCTGCTGAATGCCCGGACGGACGTCGACCGGCACGATCGGATTGATGCAGAAGACCAGCTCGGCACCGTGGGCCAGGGGCACCGAAGCGTGCATGGTCTTGAGCAGGATGCCGTCGACGTAGAGCCGGCCGTCGATCTCCACCGGCGGATAGAGGCCGGGCAGGGCGCTCGACGCCTGCACCGCCTTGGAGATCGGCACGTGGTCGAGCCCCGGCTCGCCGAAGCACGCCGCCTCCCCGGATTCGAGGTCGGTGGCGACGACGCAGAGATGGCTCTTGAGCCGGCGGAAGTCGTCGGTGCGGCCGGGCTTGGAGAAGATCTTGGCGATGTACTCGCGGATCGGCTCGTTGCGGAAGAGCGCCACCGGCAAGGAGCGCCCGAGGATGGTCAAGGCGTCGCGCAGGCGTCGCTCGCGGCCGCTGAGGTAGCCGCGCAGAGCCTGGCCCAGGAGCCCCGGCGCCCGCGCCAGCCGGCGGCCGATCTCGGCCGTCGCCGGCTGGAAGAACATCTCGGGCACGAAGGGATGCTCGCCCGGCTCGGGCTTGGTGATCGCCCGGCACATCTGGTCGGTGCTCAGGCCGTTGGCCAGGCAGGCGGTGAGGAAGGCGCCGGCGCTCACGCCGACGTAGACGTCGAGGTCGTTGAGCTCGCGCCCGACGATCGCCTCGTCGAGGGCGCGCAGGGCGCCGATCTCGTAGATCGCGCCGCCGCCGGCACCGCCGGCGAGCGCCAGGCCGAGGCGGGCGCGGCCGGCCGTCTTCTTCGCGCGGGACGTCATCGCAGCCTCGTCGCCCGGGGGCGGCTCCCCCGCCCCCGGGATCGACCTCCGAAGCTCCGCCCTCAGGCGGCGGCCTTCTTGTTGAGCTTCTCGACCAGCTTGGTCAGCTCCTCGACCCGGCGGGTCAAGGTGGCGATCTCGTCGCGGCTGGGGACGCCGGCGCGCTTCAAGGCGCTGCCGACGAGCTCGTCGAGCTTGCTCTCGACCCGCTCGATCACGGCCTCGGCCTCGTCCTTGACCCGGGTGGCCGCCTCTTCGACCTTGGTCTTCACCTCGCCGACCTTCTCGCGGCTCCGGCCCTCGTAGGCCTCGCCCTTCTCGACCAGGGTCTTGAACAGCTTGCTGCCCTCCTCCCCGGCGACCGACAGGGCGCCGAGGCCGGCGAGCCAGATCTTGTGAGCGGACTCTTTGAGCTCATTCTGGATGTTCTTCGCGTGCTCGTTCATGGTTCTCTACCTCGATCGCATGCCGGGGCGGTAGGCCTCCGGCTGACGTTGTCGTTGAATCTCCACGGCCGTGCCTCGACGGCAGGCCGACGTCTTACTCCTCGTTGGCAGCGCTCTCCGCCGCAGCGGAGACCGCCGTCGCCGCAGCCTTCTTCTTCCCTTTGGCTGCGGTCGTCTTGCCGGCCTTCGCGCTGCGCCGGGCCGGCTTCCTGGCCGCCTTGGGCGCGGCCTTCTTCTTCGGCGTCTTCTTCTTCGGCGCCGTCGTCGAGCCGGCCTTGGGCTCGGCTGCGACGCCCTCCTGCTCGAGGCTGATCAGGGTCTTCTCGAGCTCGGCAAGACGCTGGCGCAAGATCGACATCTCCTCCCGGGCCTGCCGCACCGGACCGAGCCGGTCGATCGACCGCTGGACGATGCTGTCGACCTTCTGCTGCACCTGCTCGACGCCGCTGTGGAACGCCTTCTCGCCGGCGCGCACCAGCTCGTGCAGCAGATCGGTGGGGAGGAAGGAGGTGCCGCGCTTGCCCTCGTCGAGGATCACCTGGGTGAGGATCTGATTCGTCACCTCCTCGGAGGTGGCGTTGTCGATCACCTTGATCTCCTGGCCGTCCCGCACCCACTTGGCGATGTCCTCGAGGGAGACGTAACGGCTCTCTTCGGTGTCGTAGAGCTTGCGGCTCTCGTAGCGCTTGATGACGCGGATCATGTCTCGTCTCCTTCGGCCGCCGGCTCGACCGCAGGCGGCGGTGCCTCGGAACGCCGCGCCGAGCTGATTTGCCGGGCGCTATGCCGTGGCGCGGCATCGAACGAGAGAATCATACCGCAGTGCGGCAAAGCCTGTCAAGACCTTTTTGCCGTGGTGCGGCAATCGGCGCCATCGGCCGGCGGGGAAGGCTTCCCGAGGCTCTTTGACGCTTCTGTCCATGAGTTGGGACCAACGCCCCGAAATCAGGGACGCAACGGCGTCCCGAGGGATTCCCTCACGGCGTCAGCGCTGGTATACTCGTATATGTCTATATGTGTTTGTGAGCGTGGATCGAATCTAGGGCCGCTCACGTTCTACCATGGAGGTGCACCCCATGCGGTGGATCGCTCTTTCGTCCTCTCCCTTCTCCGGTCCGTCCCCCGTCCCCGTCCCCGGCGTCGTTCGCCGGCGCCTGACCGCCGCCTTCGTCCCGCTGGCGCTCGCCATCGTGAGCCCCTTGGTCGCGGACGACGGCATCCGCTTCCTGGATCGTGCAGCGCAGCTCGGTGCGGAATTCGAGCACGTCGAGCCGCCGCGGGGTGCGATTCTCGAGGCGCTCAAGCAGCAACCCTTCCAATTCCCCAACGACTTCGGCCGCGTGCCCCACAAGCCCCACGGGGCGCCGGGGGTGGCGATCTTCGACTTCGACCGCGACGGCGACCTCGACGTCTACGTCACCAACAGCGTCGGCGGCCGGAACGCGCTCTTCTCCAACCAGCTGCGCGAGACCGGCGAGCTCGGCTTCGTCGACGTCGCGGAGGAGGCGGGGGTCGACGCCTTCGACCACGACTCGACCGGCGTCTGCTACGGCGACGTCGACAATGACGGCGACCACGACCTGATGGTGCTGGGGGCGATCATGCCCAACCGCCTGTACGAGAATCGTGGCGACGGCACCTTCGCCGACATCACCGCCCAGGCCGGCGTCGGCGGCGGCTACCTGTCCAGCTCGTCCTGCACCATGGGCGACGTCGACGGCGACGGCCTGCTCGACATCGTGGTGGCCAACACCCACACCGACTGGACCAACCTGCTCGGCATCGTCGTGCCCTTCGCCTTCAACGAGCACAATCAGCTCTACCACAACCTCGGTGGCAACGTCTTCGGCGAAGTGACCGCCGACTCGGGCATCGAGGCCCTCGACGCCCTGCCGCCCACCGCCGCCGCCCTGACCTGGGCCGTCGCACTGGTCGACTACGACCTCGACGGCGACGTCGACCTGTTCAGCCTCGACGACCAGGGCGGCGTCCCCCACCCGTCCCAGGGCGGCGTGCCCTACGGCCTGATCCACCTGCATCGCAACGACGGCAGCGGTCAGCTCACCGACGTCTCCGGCGAGGCCGGCCTGGCGCTGCCGGGCAACTGGATGGGGGTCGCGTTCGGCGATCTCGATTGCGACGGCAACATGGACTTCTTCGCCACCAACGCCGGCGACTATCCGCCGGGCGACGGCCCGCCGGGCCTGCCGCTGGGGGTGCTTGCCTCGCGCTGGTTCCTCGGCCGCGGCGACGGCACCTTCGTCGATCCCGGGGTCGGCGACCTGGTCGGCACGGTCTTCGGCTGGGGGACGGCGATCTTCGACTACGACAACGACGGCGACGCCGACGTCGCCTACGTCGGCGCCATCGACGTCGGCACGGTGATCGACGCCTCCAATCCGGGGGTGGTGTTGGAGAATCGGGGCTGTTCGGCGAGCTTCGCCTACGATCCGGTGGCCCTCGGCCAGTCCGGCGCCGACCACACCCGGCGGATCGATCAGGGGCTCGCCATCGGCGACCTCGACGGCGACGGCCGGGTCGACGTGGTGACGGTGTCGAACGCCAACCTGCCGCCGTCGGTGCCGCTGGTGCCGCGGATCGCCAGCCGCATCGGCAGCCCGTTCGACGACACCGCCTTCTTCGTCCCCGGCATGGTGCCGATCGATCCGTCCAACCCCTTCCTGCTGATCGGCAGCGGGGTGACGGTCGACAACGGCAGCCTGAGCATCGAGCTCGCCACCCGCGCCGGCGGCGACGGCGACAGCGACAGCGGCGACAGCGACAGCGGCGACAGCGACAGCGGCGACAGCGATAGCGGCGACAGCGACAGCGGCGACAGCGACAGCGGCGACAGCGACAGCGGCGACAGCGACAGCCGTTCGGCCTCCGTCACCCTGATGGGGACCATCGGCCTGACCTCCGGCGGGCGCGTCAACCGCGACGGCATCGGCGCCGTGGTCACCGTCACCACCCGCAGCGGCCTGTCCCAGATGGTGCCGATCGTCGCCGGCGGCAGCTATGCCTCCCAGAACAGCCTCACCGCCTACCTCGGCCTGGGCGACGACAAGCGCGGCACCGTCGAGGTGCTGTGGCCCGGGGGGGTGCGCAACCGCTTGCGCGACGTGCGCGCCGGCGAGCGCATCCTCTTCCCCGAGATCCCGTGCGACGTGGGCGCGCCTTCTGGCCCCGATGAGGTGGAGGGCGAGACCTACTACTGCGGCAT
>RFGL01000451.1 GCA_003697015.1 Acidobacteriota bacterium | reverse complement strand
GCGGTGCTCACCGTCACCGGCGGCGCCTCCGAGCCGATCCTCTTGACCAAGGAATTCACCGACGATCCGGTGCCGCCGGGGGGCACGGTCACCCTGCGCTTCACCATCACCAACACCGACCGCTCGAATACGGCGACCGGGATCAGCTTCACCGACGATCTCACCACCGCCCTCGCCGGCCTGCTCTTCACCGGCGTGACGTCGAATACCTGCGACGCCACCCCGACCGGCACCGGCACGTCGACGATCAGCTTCGCCGGCGGCTCCCTGGCGCCGGAGAGCTCCTGCACCTTCGAGGTCACCGTCTCGGTCCCCGGCGGCGCCACCCAGGGAACCTTTACCAACACCACCTCGACCATCACCGCGACGATCAACGGCGATCCGGTCTCCGGCAGCGCGGCCAGCGACCTGCTCTTCGTCGTCGCCTTCCCGGTGCTGACCAAGTCCTTCACCGACGACCCGGTGGGCGCCGGCGGCACGGTGACCCTCGAGTTCACCATCACCAACACCAGCACCTCGGCGCTCTCGAGCATCGCCTTCATCGACGAGCTGACCGACGGCTCCGGGGGGTTCCCGCCCGATCCGACCTCGGGTTTCCTGCCCTTCCCGGTGTCGGTGACCCTGCCGCCGACGCCCGATCCGCCCTGCGGCGGCGGCTCGTCCCTGGCGCTGGTCTCCATCGACACCGATCGCCAGGGGCTCTCGCTCACCGGCGGCAGCCTGGCGGCGGCGGGGAGCCCGGGGGATTCCTGCACCTTCTCGCTCACCGTCGACGTCCCGGACGGCTTCCCCGGCGGCAGCTACACCAACTTCACCGAAGAGATCACCGCCGTGCTCGACGACGTGGCGGGGACGCCGACGGTGACCGGCCCGGGCGCCAGCGGCGTCCTGGTGGTGGAAGGCGCGCCGATCCTGACGAAGGAATTCACCGACGATCCGGTCCCCCCCGGCGGCACGGCGACCCTGGTGTTCACCCTCACCCACGACGTCAACGCCACCGCCGACGCCACCGCCATCGCCTTCAGCGACGACCTGACCACGGTGCTGGCAGGGCTCACCGCCACCGCGGTGGCCGGCAATACCTGCACCGGCGCCACCGTCGACCTCTCGACCCCGACCCTGATCGCCGTCTCCGGCGGCAGCCTGATGCCCGGGGAAACCTGCACCATCACCGTCACCCTCGCCGTGCCCGGGAGCGCGCTGCCCGGGAGCTTCACCAACACCACCTCCAGCGTCACCGCCACCGTCGGCGGGGTGGCGACCACCGGCAACCCGGCCAGCGACGACCTCATCATCGCCGGCCTGACCCTGACCAAGTCGTTCACCGACGATCCGGCGCTGCCCGGCGATACCGTCACCCTGCGCTTCACCCTCGACAACTCGGCCGGCACCGCCGCCGCCTCGGGCATTTTCTTCACCGACACCCTGAGCACCGTCCTCTCCGGGCTGGTCGTCGTCCCGCCGCTGCCCGATACCTCGGCTTGCGGCGCCGGCTCCTCGATCGTCGACGTGGGGGGCTTCCTGCTCTTCAGCCTCGGCAGCCTCTCGGCGGGTGCGCCGCCGTGCAGCTTCGACGTCACCCTGATGGTGCCGGCGGGAGCGGCGGACGACTTCTACCTGAACGTCACCTCGAGCCTCTCCGCCACCATCGGCACCACGCCCTTGACCCTCGGTTCGGCCTCGGACGTGCTCGAGGTCAACAGCGCTCTCCTCGGGATCAGCAAGTCGTTCACCGACGATCCGGCGGTCCCCGGCGGCACGGTGACCCTGGAATTCACCATCGACAACCTCGACCTCGCCCGCGCCGCCAGCGCCGTCGCCTTCACCGACGACCTCGGCGCCGCCCTCGCCGGGCTCACCATCAACTCGGTGCTCTTCGACGACTGCGGCGGCGTCGCGGGCGGCGTCGGCACCACCATGCTCTCCTACGCCGGCGGCAGCCTGGCGGCGGGCGGCTCGTGCACCGTCCGCCTGCTGCTCGACGTACCCGCCGGACCCGTCGCCGGCGGTACCTTCACCAATACCACCAGCACGGTGACCGGCACGGTGATCGGCAACAGCGGCGGCAGCTTCCCGGTCAGCGGGGCGGCGGCGAGCGACGATCTGCGGGTGGTCACCCTGACGCTCGACAAGGCCTTCAGCGGTACCGGCTTCCCGGGGGAGACCGTCGACCTCACCTTCACCCTCACCAACCTCGATTCGTCCGCCGGCGCCAGCAACCTCTCCTTCTCCGACAGCCTGCCCGCCGGTCTGACCGCGGTCGCGCCGCTGCCCGATACCTCGAGCTGCGGCGCCGGCTCGTCGATTTCGGGGACGTCGTTCTTGACCTTCTCCGGCGGCAGCCTGGGGCCGAGCGGCAGCTGCTCCTTCACCGTCACCCTGCAGGTACCGGCGGCGGCGACGCCGGGGACCTTCGTCAACACCACCAGCGACCTCTTCTCCGCCGGGCTGTCGGTGAGCGGTCCGGCGAGCGACGCGCTGACCATCGAGCCGCCGCCGGCCTTCACCAAGAGCTTCGGCCTGAATCCGGCGTCGGTGGGCTCGATCAGCACCCTCACCTTCACCATCGACAATTCGGCCAGCGGCGTCGCCGCCACCGGCCTCGCCTTCACCGACGTCCTCCCCGCCGGGCTGGTGATCGCCGCCGTGCCCAACGTGGTCGACGGCTGCGGCGGTTCGGTGACGGCGGCGCCGGGCGCCAGCACCATCACCTACACCGGCGGCACGGTGGCGGCGGGGGCGGTCTGCACCGTGCGCGTCGACGTCACGCCGACGGCGATCGGCAGCCCGGTCAACGTCACCGGCGACCTGACTTCGTCGTCGGGCAACAGCGGTACCGCCACCGACACCCTGACGGCGATCGCCACGCCGATCACCACCTTCACCGGCCCGACCGCCACCGGCGCCGGCGACGCCACCGTCACCATCAGCGGCGGCGGCCCCAACTGCGGCTTCCAGCAGGTCGCCTGGATCGCCCTCGAAGGCGACCCGGGCTCGCCGCCGGCCGGCAGCGCCCCGGCGGGGGAGTTCTTCCCCTTCGGCCTGCTCGACTTCGTGCTGATGAACTGCGTCCCCGGCGCCACCGTCGACTTCACCCTCACCTTCCCCAACGCCTTCCCGGCGGACGCCGACTACTGGAAGTACGGCCCGGTGCCGAGCGATCCGACGCCCCAGTGGTACATGCTGCCGGCGACCTTCGCCGCCAACGTCATCACCTTCAGCATCACCGACGGCGGCCTGGGGGACGACGACCTGACGGCGGACGGCAGCATCACCGAGCCCGGCGGCCCGGCTCACCTGGCGGTAGTGCCGCCGATCGACGTCCCCACCCTGGGGTCAGGCTTGCTGGTGCTCCTGGCGTTGCTGCTGGCGGGCCTCGGCGTGGCGCGCCTGCGGCGCCGGTGAGGTTGCGCGGTCGACTGCACCGCCCCGCGCCCGCGCCGGGCCGGTAGGCGCGGCCCCGCCGCTCCTCCGGCTCGGCGTCTCGAGGGCGCCCGTGGGGAGACCTATTCGCAGCTGAGGACGCCGATCCCGGCCAGGGCGTCGAGGTACTCGGCCACCAGCTCGACGGGCACCGGGCCGTAGATGGCGGCGACGGCGTCGCGCACCTGGCTTACGGTGCGCTCGCCGTCGACCAGATTCAGGGCCTCGTAGGCGTACTCGCCGCCGCTGCCCCACAGGCCCCGGTAGGTGAGGAGGGCGGGCCGCTCGATCCCCCG
The DNA here is from genome assembly GCA_003697015.1 of Acidobacteriota bacterium. GTDB lineage: Bacteria > Acidobacteriota > Thermoanaerobaculia > Multivoradales > J023 > J023. Next base: position 4,441 of record RFGL01000451.1, on the reverse strand, counting down.
GCGCTCGAGGCGGTCGTCGAGGTAGCTGTAGCCGAAGCCGCTCATCGGGCCCTTGGGCTCGCCCTGGCGGCGGCAGATGCGGCCGTCGCTGCCGCCGTCGCCGGCGGAGGGAGACGGCCGGCCGCCGACGCCGAGCACCTGGCGCAGCAGCTCCAGGCTCGCTCCGGCGTACTCGCGGTCGGCCGCGCCGAGACCGGCGAAGGGGGCGATCGAGTCGATCACCCCGCGCTCGTAGGCCAGCTGGTGGCGCAGCAGGTTCCGTGCCTCCGCCGCCTCCAGCCGCGCGGCGCGCTCCAGGGCGGTGGCGGCGCGCCCGAGGGCGTGGCGGCGGAGGACGGCGAGGAGCGGGGTCACCTCGCCGTCGTCGAGCTGGGCCAGGTAGTAGCCGCTGGCGGCGCCGAGGAAGGCGGCGCGCAGGAGCTTGGTGGGGTCGATGTTCTCGACGCCGTCGGCGTGGGTGTGGATGTAGCGGTCGGGCCAGTCGTTGAAGTAGATCGCCGGCACCCGGAAGGAGCCCTCGGCCCACACCTGGTGATCGCTCCCCATCGAGAAGTCGGCGAAGCGCGGCAGGAGGGCCTGGCGGCCGCCCTCCGGGTCGACCAGGGGGTAGGGCACGTCGACGCCGGCGGCGTGGGCGTAGGACTGGCCGTCGACGAAACGGCCGAAGGCTTCGGCGACGTCGTTGCAGAAAGTCGGCAGGCTTTTGGGCGAGCGGGTGAGGTGGAAGATCGCCTTGGTGGCCGTCGCGTCGCCGCCGACCATGTCCATGTGGATCACCGCCTTCGCTCGGGCGGCGAGCTGCGGGCGGGCGTTCAACAGGGCGATGGTGCCCTCGATCTCCGGCGGCCAGACGAAGCGCAGGGTGCGCCGCGGCGGCGGGATCGCCCCCTGGCGGACGAGCCTGGCCAGGGCGCGGCCGGCCTCGAGGATGGCGGCGCAGCCGCTGGCGTTGTCGTTGGCCCCCGGCCGCTGGTGGTCGAGGTGGCAGGAGAAGACGATCTCCTCGTCGCGGCGTTCGGGGTCGGCACCCGGGAGGACGGCGGTGGGGATGGCGTAGACCCCGGGGCGGCGGCCGGCGCGCACCTCGGCCCGCAGCCGCACCCGCTCGCCGCGCGCCAGGCGCTGGCGCCAGGCGTCGGCCTGGTTCACCGACACCATGAAGGCGAAGGTCTCGAGATGGCCCCAGCGCACCAGGGACTTGTCTTCCCCCCACCAGGCGCTCTTCTGATTCTGGGCGTAGGAGACGATGCCGGCGGCCCCGCGCTCCCCCACCGCCAGCGCCGCCACCGCCCCGGGCTGGCTGGAAGTCAAGACCAGCTTGCCCGCCACCTCGAGGCCCTGGTAGTCGCCGGCGCTGGTGCCGGCGCCGACGAAGACCAGATCCGCCGTCGCCGACCCCGAGGCCGAGTCCTGCGCCAGGGTGATCGGCCGCAGCTCCCAGGAGGCGATGCGGCGAGCGTCGGTCCAGCCGCCGTCGCCGTCCTGGCGCAGTTCCCACAGCTCGGCGAAGTCGGCGTCCCAGGCCGGGCGCGAGCGCTGGGTGCCGTAGAAGCGCTCGCCGTCGGCGACGAGCTCGAGAATCTCGACGCCGGACAGGCCGTAGTCGGCGGCGCGCCGGGCGACGTGTTCGGCGGCGGTGCGGAAGGCGCGCGAGCCGCGCATGCGGTGATGGCGGGAGAGCTCCTGCACCGTGAGCCGGGCTTCGCTTCCCGACAGCTCCCGGGCCAGGGCGGCGACCACCGGCTCCGGCAGCAGCGGCGGTGGCTCGGCGGTGCGTTCGGCCGCCGCCGGCAGGGCAGCGAGCGCCAGCAGCGCGACGGCGATGAGACGACGCGGCTTCATCATCTCCAACCTCCAGGGCTTCGTTGATCGACGCGCCATCGTCCCACGCCGCCGGCGTCGCCGCAAGCCGGGGCCCGGCCGTTCAGTCGTCGTCCGGTGCGGGCAGGACTTCGACCGGCCGGTGCAGAATCGGTTCGCCGAGGCGCTCGGCGAACCAGCCGACGCGGGCCAGCAGCAGGTCGGCCTCGAGGCGGTAGGGGCCGGGCGCCGCCGGGCAGTCGGCCTCGACCTCGAGGCCCAGCTCCTGCCCCGGCGCCACCGCCGCCGGCAGGCGGAACGGCGCGCTCTCCCCGGCGACGTCGCCGTCCGCGGCGTGCCAGCGCAGCTTGAGGTAGACCGGCGTCACCCCTTCGTGCAGCCAGGTGCGCGGGCTGGCGTTGCGCAGCCGCAGGCTGAGGGGCAAGCGGCCTCCGGCCGGGCACTCGTCCGCCGCCGTCGCGTCGCGGCGTTCGTAGGCGAAGGACTGCTCGAGCAGCGCCGGGTCGTCGAGGTAGTAGAGCCGCGCTCGCGCCCGCCCGTGCGGCACGTGGAGCGCCAGGCGCAGGAGGTGGACGCGGTAGCGCTGCTCGGGGAAGAACCAGAAGCGGTGGTAGCGCCAGGGACGCGACGGCGCCAAGTCGACGACGGCGAAGCCTCCCCGGCGCTGGCCGGCACCGACCGGATGGCTCTCGCGGCCGGCGTAGTCGCGCATCGTCAGCCAGGCCTCGGGGGCGTCGGTCTCGACCACCAGTCGCAGGGGGGCTGCCGGTTGCCAGCGGGCGATCATCACCTCGGCTGCCGGCCGCCCGCTGTCGAGCACGGCGTGCCAGGGGCGCAGCTCGGCGAAGGGGTCGACGAAACGCAGGAAGGCCCCGGACCAGTAGCGGTCGCGGCTCATCAGATCCTGGGCCGTGGACTCGTAGGGCAGCAGGCGGAAGAGGCCGGCGTGGGCGTGGCTCTGGCTGGGGTAGACGTCGAGGCCGCGGCAGCGCACCGTCGACCACAGGGCGGATGCGTAGGCGACGAAGGCGAGGCCCCAGACCGCGAACAGCAGCCGGCGGCCGGGAAGCCGCCGGGGGGCGACGAGGAGGGCCGCGTAGGCGGTGAGGAGGTAGCGGTTGCCGATGAAGGTATGTCCGCCGAAGTAGTTCTCCGGCAGCCAGCCGACGAAGAACGCCACGCAGGCGGCAAAGGCCAGGAGCGCCGCTCGGCCGAGGGCGTCGGGGCGGCGCAGGGCGGCGGCGAGGAGCGCCAGGGCGGCGGGGAAGTAGACGGCCAGGCCGGTGTGGCGGCCGAGCCAGAAGTAGGCGGCGCTGTAGGCCACGCGATCGAGCTTGCCGACGGCGGCGAGGCTGCGGTGATGGGTCGCCGGCCGGCGGTCGAAACGCTCGGCGGCGGCTGCTTCGGGCCCGGCGGGATAGCCGGTCGCGGCGGTGAAGCTGGTGCGCGGTGCGCGGTAGGGGTCGGGATGGCCGGTGAGCTGCCAGGTCAAGCCGGCCGCCGCGAGGTAGGCCAGCGCCGCGCTCGCCGCCAGGGCGACGGCGCGCCGCCGCCGGCGGGCGAAGAGGTGCGCCAAGACCGGTACCGCTGCCAGGGCGGCGTTGGTCACCCGCATGGCGACGGTCAGGCCGAGGAGGACGGCGCCGAGGCAGGGAGCCCAGCGCCGGTCGAGGAGCCGCGACAGCCGGCCCTGGGGCCGGGCCGCGGCCGGGCGCAGGGCGGCGCAGCTCAGGGCCAGGCCGGCGAGGGTGAAGGCCGCTTGCATGACGTCGCTCATCCGCCACAGGACGTAGGGCAGGAGCACGCTGGCGCCGGCGAAGGTGACCACCACCAGAGCGCTGCGGCCGGGGTCGTTCCATCGGCTGAGGAATGCATGGGCGAGGGCGAGGGCGAGCGCCAGCAGCAAGGCGTTCAACAGCGCCGGCCCCTGGTCGCCGAAGAGGGCGACGAAGGGCGCTGCCGCGAGGGGGTAGAGGATCGGCTTGGAGAAGGCGATGGTGCCGTCGTCGTCGCGCTCGAGAATCACCGCCCCCGCCCCCGGCTCCGTCTCCGCCGCCGCCAGCAGGCGCCGCCGGTCGCGTTCGTCGAAGGCGAGATCGCGGTCGTGCACCAGGCTCTCCGCCATCGCCAGGAACGTGCCCTCGTCCCCCCACACCCGCTGGAGGCCCGCGCGCAGGGGAAGCAGCGTCCCGAGGAGGACGAGGCAGAGGATCGCCAGCAGCGCCGCGGCGCGTCCGTGGCTCATCACCGCGGCATGCTATCGCCCGGGGCTTACTCGATGTCGATCCGCTGGCGGGCGGAGACGAAGAGAACGTCGCGCAGAGCAGGGTGCTTGCGGAAGAGCTCGGCACCGCGCTCGCCCAATTTCTTCTCGGTATAGCCGAGCACCACCAGGTCGGCACGTAGGGAGCGGTCCTCGACCAGCTGCTCGAAATCGACCCGGTCGCCGGTGGGTTCGGGCCATCGCCGTCAATTCCCGTCGCCGGAGGGGGGCGCGCGCCGGCCGGCGAGCCAGCGGTCGAGGGAGAGCGCGTCGCGTTCGGCGGGGGCCGCCAGCAGGAAGGTCAGCAGCACCAGGCGGGGGAAGATGTGGCTGGTGGCGTCGTAGAAGGGCTCTTTG